>JACRLF010000069.1 GCA_016235365.1 Deltaproteobacteria bacterium | reverse complement strand
GGCCGTCATCCCTGAGCGCGTATTCACAAAGGCGCCGTCCGCCGAGCTCAAGTTCAACCAGACGGACCAGGACACCCTGCCGCCCTACGGCGTGCTCGACAGGATACTCAAGGCCTACGTGGAGGAGGACAGGGGCATAGATGAGATAGTGGCCCTGGGGTTCGGCAGGGAGCTTGTCAAAAGAGTCACCCGGATGGTGGACCTGAGCGAGTACAAGAGGAGGCAGGCCCCTCCGGGCATAAAGATAACCCCGAGGGCCTTCGGCAAAGACCGGAGGATGCCGATAACCAACGGGTACGACCACGGCCCCGTTTAAGGCCGGTGGACCACGCAGGGCGGGGCTTTGCGTTTAATACACAACGTCTTAAATAATTGCCGATACAGAACGTCAGAACACAGCAGACCAAGGCGCGACGAGAGCGAGGAGTGAGGCGTATTTTTGTATACGCCGCAACGACGAGCCGAGGAGCAACGCAGGTATGCGAAGTTATGACGTTCTGTATAAAGAGGACGATAATTGGACAGGGTGAAAAAGACCAGTATCTCAAAAAAAGGGCGCGGCAAGGCCGGGGGATTCTACGCCGTAGTGCTCGCGGGCGGCATAGGGAGCAGGTTCTGGCCGCTAAGCAGGGAGACCACCCCCAAGCAACTCCTCAAGGTGGTGGGTGATGAGAGCCTTTTGAAGTCCACCATAAGGAGGCTCCACCCGCTCATTCCCCCGGAGCGCGTGATGATAGTGACAAACGCCGGACAGGCCGAGGCCATAAGGCTCCACCTCTCCGGCGGCGGTTCCCTGCCATCGCCCGGCTACGTGATAGAGCCTTCGGGCAGGAACACCGCACCGGCCATAGCCCTTACGGCCCTCAGGCTCTACGGGGAGGACCCCGAGGCGGTGATGGCGGTGCTCCCAGCCGACCATATAGTCGGAGACGGCAAGAAGTTCACCGCAGCCCTCGAGGCTGGGCTTTTAGCGGCGTCAGAAGGCCGCCTCGTGACCTTCGGCATAAAGCCGACCAAACCCGAGACCGGCTACGGCTACATAAAGGCCGGGGCAAGGCCGTTTAAAAGGATAGGCGGCTTCGGCATTAGGGCGGTTGAGCGGTTCGTTGAAAAGCCCGACATCAAAAGGGCCAGAAAATACCTTAAAGACGGCGGCTACTTCTGGAACAGCGGCATCTTCGTCTGGAAGGCCTCGCGCATACTCGAAGAGATGAAGACGCACCTGCCCGCGCTCTACGGCGCGCTTGACAAGGCAAGGGACGCGGAGGGCCTCGCGGACGCGTATAAGAAGATAGAAGGGATATCCATAGACCACGGCATACTCGAGAAGGCGAAAGACGTCGTAGTGATACCGGTGGATTTCCCCTGGTCCGACGTGGGGAGCTGGAACTCCTTTGCCGGGATATTCGCAACCGACGAGAGCGGCAACGTCATAAAAGGCCGGGTGGTGGACATCGGGAGCAGGGATTCCATCATAATCGGGTGCGACAGGGCCGTTGCCACCATAGGGCTTCAAGGCATGGTGATAGTGGACACCCCGGACGCCACACTCGTCTGCCCGAAGGAGCGGGCGCAGGAGGTGAAGGATATGGTAGGGGCGCTCAAGAAAAAGGGGTTTTCCGAGCAGGAGTCGCACAGGACCGTAGAGAGGCCGTGGGGCTCGTACACGCTTCTGGAAAAGGGCGAGGGGTACAAGATAAAAAAGATATACGTGGCGCCCGGCAGGAGATTGAGCCTGCAGGCGCACGCCAAAAGGAGCGAGCACTGGGTCGTCATATCCGGGATTGCGAGGGTGCGGAGGGGGGAAGAGACCGTCGATATAGCCGTGAACCAGTCCACCTATATCCCCAGGGGCGCCAAGCACAGGCTGGAGAACCCGGGCGATATCCCGCTCGAGATAATAGAGGTCCAGAACGGAGAGTACGTGGAGGAAGACGACATCGTGCGCTTTGACGACGACTTCGGGCGTGGATGAGTCTTTTAGCGTTCCCTTCGGGTACGCCGTTACTTGCGAGGGGTGCATCAATATCCTTTATGCGCAACGGAATAGACCTGGTCTGTCTCTCAAGGTTCAAGGGGGCCGCTCTAAAGACCGCCTTCCTCAAGAGGGTATTCACAGACGCGGAGATAAGCGGTTCCATGAACGCAAGGGCGCCGTTTATCCGCCTCGCCGGAGCCTTCGCCGCCAAGGAGGCCTGCCTCAAGGCGCTGGGCACCGGGTTCGGCAAGGAAGTGGGCCTCAAGGACATCGAGGTGGAGTATGAGAAGGCGGGCCCAACGCTCAAGCTCCACCACGGGGCGCAGAGGCTCCTTGGCGGTAGAAGCGTCTTCTTAAGCCTCGCGTACTCAAGGGAGCTGGCCGTGGCCGCTGTTCTGATAGAATGAGGCCCCTGGGGGTGATAGGCTGGCGGACTCTCAGGGTTCCGGGCTTCCGCCTTCGAGGCGTGCGAGTCTTTTTTCTGCCTTGTGTTTTCTATGTTTTATGATCGTGTTTTTGACGAGGTAATAGGAGGCCGCGGTAAAGACGGCGGCGAGTATTACGTTGCCGGTCAGAAAGACCACATACACCCATTCCGCCCCTTTAAGGAGGCTTTCCCCCTTGAATTTCAAGAGCATGGTGTGGTAGTCCTGGCGCAGGATGACGCTGCCTGTGACGATGCTCAAGGTCCAGAAAAACGGCGAGGTGATAGGGTTCATTATGAGGCTGCCGAGCACCGCGGCGGCCTTGTTGGCCTTCAATACTAAGGCAAGGGCCAGGGCAAATACGCCGCCGAGGCCGAAGGTCGGGAGTATGCCCATGAGCACGCCTATGGAGGCGCCCCTGGCTATACGCTCCGGCGGGTCATCGATACGGAGTATCTTCAGGTATATGAGCCTTATCCGCCTCTTTACCTTTACAAACGGGTGGTTCTTGTTGTTGCCTTTTCTGTTATTGTTTTTTGCCATCTATCCTTCGGGGATTTTCTCGTTGATACGGGTATAGATGATTAAGGAGGCGGATGGAGGACGATGAAACCTCCCGGGCTTAAAGAACCTGATGGGCTTCAGAACGCTAAAAAAATGAAACCACGCAGGCTTAAAAAACCCGAGGGGCTTCAGAACGCTAACAAAATAATTTAACACGAACCGCCCGTCGCAGTCAATTTGCCATGCAAATGGGACATTAAAACCGTTGTCTTTATCCCCGCCTTATTGATACCATACGGGTTATGCGCAAGATCGCACCACTGCTGATGATATTCTTCTTTTTTACGCCGTCCTTGCTGGCTTATGCCTTCTCATCGGCTGATAAGAGGGGTGGTGCAGGCCGTGCAGGGAGGAGTTCCCGCTGTTTGAAAAGATGTTCCGGCGCTTCAAGGACAAGGGTGCGGTCTTTTTCCCCGTAGCCATAGACCGCGACGCAAGGGCGGAGGAGGTCCGCTCGCTTGCAAAGGAGTACGGCGCAAGCTTCGAGGTATACCTTGCGAGGGACGGCGCGATTACGGAGAGGTACTGGAGCTTCGGGGTGCCGGAGACATACTTTATAGACAAAAACGGGGTGATAGTGGCAAGGGCCATCGGGCCGAGGGATTGGGGCTCCGAGGGCGTGGCCGCGCTTATCAATGGACTGCTCGACGGGGAGTGACCGGGGTTTAGCGCGCCGGAAGATATCTTTGCCGGGGCCGCGCCCGGGGCGCCAGATAAGCGCCCCGATTAAACGGCGGGCTAATCAGGACAAAAAATACCTCATTAGTCCTAAAAATCTCTTGCAAACTTTCCGCGCACGTGTATAATTAAGATAATTCCCGCATACGTAGCACGCCCAGGTCATGCCTGGAAGCGATGATTTGCACGGGATATCAAAATAATCGGGGAAAAGAGCAATTTTTAGAGGCACCCTAAAGAAAATCGAGGAGGAGCACAGATGCATCAGGCGAACATATCTTCAAAGAGGGAGTTCAAGGACGACGCGGTCAACAAGGTGACGTACATAAAGACCGAACAGCTCGTGCAGGACACATACTACTTCAAGGAGGGCCAGGTGCTCGACTACCACAGGCACCCGGGCGGGGATCAGGTGTTTTTCGTCCACGAGGGCGAGGGCACGTACTATATCGACGACGGCAAGGAGCAGGCCTTCGACCTGAAGCCCGGGATAGTCGTCCTCGCGCCCAAGAACGTATGGCACAAGATAGTGGCCACAAAGGAGCTTGTCGTCTCCCAGGCGACCGCACAGCCCGCCGGTTTCGAGAAGAGATAAGGGGCTTCTGACGTCCTTGCCGTTGCGGGGGGGGGGGCAAAAACTGCCCCCCCCCGCAATGACACTTTGGGGGAATAGGGATGCGGCCTTTTTTAATCCATCTGGGGCGGGTTCTTACTTCTTGAGTCGCCACTTAAGCGTCAGCTCAAGGCCTTCCCTGAGGTTGGCCCCCGGCAACCATCCGAGCTCTTCTTTTGCCCTGCCTATATTAAGACAGCTCCTTTTAAGGTCGCCGGGCCGGGCCTGCGCGCGCGCCGGCGTCTTAAGCTCCGGGGGGAGGTCCTTTACCCGCCGCTTGATGGCCTCGTATATGGAATCGAACAGCTCCGCGGTGTGCGTGGCCACGCCGGTGCCTATGTTATAAGCGCCCCTGCTCCCCTTATCGAGGGCCAAAAGATTGGCCCTCGCCACGTCTTCCACGAGACAGTAGTCCCTTGTCATGCCCCTGGGCTCATCCGCGTAATGGTAGAGGGTGCAGGGCTTTGCGTTGATCAGCCTGTCCATGAATATCGCCACGACGCCGGCCTCGCCGTGGGGTATCTGGCGCGGCCCGTAGACGTTGGCGTACCTGAGCACCGTGTAATCAAGCCCGTACTGGTGGTTGTAGAAGAAGAGGTACTGTTCGGAGACCGCCTTTGTTATCCCGTACGGGGAGAGGGGCTGGGGGGAGTACGTCTCGCCGGTCGGATACTCGCGCGCATCCCCGTAGACGGCCCCGCCCGAGGAGATGAATATTACCTTTTTCGTCCCGCACCGCCTTGCGGCCTCAAGGACGTTTAAAAAGCCCCGCACGTTCACGTCGGCGTCAAAGACAGGGTCTTGCACCGAGGCCGGCACCGACATCTGGGCGGCATGGTGGTTTACGCAGTCCGGCCGTTCGTGCTCAAAGAGCTTGCCGACCTCCCCGGAGCGGATATCCATGAGATAGAACCGCGCCTTCGGGTTGAGGTTCTCACGCTTGCCGGAATAGAGGTTATCGACTACGACGACCTCGTGCCCGGCCCCTGTATACGCGTCCACCACGTTGGAGCCTATGAACCCCGCCCCGCCGGTAACCAGTATCTTCATCACGCCCTCCAGGAATTTTTATTTGCCGCAACACATATTTTACAAGATGAGGCCTGCCTGCCTCAGGTGTTTGAGTATCATCTCCACGCCCTCCTGAGGGCCTCCTTCTTATAGTGTCTTTGCGGACGCGGCGTCGCGGTCCCGGCTCCGGGCAAATGAACCCTCCAAAGTCTCCCGGAACATTAACATAAAAGGGGTTTGAAAGGAAGCATTGACAATCGTTGAAACTCCCCGCGGCTTGCCAGGGGAATTTTAAAATAATTGACATCGCGTCTCGATCCGGGATATTGTTCCACATGAAAACCGTCCGTTAACGTTTAATGGGAGGGGCCGTGGAGAATAAGGAGAGTAAACTGACCTATCTCAAAGGCGTAGAGGAACAGATACGGGTGTGGGACAAAAAGATAGAGGCATTGGACGCCAGGGTAAGAAGCGCGGCGGCGGACGTAAAGAGCGGGTATGAAGAGCAGGTCCGGGTGCTGCGGGCAAAAAAGGCGGAATTGCTTCAGAAGGTGCAGGGCCTAAAGGGGTCGAGCGACGAGGCGTGGAAATCCATGAGAGACGGCGTGTCCAAAGCCGCCGCCGAGTTGAAGACCGCATTCGATCAGGCGGTCTCCAAGTTCAAGTAACCAGGGGCCTGCGCGGTAAGGCCATACGCCGTGGAGAGCAAAACGCGTTGAAGCTCCCTTAGGCGCCAAGCCGCTGGCTGGGCGCTCGCTATGTCATGTTCATAGCTCGCGATAGCCAAGCTCCGGGGAATTATACCAGAAGGAACCATTAGAACCATACTACTTTCAGAACATTAAAAACAGAGAACCATATCGCCTCGCATGAAGCTATCATTTGCGGTCTCTATCATCTTATCAGCCCTGGCCGTGGTCTTTGCGTTGCAGAACGCCCAGCCCTCCAGGGTGACGTTTCTGTATTGGTCTTTCGAAGGGTCGCTGGTCATTATCCTGCTCTTGACTTTTTTGGCAGGCGTCATCTCCGCCGTCATAGCCTCGGTCCCGGGTTATATAAGGATGAGGCGGGAGCTATCAGCCTACAAAAGGCCTGCGAGACCGTCATAGCAAGGGGTTTCTTCTATTTATCTTTCCCTTGCCGCCCCCCTTTGTCGGTGAACTGGCAGAGGACGCGGAAGGGCTTATTGAAGAGGACCAGGCGCGGACGAGGCGGAGTTTTTTTACCGGGGGTTTCCTCATCGCGAATAAGACAGGCAAGAAAGATGGAACCTGAAAACCGTGGTGCCCGAGGCCGGAATCGAACCGGCACGGGGTTGCCCCCTCGGGATTTTAAGTCCCGTGCGTCTACCAAGTTCCGCCACTCGGGCTAAGGTTACGGCAGATAATAAGGAGACCCTCCGCAGGATACCCGGCAACTTGCCGAGGGGGTGGATATATGCCGCGGCAGTTATCAATTTTTATCAAATAATTAAAGTCCTGTCAACAACCGTCGATAATCCGATTGTAAATGGCCCGTAAAAAGACCGTATGATCTTTTTACGGCTATAAGCGGAGCACGGTCATCCCATCAGGCAATCCCATCTTTTTGCTTTTCGAGCACGGCATTAGACACTTGAGTTAAGGCCGCAAAATAAGCATCCGTTGCATCTCTTCATAGTTATTGACAATTGTTTGCGTATTGGTATAATCAGGCAAAACTCTGGCACGGGGTTGAGGGTACTGCCCTTGGCCCGCCTACATGCCCCTTGAAAGGCTGCTGAAGATACGCAAGCACGGAAGACGCAAAACCTTAATTGAAGGAGGTTTGTATGAGTAGAAAGTTGCTCTACGCCGTGTGCGCCCTCTTTTTCTTCACGGTGACGCTGATCCTCACGCATGAGGCGGCGGCGGTTCCTGCTTTCGCGCGTCAGACAGGCATGGCCTGCAACGCGTGCCACTTCCAGCACTTCCCTTCCCTCAACGCCTTCGGACGCGCCTTCAAGGCCGACGGCTATACCATGATAGGCGGAGAGAGCATGATAGAGGGCGACCTGCTTTCGCTTCCCGCCACGCTCAACGCATCTCTGGTAACCAAGATAAGGTACCAGGACAGGAACGGCGACGCCGAGACCGATATAAACAAGGGGGTGGTACAGTTCCCGGATGAGGCGGGCTTTCTGATAGGCGGGCGCGCCGGCGAGCACGTCGGCTTCCTCCTTGAGATGTCTATAATAGACGGTGACGCCGGCAATCGCTTCACTTCGTTCAAGATGCCCGTCGTATTCAGGCCCTACGGGACGAGCGTGAGCGTGATACCCTTTACAACCGATTCGCTCGGGGCCGCTTACGGCTTTGAGCTCCTTTCAACCGGAGCGGTAAGGAACATCCGCACCATCGAGCACAGGAGAGAGACCTCGGCCCAGCAGTACATCGGCACCGACGGGTCGGCAACAGGCGTCGCCCTCGCCGCTTACCAGCCGATCTGGTTCGCCAACTACAGCGCCTGGGCGCCCGTGCACGGAGATAACGCCTCGGGGCCGTACCTCAATTACCTGAGGGGCGCGGTAACGCCCTCAATATCGGACTGGAACCTGGGCGCGGGCTTCCAGATATGGAACGGGACGACCAAGCGCATAGACGGCGGGGTTGTAAGGGAGTCGGCGGACGCCTGGGCGCTCGATGCGCAGGCCCAGGGCATGGCCGGCAGGTTCCCGCTGGGGATTTACCTGACCTACGCGAACGCGGCGAAGTCCAAGGCTACAGACATCCCGAACATGTTCAACTCGAGCACATATAAGGACAAGACCGCCTGGGCGATAGTCGGCGAGTTCGGCGTAATACCGCAGAGGGTGACGCTTGCCGCCGCGTACCGGGGCGCTAAGAACGGGGATCCGAACAACGACGGGAAGGACGCCGACAACGCAACGACCCTCGGCGTAACGTACAACCCGACGCAGAACCTGAACCTGCAGCTCAACCACAGCTGGTACACGGGCAGCGGCAAGCCGAACGCGGCTACAGGCGACCAGCTTACTACCCTTATGCTCTTCGCGGCGTTCTGATACCGCGCAGCGGAAACCGGGGGAGGCGAACAGCCTCCCCCTTTTTTTATTCTCCCATTCGAAAATCGGCTTACGTCCGGATTCAAAACTGCCGCCTTTTGGCGGTAGCAGTTTACTATCAACCTCTGATATGATTGCCCTACAGTACCTCCAGCAAAAAACTCCGCCGCTAAATCCAAATAAGGGGGACGACACAAGATGCGTTATCAATACGGCCGTTTAAAAGGACCGTCATGGCGTCCGTCGAATCTGGCCTCTTTGGCGCTCTGCCTTGCGCTCTCCCTTACGGTATTCATCCTCTCCGGCTGTTCAGGGCCGTTGAGCGTCCGATACGCGCCAGGGCTTACGCCCCCCCAGCCGGGGAAAGAGCCGTTAAAGATATTCGTGGAGCAATTCATTGACGCAAGGGGCGGGAAAGACCCCCGCGCCATAGGCAAGGTCACGGCGGTGGTAAGCGACATGTCGAATGAGAGCCTGACGCTAACCGAGGACGTCTCAAGCCTCGTCACCCGCGCATTCGCGGAGGAGCTCTCCTCCGCTGGCTTTACGGTATCGACAGGGGACGAGGCAGGCAGGGCCGGAGCGGACCTTGTCCTGAGGGGCACGGTAAAGGGGTTCAGGCTCGACATAGGCCCGCGCGACGAGATAATGATCGAGCTCTCGGCTGAATTCAAGGAGGCCGCAAGCGGGAAGGCCGTCTGGTCGGGGACGCAGGCCCATAAAGACAGCCGTTACGCCGGGGTGTTAGGCAACACAAGGGCGACTATCTCCGCCTATATATCGGCCTCGCTGTCAAAGGTCATAAGAAAGGCTATCGCCGATGCCTCGCAGACCCTGCCGGTTAAGGCCGGGGCCTCGGGCCCTCTGAGCGCGGTTTCGCCAGCCATCCCCGCCGCCCTCTCCAACGCCCACGCCTCAGGCAGGGTCTCGGTAACCTCTGCCCCCCCGCGCGCAAAGGTATACATAGGCGACGTCTACTACGGGCTTACGCCTATTACCATAGACCTTGAGCCCGGGGTATATGAGCTCACCCTGAGGCTTAAGGGGCACAGGGAGAACAAGGAGAAGATTTCGATCAGGCCCGGACAGCTTACCGAGGTGGAAGAGGCGCTCGATAAGGAGTGACGGGCATATACGGTAAAGGATGACAAGAGGGGCGGCATATGGCCGCCCCTCTTGTATTTTAAAGTGAACTTTCCTTGAAGACCACGCGGGCCGCCATGCGGCGCGTTTTTTGTGGTAGAGTATAGTTAAGCGAAACATTAGCAGGCTGTTCAAACTTCGCAATAGATGGACTTTTTCAGCAGCCTATTAGGGAAGATATTACGAAGGGGGGAACTATGCCGATGCCTTCCGCCGTAAAAAGGGTATCCGATACCGTGTGGGAGATACCCGTTTCATACAAGGAGGGCATGCTCGTGCCCGCCAGGATATACGCCACGGAAAAGCTGATGAAGGAGATGGACGACGGGGTCTTCGAGCAGGTCACGAACGTGGCGTGCCTGCCCGGCATCGTAAAATACGCGTACTGCATGCCGGACGGCCACTGGGGGTACGGCTTCCCCATCGGCGGGGTGGCGGCGATGGACGCAAAGACCGGGGTCATCTCGCCCGGGGGCATAGGGTTTGACATCAACTGCGGGATGAGGCTTGTGCTGACCAACCTCACGTATGACGAGGTAAAACCGAGGCTCCGTGAGATTGTAGACGCGCTCTTCCACCGGATACCGGCGGGGGTCGGGTGCACGGGCTTCGTGAAGCTGACGCAGGACGGCTTCAGGGACGTGCTGAGAAAGGGGGCTCTCTGGTGTCTGCACAACGGCTACGCGTGGAAAGAGGACCTTGAGCTTACGGAGGAGAAGGGCTGTTTTGAAGGGGCCGACCCGTCCACGGTGAGCAACAAGGCCATAGAGCGGGGGTTCGATCAGGTGGGGACGCTCGGCTCCGGGAACCACTACTGCGAGATACAGGTGGCCAAACCGGAGAACGTCTTCGACGGAGAGACGGCGCGCGCCTTCGGGTTCACCATCCCCAACCAGGTCGCCGTGATGTTCCACTGCGGGAGCCGCGGCTTCGGCCACCAGGTAGCAACCGATTATCTACAGCTATTTTTGAGCGTGATGGAGAAGAAGTACGGGATAAAGGTCCTCGACAGGGAGCTCGCATGCGCGCCTTTCAACTCCCCGGAGGGGCAGGACTACTTCTCGGCCATGAAGTGCGCCGTAAATATGGCGTTCGCGAACCGCCAGGTGATACTCCACCGCGTAAGGGAGGTCTTCTCCGAGGTATTCAACAGGTCAGCCGAAGACCTCGGCATGGACATGGTCTACGACGTCACGCATAATACCGCGAAGCTTGAAAGGCACTTGGTTGACGGGAAGGAGCGGGAGGTGCTGGTCCACAGGAAAGGCGCCACGAGGGCGTTTGGCCCCGGCATGGAGGGAGTGCCCGAGGCCTACAGGGAGACCGGCCAGCCCGTCATCATAGGCGGGAGCATGGAGACCGGGTCCTATCTGCTCGCGGGAGTCGCCACCGGGGCGGACTCCTTCTATTCAACCGCGCACGGGAGCGGCCGCACCATGAGCAGGCACCAGGCAAAGAGGACATACAGGGGCGAGAGGCTCAAGCGGGATATGGAGATTAGGGGCATCTACGTCAGGAGCGATTCATGGGGCGGGCTTGCCGAGGAGGCGGGGGCCGCCTATAAGGACATAGACGAGGTGGTGGAGGCTACCGAGCTCGCGGGCCTGAGCAGGCGTGTCATAAAACTTGTGCCCATAGGCAATATCAAGGGGTGATCGGGAATTCCGGCGCCCCGAAGCCGGGCTTCTAACAGGATGCCAAACCCGAAGGGACGCTGAAAATGACATACCGTTACCTTGAGGATATAGCGACCGCCGACGCGGCGTTCGAGGCCAGGGGCAAGGACCTCGAAGAGGTCTTTATCGCGGCGGCGGACGCCACTACGAACGTGATGGTGGAGGACCTCGACTCCATTCTGAGGCAGGAGGCGCTCCATATAGAGGTGGAGAACAGGGAGCTCGACCTCCTTCTCTACAGCTTCCTGAGCGAGATAGTATTCATCAAAGACGCTAAGAGGCTCCTGCTCCGCTTCGACGGGGTGGAGATAGAGGAGAGGGACGGCCTCTACTACCTGCGCGCGAAGGCCTACGGCTCGCCCATCGACCCCGGCAGACAACCCCTCAAGGCCGACGTGAAGGCGATAACGCTCCATCGGCTGAGCCTGATAGAGACAAGAGACGGCTGGAGGGCAACCGCGGTGATAGACATATGAGGCGCCTGCCCTCCGTTTTCAGCATTAAACCCTGAGCGCACTGAACCACCCCTAAGCCAGGCACCGGGGTTTCCGAAGGAAACATTAAAATCCCCTTGACACGATCAAAAATGAGGGTTTATCATATAAAATTATCTGTTATTGGAAGGTTTCACAGGGTATATGAGAAAAGAGACAGTCTACGTAGTGGGGCATAAGAACCCGGATACCGACTCGATATGCTCGGCCATAGGGCTTGCCGAGTTCAAGAGGGCCGAGGGCATGGACAACGTCGTGGCGGCGAGGGCCGGGGACATAAACCCGCAGACCGCGTTCATCCTCAATTACTTCAATATCCAGCCGCCCAGGTACCTGCCGGACGTATACCCAAAGGCAAAGGACGTGATGTCAGTCGACGTCGTGACGGTATCCGAGGACACCCCTCTGCTAAAGGTAATGGAGATAATGAGGGAGAAGAAGGTGGGGTTCATCCCGGTCCTCGACGGCCAGATGAGGCCGAAGGGGGTATTGACCCTCATGGACCTTGCCAGGCGCTACATAGTAAAGATGGAGGTCGAGAGGTCGGCCGAGGTGGTAACATCCGTCAATAACATAATTGAGAGCCTGAACGGCGCGGCGATGCTCAACTTCCTCGACGGCGTCCAATCGAGGTTCTCCATCTACGTCGGCGCCATGGCCGTGGAGTCGTTCCTTGAGAAGCTCAAGGACAAAGACCCCGGGGAGTGCGCCGTGATAGTCGGCGACAGGGAGGACATACAGAGGAGCGCCGCTGAAATGGGCATAGGGCTTCTTGTCATAACCGGGGGCTTTTCCGTAAAGGAGCCCGTGCTTGAAATAGCGAAAAGGAAGAGGGTGAGCATAATCAGCTCCCCGCTCGATTCGGTCACCACGGCCCTGCTCGTTAGGCTCAGCACCCCGTCAAGCACCATCTGCGACACGGAGTTCGAGAAGGCCGGCCCGGATGAGCTTGTGGACGACATAAAGTTCAGGCTGACAAAGGCCAGCGGCCTGCTCGTGCTCGACGCCGACGGCAGGATGCAGGGCATCATAACAAAAAGCAACGTCCTGAAGCCCTCGGCAACGAGCCTCATACTCGTTGACCATAACGAGATGGCTCAGGCCGTTGACGGCGCGGAACAGGTAAATATCGTGGAGGTCGTAGACCACCACAGGATAGGCAACTTCCACACGACCCACCCGATACCCTTCATCTGCGAGCCTGTGGGGAGCACATCCACCATCGTCTCCGAGCTATACATGAGGAGGGGCGCGCCGATTAAAAAGGAGATTGCCGGGCTCCTTCTCGGGGGCGTAATCTCGGATACCGTGCTCCTTAAATCCCCGACGACCACGGAGAGGGACAGGGCGATAGTGAAGTGGCTGGAAGAGAAGTCCGGGCTCGACCACAATGCCTTCGGAAGCGAGATATTCGGGGCCACGGCGTCCATCAAGAACCGGGGGCCCGTGGAGGTGGTCAAGGGCGACTACAAGGTCTTCGAGGCAAAGGGCAGGAAGTTCGGCATAGGGCAGGTCGAGATTATCGGGTTTAACGAGTTTTATGAGGAGAAGGACAGGCTTAAAAAGGTGCTTGTGGACATAAAGAGGGAAAAGGGGCTCCAGCTCTCGGGCCTCCTTGTCACCGACATAGCCGCCGGCACATCAGTTATGCTCGTGGTCTGCGACAAAGAAGTCTTTTTCAAGCTCGATTATCCAGAAATTTCAGAGAACGTATACGAGCTCAAGAACGTTATCTCAAGGAAAAAACAGGTCGCACCCCACATCCTCACCATCTTTAACGAGGTATACTGAATATGCATAGCGAGCGCATTCTCCGCAACTTGGCTAGCGGGGTCAAGCGAGCGAATAGAAATAGATACTTCCTTATATGTCGAAGATTCCCCGCAGCTTGTCGCGGGGAGCTTCAAGGCTGAAAGCCGGTAGTGGTTGACGCTTTTACCGCGCTACTTCCCTGCGTTTATCACCACAAAGAGCCCTTGCCCGTATCCGTCTTTCGCGGGTTCGGCCGCTTTGAGGCCCCTGGGGTCGTGGAATATCGTCTGGATAACTTTAAAACGGCGAAAGCCCGCCTTTTCAAGCCTGCTCAAGACCTCTTCCGTTGAATAGAAAGTGGCGTCCCTGTAGAATACGGACCCATTTTTACGTTCGAGATAGACCCGTCCCAGAGGGCTCTCCCTGTCGATAAAGCCGATTATCAGGCGGCCGCCCGGCTTGAGGACGCGGCAGGCCTCCTTAAAGGCCTTGTCCACGTCGTCGAGAAAGCAGATTACCGTCACCATCAGCGCGAAGTCCAACGAGCCGTCGAGAAAAGGCAAACTCTCGGCCACCCCGTCGATCATCAGGACGCCCCTCTTCCGTGCAAGCTCGCGCATCCTGGCGGAAGGCTCCAGGCCTATCTTTATGCCAAGGGGCCCGGCAAACCGCGCGCTTCCAGCGCCTATCTCCACGCCTGCTCCCTGGGGGAGCTCGCCCCTTACGGCGAGGAGCTCGGATTCGTAAGCGAACCTGTTCTCCTCAAACCACTCCTCGTAACGGACCGGCTCTTTTTCAAAAGGCCCACACTTAGCCATGATATCGTTAATAATACCATATATTATGACAATGTCCCGAGGAACAGACAACTTCCTTGACAACAAGGGGGTATTTACTGTAACGTTATTTTAACCCATGGAGTTTGAAACGCCCCCGAGGGTTTCTTTTAACGTTCTGAAACCCCCGGGGGTCAAGACGCCCATAAGCAGGCCGCGCGGAACCCGCTCCTGCGGCCTGGAAGCCGTCCGGCCGCGCGTTTGGTCTCCGGGACCTGAATCGCCGGTATTTTAATATAGCGCCAACCAAAAAACGCAAAACAAGACTTTTCCAGCACCTTAAAATATATCAAGGCATATGGAGGTCGGGTTATGGGCATATTTCACCGGTTGTGGCGGCAGCCGAACGGCATGGTCGACGGCTTTTCAGACCTTGTAAATCAGCCTGAAACGACTTACGCAGGAACAAGGATCGAGCCTATAAGATTCGGTCTGCCAAAGGAGATCGACTCTGTCTGTCCCGAATGCATGGAAATAATAAAGGCCACGCTCTACGCGGAGGGCGGCAAGGTCTGGATGAGGAAGTCCTGCAAGGAGCACGGCGACTTCAAGGACATCTTCTACGGCGACGTGGACCTCTACTACAGGTGCGAGGGCTTCTGGTACGGCGATGGCAGGGGCATAGAGGACCCCCCCATTAAAAAGGCGACCGAATGCCCGACGCAGTGCGGCCTCTGCAACATGCACATGAGCCACAGCGGCCTGCCCATAGTGGACCTCACCAACAGATGCAACCTCACCTGTCCGGTCTGTTTCGCCAACGCCAACGCGGCCGGCTACCTGTATGAGCCTGCGTTTGACGAAGTCGTCCACATCCTCGAGTCCCTTGTGAAACAGAGACCGGTAATGGCGAACATGGTCCAGTTTTCTGGCGGCGAGCCCACCGTGAGGCCGGACTTCCTCGACATAGTCCGCAAGGCAAAGGAAATGAACTTCGAGTACATTCAGGTCAACACGAACGGCATAAAGATGGCCGACTTTGAATTCGCCCAGGCCGCCAAAGAGGCCGGCGTGCAGAACATCTATCTGCAGTTCGACGGCCTGACGGATGATGTCTACAAAAAGACGCGCTCAAAGCCCCTGCTCGAATACAAGCTTAAGACCATAGAAAACTGCAGAAAGGTCAAGATAGACGTAATTCCGGTCGTCACGCTCGTAAAGAGCTACAATGACCATCAGGTGGGCGACATCGTAAGGTTCGCGATAAAGAACAACGACGTCATAAGCGGTTTAGCCTTCCAGCCCGTCTCATTCGTCGGCAGGTTCAGCCAGAGCCACAGGATGGAGAGGAGATACACGCTCGCTGACCTCGCGTATGATATCGAAAGACAGACCGGCTACATAAAGGCCATGCGTGACTGGTTCCCGATACATATCACATCAGCCCTCTCCAGGCTCGCCACAGCCCTTAGCGGCAAGCCGAGATACTCGCTCACCCTTCACCCCCACTGCTCCCAGGGCACGTACTTCTACATCGGCAATGACGGGAGCGTAAAGCCCATAAGCGAGTTCATAGACATGAAGCCGTTCCTCGCCGAGATAATAAACCTTTCCAAGAGCGCCACGCCTTCGAACTTCGGCCTGCTCTCGAAGGTTACGGCAATGTACAAGCTCAAGCGGCACTTTCTGCAGGACAAGGCGCCCGCGGGCCTTACCTTTGAGAAATTCCTCCAAAGCCTCGAAGGTTATCAGGACAGCAGGCTAAGAAGGATAAACATAGACGACGACAAGAAAAATGAACGCTACTACAGCCACTTCTTCATAGCGGGCATGCACTTTATGGACGGATACAACTTCAGCGTCGAGAGGGTGATGCGGTGCGTCATACACTATCCTGACCCCAAAGGCCATCTCTATCCGTTCTGCGCGTATAACGGCGCGCCCGTGCACAGGAGGAAGGTGGAGAGCAAGTTCAAGCTGTCGCCGGAACAGCTCCAGGAGAAGATAATCGCGGAAGGAAGGCCCAAAGAGCTCGATCAGGTCGCCAAGAAGATGGGCATATAGGCCCGGTCCTCAAAAGGCCCGCCCTCACGGGGTTGAAGCTCCCGCCGTCCAAGCCGACGGGCGGGCGCTCGCTATGCATTTGCAATATCTCCAGCCATATAAAGACGCGGACGCAAAAAGGAAACATTGAAAAGGGAAGAAGACCATAGGTTCATGCAAGCGGCCTTGAAAGAGGCCTTGAAGGCCGGGAAAAAGAACGAGGCGCCGATAGGGGCGGTCGTCGTCCATAAAGGCGCGGTAGTCGGGCGCGGACACAATAAGAAGGAGTCGGCCAACGACCCCCTCTCTCATGCCGAGATGGTCGCCATCAGGGCGGCCTCCAAAAAAATGAAGGCCTGGCGCTTGAGCGGCACCACCCTATACGTGACGCTCGAGCCATGCCTTATGTGCATGGGCGCTATAATCCAGGCGCGCATACCGAGGCTCGTCTTCGCGGCGTACGACCCGAAGGCTGGGGCGTGCGGCTCGCTCTACGATATCTCCAAAGATGGAAGGCTCAACCACACGGTCTCCGTCACGGCCGGGCCGTGCGAGGCTGAGGCGAGCGGACTGTTGAAAGGGTTCTTCTCTACGCTCCGCTCCGGGAAAAAAGCGCTTAAAAAAGCCGCGTCAACGGGCGGCGCCTGAGCCGTGCGCGAGACCAATGGTCCCGCACGCGCCGGAAAAATATTTTGTGATCGCCCAGGTGAAGAGATACAACACCTGAAACAGGGGTACTTCTTAATATGCCGGAGATCCCGGACAATATCTTCCGCGAGTACGACATAAGGGGCACGTACGGACAGGACCTGACCGATGAGACGGCGGAGCTCATAGGCAGGGCCTATGCCGCCATCGTCCGTAAGACGAGACCCCGGAAGGCGGGCAACCCGAGGATAACGGTCGGCAGGGACGTAAGGACAAGCTCGGCCCCCCTCTGGGACGCCCTCATAAGGGGGTTGACCTCAAGCGGCATAGACTGCGTGGACATAGGGGAATGCCCCTCCCCCCTCCAGTACTTCTCCATCCACTCGCTCGGCCTCGACGGCGGGATAATGATAACCGGCAGCCACAACCCGCCGGAGTATAACGGCTTCAAGATAAGCATAGGCGAAGAGACCATACACGGTGAAGGGATACAACACCTGAAAAGGGCAGTGAGGCAAATTGCGCCGGAAAGGCCCCCTGAGGGGATGGCCGAGGGCAAGGTAGAGAGGCTCGATATCATATCAAGGTACATCGACTACGTGGCCGACAATATCAGGCTCCCGGCCCTCAAGAGGCCCTTGAAGGTGGCGCTCGACTCGGGCAACGGCACGGCGGGCATCGTAGCCCCAATGCTCTTGAGAAGGCTCGGGTGCGAGACCGTGGAGCTTTTCAGCGACCCTGACGGCAGGTTCCCGAACCACCACCCTGACCCCACGATGCCTGAGAACCTCAATGACCTCATAGAGGCCGTGCGCTGTAGCGGCGCAGACTTCGGGGTCGCGTACGACGGGGACGCCGACAGGATCGGCGTGGTGGATGAGTTGGGCGGCATCATCTGGGGCGACAAGCTCATGGTCATATTCTCAAGGGCCATCCTCGAGACAAACCCCGGCGCCACGATAGTGGGGGAGGTAAAGTGCTCGCAGGTGATGTACGACGAGATAGCGAGGCGCGGGGGAAGGCCCGTCATGTGGAAGACCGGACACTCTCTAATAAAGTCCAAGATGAAGGAATTGAAGGCCGAACTTGCCGGGGAGATGAGCGGCCACATATTCTTTGCGAACAGGTACTTGGGCTTTGACGACGCCGTCTACGCCTCATGCAGGCTCGCGGAGATAATGGCGATGAGGCGTGAAAAAGACCCGGGGTTCGCCTTCTCAACGCTCCTTGCCGGGCTCCCTGAGACCGTTATTACGCCAGAGATAAGGGTGGATTGCCCCGATAAGCTTAAGTTCGGGGTGATAGAGAAGCTCTGTGGGGCCATAGGCAAGGGCACGAACGGCTTCAAGGTCAGAGATATCATTAAAATAGACGGGCTGAGGATGAACTTCGACGGCGGCTGGGCGCTCGTGCGCGCAAGCAACACCCAGCCGGTGCTCGTCCTGAGGTTCGAGGCCGACTCAAAGGCGCTACTCGATAGATCCATAGACTTTGTAAAGACAAGACTCGATAAGGCGCTCCCCGGCGTGGTTTTCCCGGTTTGATGCCGGGTATTGCCGGCATGGCACAAACGGCTGGGCCGGTTCTCGAACCGGCCCAGCCGTTTTTTTCGGGTGGGATACCGGCTGAACATGCATAGCGAGCGCATTCTCCGCGGCTTGCTGCGGGGTCAAGCGAGCGAATAGAAATAGATACTCCCTTATATGTCGAAGATTCCCCGCGGCTTGCTGCGGGGAGCTTCAACGCTTGAGCCCGCGGGTGAAAAGAGGGCGTATATGGCCGTTGGTACAGTTGTAAAAAAAAAGACTTATGCCTAATAGTAAAAAAGTTGACGGGCCATTAGAGGTGTATCATATTAAAGGGTGCCTCTAAAAATCAGATATTTTTTCTGAGGTCGAGGCGGGGTGAGTGAAACCTCGTAGGACTCAAGACCCCGGTGGATTCAGAACGCTAAAACCTCTTAGGACTCAAGACCCGAGGGGTTTCAGAACGCTAAAAAAAAGCGGAGCATATATGCGAATATGTGTCCATTTTTATTTTCGCCCTAACGAACATGCATAGCGAGCGCCCAGCCCGCAGCTTGCTGCGGGGTCAAGCGAGCGAATAGAAATAGATACTCCCTATATGTCGAAGATTCCCCGCGGCTTAGGCCGGCGGGGAGCTTCAAGAGATCGGGGAAAAGAGCAATTTTTAGAGGCACCCTAAAGAAGACTTATCGGTTTTGGCAGACGCAAAAACAACCCTGCATTAAGGAGGCATATGAAAAAGCTCGCTCTGCTCGCCGTTTTTATCGCCTTTATGTCCGGTTGCGCTTCCGTTGGTTATATAAAGATAACGCCTGAGAAAAAAGAACTCTTCAACCTCTTCAAATCCGGCATGGTCCAAGAGGTCGGGGTCGGCGAGCAGATGGTCAACTTCAGCATAAACATCATGATCACCCCCGGCTTTGTCGCTACCCAGGATTACACCATACCTTCTCCATTGGGCCAAACTCTTCCTCCGATAACGGCAGGCTCGAAATGGAAGGCTGTGGGGCTGCTGCTCCCTTATGTCGAGGCAAAAGAAGACCGCAAGTACATCTGCGAGAATACAAATAAAACAGAGGACATGCGCGCTACGCTGCATACCGGCAAAAAGCTCGATTGGAAGGTCTGCGCTCTGGTCGAAGCCTCAGGGAATCTCTACGGCTGGGCGGTATGCCCTGGTGCGGGTTGGGATACCGCTGTGATGTTTGAACGGAAGACCTCGGTTTTCAAGCCCGTTCAGATAGAAGAGGCAAATATCAAGACCAGGAAAGTCGAAATAATCTACGGCGGAAGAATCAAGGAAGTCCTTCGCCTTCTTTACCGTGATATAACAGGCCCCCAGGAGTTCACCTATGACCTTTCAGAATCGAAAAACATCAGGATAAAAGGCATCGACATCGAGGTCATTGACGCGAACAACTCGTCCATAAAATTCATAATCAAGACAAAACCGGAACAGGTGAAGCTACTCTCTGAAAATGTATAGCGAGCTCCCAGCCCGCGGCTTGGCGAGCGGGGAGCTTCAACCGATCTATCAAATGTAAATCGAAATCTCAAACGAGGAGATGTTCGGATGAAAAACATCATACCGTTGATAGGGCGTGTCCTTTTGGCGGCGGTCTTTCTTGTGGCCGGGTATGGAAAGATCATGCAGCCGGGGGGCACCCAGCAATACATCGCCTCCCACGGGATGCCTTTGCCGGTCCTTTCCTGGGCCGCGGCTGTGGTGTTCGAGTTGGGAGGCGGGATGCTGCTTGTCCTGGGCTACAGGGCCAGGTGGGCGGCCGGGGCGCTGATAGTCTTTACAATACTTGCAACGGCGGTCTTTCACTCCCAGCTCTCGGACCGGATGCAGATGATCATGTTCATGAAGAACCTTGCGATCCTCGGGGGCCTGCTCATGGTGATCTCTTACGGGCCGGGCGCCTGGAGTCTTGGAGGGAAGAGATAATCTCAGCGGGCAGGGCCCGCCTTTAAAAAAGCAGAGCAATGGCGGGCGAAGTCTACAGGACTGGGGTCTTGTAAATCTCTACTTAATCTATCCTCTACAAATCACCAAAAAAAGGGCTACAGCAAATGCCGTAACCCCCTGATTTTCCTGGCGCGCCTGGAGGGAGTCGGCTTCCATTCGTCGCCTTCCTGACTCCTCATTCCAGCCGCGCGCCTTCACTTCCGGACGCATCCTTGCGTCCTCTTCCTCGCTTTGCTCGGCGTTCAG
>JACRLF010000063.1 GCA_016235365.1 Deltaproteobacteria bacterium | reverse complement strand
TACCGGTCGTGATAGAGGCGGGCGCACCGGTAAAAAACCGCTCCAGGGCCGGCTCCGTCATCCGCTGCATCCCCTGCCCCATCGCGGTGATCGACCTTGACGGCAGGATCAGCGAGGTGAACGGCGCCTTTTCCGACCTTGTCTCCAGGAGCGGGGAAGAGCTCATCGGCAGCACCGTGGAGAGGCTCTTTGAGCATGGCGCGGAGGCGCGCCTCGTCCACAGGCTCAACTCCGACCTTCACGTAAAGGACCTCCGCCTCAACTGCACCGGGCAAGGCGGCCGGGCCGTCCCCGTGTCGATATCCGGCTCGGCAATGACGCGCCCCCTGGAGGAAACTCAGGCGTTCGTGCTCGTTTTCGAGGACTTGAGGGAAAAATCGAGGCTTGAAGCGGAGCTTGAAAAGACGCGCAACGAGCTTAAGAGGAGAGTGCGCTACATCGAGGACTTCAGGGACGGCGTCTACCGCATGCTCAAGGACATCGACAGCAGCGAGAAAGAGATAGAGACGCTCTGCATGGAGCTCAAGGACACCCATAACCAGCTCATACAGTCGAGCAAGCTGACCGCGCTCGGCGAGCTTGCCGCCGGGCTGGCCCATGAGCTCAACCAGCCCCTTACCGTGATAAAGGGCCTCTCAAAGAACATACTGAAGACGACGTATGAGGACTCGGCGCACTACGAGAAGCTCAAGCTCATCGTCGAGGCGTCCGGCAGGATGGAGCAGATAATAAACCATTTGAGGGTCTTTTCCAGGTACGAGGAACCGGTATTCAAGCCCCTCGACCTGAACACGGTCATAAAGGACGCGTTCATCATCATCAAGGAGATACTGCACAACCATGCGATAAAAACCGTGTTCAACCTGTCAAGGGAGCTGCCTGCGGTGCTCGGCAACGCCAACAGGCTCGAACAGGTGATCATAAACATCGCTTCGAACGCGAAGGACGCGATGTTAGAGGGCGGCAGGCTCGAAGTCTCCACAAGGACGGTGGAGGCCGGGGGGACGAAGTCCGCGAGGATGAGCTTCAAGGACACCGGGTGCGGCATGGGGGCGGACATCGTCAACAGGGTCTTCGACCCGTTCTTTACCACCAAGGAGTCGGGCAAGGGCACGGGGTTAGGCCTCTCCATCAGCTACGGGATAGTAAAAGACCATAACGGGGAGATAACCGTTGAAAGCGAGCAGGGCAAAGGCACCGTCTTTCACATAACGATACCGGCCATGGACCAGTCCCCGTGAACCGCCCTCAACCCCCGCAGAGCCAGACCCGGCCGGGATGAAGCATTAAAATTCCCTGCAGCTTGACTTACAGGGAATTTTCAAGCAAGGTACTTTATCTATTCGCTCGCTCACCCTGTAGCAAGCTACAGGGTATCCGCTCGCTATGCTTGTTGAAACCGCGCCCATGATATGTTAATTAAAGACAGTGCCGGAGAGGTATTTTAATGTTTCCTTCCGGGACTACACGCCCCTTTGGCCCGGAGGGGCCTCAAGCAAAACACCCGGAGGACGCATCGGTGCTCGCCGAGCTTCTGGACATATTCTTCCCGCCAGTGTGCCCGCTCTGCGAAGGCGGCATAGCCGAGGGGCTCTTTTGCAAGGCCTGCGCCGAAGGCCTATCTTCGCAGAAGATACTCGGCCCGAAATGCGGCGTATGCGGGGTCCCGTTCGTGTCGGCCTCCTCCCCGGACCATACCTGCGGGGTCTGCCAGACCCAAAAGATGCCGTTTGTCAGCTCCAGAAGCGCCCTCGCCTACAACGGCGCGGTGGTGGAGGCGGTCCACAGCTTCAAATACGGCGGCAAGGTCATGCTCGGCAGGCCGCTTGGACGGCTTTTAGCCGAATCGATAAGCCTCCCTTTTGCGCCCCACGCCGTCATACCCGTCCCACTCCATAAAAAACGCCTCCGCACGAGGGGATTCAACCAGTCCCTCCTCCTTGCAAGGGAGGTCTCCAGGCGTCTTGGCGCAAGGGTAGACTATACAAACCTCAAGAGGCTTAAGAATACCGCTCAACAGGTGAAGCTCAAGACAGATGAGCGGAGGGAGAACGTCAAGGGCGCGTTCGCCCTTAAAAGGCCCGGTGAGGTCGAGGGCAGGACCGTGCTCCTGATAGACGACGTATACACGACCGGGGCCACGATAATGGAGTGCTCAAAGGTATTGAAAAAAGCCGGGGCTTTAGTCCACGCCCTTACACTTGCAAGGACTGTCAAGGTTTGAAAAGACCGTGGTCAACAAATACGCCGGGAAAAGGAACTGTATGAAAAAGGTCATCTCTTTGAAAACGCTCCTCATGGCGCTCAAGCCCCTGAGGAAACGGGGCCGTAAGGTCGTCTTCACGAACGGCTGTTTCGACATCATACACGCCGGGCACGTAAGGTACTTGAAGAAGGCCAGGTCCCTCGGCGATATCCTCGTCGTGGGGCTGAACAGCGACTCTTCCGTGCGCTCGATAAAGGGAGAGACCCGCCCCATCGTGCCGCAGAAGGAACGGGCCGAGGTCTTGAGCGCCCTCTCCTGCGTCGACTATATCATCGTATTCAACGACCCGACCCCGTTGAGGCTCATAACGGCGATAAGGCCCGACGTACTCGCCAAGGGGGCGGACTGGGCCGCCGGGGATATAGCAGGGGCCGACGTCGTAAAAAAGAACGGCGGCAGGATAAGGAGGATAACCATTGTGAAGGGCATGTCCACGACGAACATAATAAGGAGGATATTGGAGCTGCACAAAGAGCGGTAGTGAGGGAATCCGCGCGCCGCGCTTCTTTAAAATATGCCGTTACTGTTGTATATTTACGTGAGCCGGGTAGGGCGGGCTAAAAAATCCCCCTCAGTCCCCTTTTTTCAAAGGGGGAGGATAAGGAATCCTTAGAGCGAATGAATCAGAGGTTCCCTGAAAACATATCCCCGACAGAAGCATTCGGGGATGACAGAAAAAAAATTACAAAAAAGCCCCCGTGCCTTTCCGGCATGGGGGCTTTTCAATCCGACAATCAAAAGAACTCAACAGTCGAAGTACAGGTTGAACTCGTGCGGCACCGGGCGCAGCTTCACCGGGTCGACCTCTTTCTCTTTCTTGTACTCCATCCACGTGTCTATGACGTCCTGGGTGAAGACGTCGCCCTTGAGGAGGAACTCGTGGTCAGCCTTCAGCGCGTTGAGCGCCTCTTCAAGCGAGCCCGCGGCGGACGGGACCTTGGAGAGCTCTTCGGGGGAGAGCCCGTAGATGTCCTTGTCAAGCGGCTCGCCCGGGTTTATCTTGTTCTGGATGCCGTCAAGCCCGGCCATGAGCATCGCGGCGAATGCCAGGTACCCGTTGCAGGACGGGTCGGGGAACCTTACCTCTATCCTCTTGGCCTTCGGAGATGGCGAGTACATCGGGATCCTTATGGACGCGGAGCGGTTCCTGCTCGAGTAGGCGAGGTTTATCGGCGCCTCGAAGCCCGGCACAAGCCTCCTGTAGGAGTTTGTCCCGGGGTTGCAGAATGCGTTCAAGGCCCTGGCGTGCTTCAGGATGCCGCCGATATAGTAGAGGGCGAGCTCGCTCATCCCGCCGTACCCGTTGCCCGAGAAGAGCGGCTTGCCGCCCTTCCAGATGGACTGGTGTACGTGCATGCCGCTGCCGTTGTCGCCGAATATCGGCTTGGGCATGAAGGTCACGGTCTTTTTCCACCTCTTGGCGACGTTCTTCACGATGTACTTGTACCACATGAGCTTGTCGCCCATCTTAAGGAGGCTGTCAAACCTCATGTCTATCTCCGCCTGGCCTGCCGTGGCCACCTCGTGGTGCTGCCTCTCTATCTGTATGCCGACCTGCTCCATCGTGAGGCACATCTCCGTCCTGATGTCCTCCTGGCTGTCTATCGGCGGGACCGGGAAGTACCCTTCCTTATGCCTGGGCTTGTACCCGAGGTTCGGCATCTCCTCCCTGCCGGTGTTCCATGTGCCCTCTATGGAGTCTATGAAGTAATAACCGTGGTTCGGGCCCTGGCTGTACCTGATATCGTCGAATATGAAGAACTCCGGCTCAGGGCCGAAGTAGGCGACGTCCCCTATGCCGGTGGACTTGAGGTACGCCTCGGCCTTCTGCGCGATATTCCTCGGGTCCCTTGTGTAGGCCTCTCTCGTAATGGGGTCCACTATATTGCATATGAGGCTCAGCGTCGCGTTCTCGGTAAAGGGGTCCATCACGGCGGTGGCCGGGTCCGGGATGACCAGCATGTCGCTTGCGTGTATCGGCTGCCAGCCGCGTATGCTCGATCCGTCGAAGCCGAGCCCCGCCTCGAAGATATCCTCGGCGAGCTCGCTCACGGGGACCGAGAAGTGCTGCCAGATGCCGACAAAGTCGAGGAACTTGAAATCCACCATCCTGGCGTTTTTCTCTTTCGATAATTTCAATACATCCTTCGGCGTCATGGTAATATTTCCTCCTTGATTTTTTAGGGGTGCCTCTGAAAATTGCTCTTTTTCCCGATCTCTTTGTTAGGGCGAAAATAAAAATGCTCACATATTACCATTATATGCTCCGCTTTTTATTTTCACCCCGCCTCGACCTCGGAAAAAATATCTAATTTTCAGAGGCACCCTTTATCCTGAATATGCTGTCGCCGGGGGTTGCCTCCGGCGCTCCTCACATTTTGCGCGCCGGTTAGATGGCGTCCTCGCCCCTCTCCCCTGTCCTTATCCTCACGGCCTCGTCAACGGAGAGGACGAACACCTTGCCGTCGCCTATCCTGCCCGTCTTGGCCGTATTGACGATGGTCTCCACCACCTTGGCCACGAGGTCCTCCTTGACGACTATCTCCAACTTTATCTTCGGCAGAAAGTCCACGACGTACTCGGTGCCCCTGTAGAGCTCCGTGTGCCCCTTCTGCCTGCCGAAGCCCTTGACCTCGGAGACGGTTATGCCCTGTATGCCTATTTCATTGAGCGCCTCTTTGACCTCGTCGAGCTTGAAAGGCTTTATCACTGCCTCTATCTTTTTCATCAAAAACCTCCAGGTAAAAAGTCCCCAAAAAATACCATACCGGCGTCTTGCTTGTAAAGCTGTTCGTTCTAATTTTGAACAAATAAATATAATAGCAATATCCATGCCGCAATCAACCCATTGAAATCCCCGACAATCAAGGGCCAGCAGCCCCGGGGAGATTAAAATTTAATCACCCGGCCCCTGCCCTGCACATAAATTGTTCATCCGGGAGCGATAACCTGTTATAATAAAAAAACGACCATGTACGGAGTGGACTATGGCTCTACACCTTGTGATAGACGGGTATAACCTGTTGCACGCCTCCTCCCCTGGCGCGTTCGGGGATATCGAGGCGGAGCGCGAACGGCTCATCGACGGCCTTGCGGCCTACAGGAGGCTGAAGCGGGTCAGGCTGACGGCGATATTCGACGGCACGGCTTCAGGGAGGCTCTCGCGCTCGAGGGAGATGCGTTCGGGCATAGAGGTGGTCTTCTCCAGGGACGGCGAGGAGGCCGACCGCATCCTTAAAGAGCTGGCAAGGGAGAAAAAGGGCTCCGTCACCATAGTGACTTCCGACAGGGACGTCGCCTCATACGCCGAGGCCAACGGGGCCGTCACCATCGGGTCCGAGGAGTTCAGGAATCTACTCGACCTCGCGCTGTACGAGGACCTCAAGGGCGTTAAGACGGAAGACGAGGATGAGACGGCAAGGGAGAAGAAAGGCCCATCCAGGAGAGAGCCCAAGGCGATACGCAGGAAGATGAACAGGCTCAAGAAGCTTTAACAGGCCGCTGAAAGAACTATCTCAGCCTGTCATTCTGAAATGCATGTTCACTACGATGATAAAGCCGCATAAGGACAGAAATCACAGGTTCTACAACTCCTGGGCGCAAAAAAGGAAGTGGGTATCCATCGACCTCGTCAAATGGCTCGTCTTTTCCAGGAACAGGTTCAGGGAGGAAAAGAAAAGGCCAGTGTCATTCCCGGTGGACGCCGTGGATTTCGGCCTATTGAGCAAGGACAGCCGGGATTATATCGTCTGGCTCGGCCATTCAACCGTCCTGATGCGCGTCGGGGGCAGGACGGTCATAACCGACCCCGTGTTCTGGGACGTGAACTTCCTTGTACGGAGGAAGACGAGATTCCCCGTTGACCCGGACGCGCTCCCCCATATCGACTACGTGCTGATATCCCACGGCCACTACGACCACCTGAACACAAAGAGCGTAAGGTTCCTCAAAGAGCGGTTCGACCCGGTGTTCGTCTCCGGGCCTGGCTATGAAGACTACTTCAGGTCGGCGGGCGTATCAAGATGCGCGCCTATAGGCTGGTGGGAGGCGCTCTCCGGCTCCGGCGTCAGGATAACCTCGCTTCCTGTGCAGCACTGGTCGAGAAGGACGATATTCGACGCGAACAAGATGCTCTGGTGCGGCTTTTTGATAGAGAACCTCCTGAGCAAGAAGAAGTACTGCTGGCTGGGGGACTCCGGCTACTTCGGCGGTTTCAAGGACATCGGGGAGCGGTTCGGCCCCATAGACTTCCTTCTGGTCCCGGTGGGCGCCTATGAGCCGCGGTGGTTCATGAAGCCGAACCATATGAACCCGGAAGAGGCCCTTACCGCGGCGCAAGACATGAGGGCAAAGACCGTCATCCCGATACACTGGGGCACCTTCGACCTGACGGACGAGCCGCTCTATCTGCCGATTGAGCGCCTAAAGGAGGTCTATGACGGCAAGTCTGGGATAGAGCTTAAGATACTGAACCACGGCGGGCATATCGTGGTGGAGTAAAGTTCATGTCTGGCGGGTTCCCCGCGGCTCGGGCTCAAGGGGACATGGGACATCCCGCGGCAAGCTTCGGGAGGATTATGCCCGAAGGAAACATTAAAAACCTTCACACATTCACTTCACTTACCACAAATTTTGTTCTCCTTCCCGGCCGCAAGCCTCTTTATATTGTCCGTGTGCTTCAGAATTATGAGTACGCTTATGATTACCCCCATCGGCACGTAGGGCTTGCCCCCCCTGATGAAAGAGAGGAATACCGGGAGCGAGGCCGAAGCCGCCATGGAGCCGAGGGAGACGTATCTTTTAATAAGCACCACGATCAAGAAGACCGCGCCGCTCAGGAGGGTCGCTATGGGAGATATGACGAGCATGACCCCGCAGGCGGTAGCCACCCCTTTGCCGCCCCTGAACCTGAGGTATATGGGGAAGAGGTGGCCGATGAACGCGGCAAGGGCCACGAGGCTCACGAAGCGGGGGTCCGGGCCGACTATCAAGGCGATGTATGCCGGCAGGGCGCCCTTGATGATATCCCCCACGAGCGTCAATATGCCGGCGGCCTTTCCAGAGGTGCGCCCGACGTTTGTCGCGCCGACGTTCCTGCTCCCCGCGGTCCTCGGGTCGGCCTTGCCGAACGCCTTTGAAACGACTATCCCGGTCGGGACCGAGCCGAGCAGATAGGCTAAAGGTATCAGGGCCAGGTAGAGAGTTGGGGTTGAGGGCATAAGGGGCGTCTAAGAAACGGTTGAGTGCGGCATGGAATGTCTTTTATAAATTTAAAAACGGGTATAATCCTCACGCTTGTACATACCGTCTTGACAGTCAAGACGGTATGTACGGTTGCTATTTGTCCTTCGCGCACCTGAACCCGAAGTTGTTGTTCCGGGTCATGTTGTGGAAGAATATCCTGTTATAGGTCGGCGAGCTTATGCCGCACTTGTAATAGGTGCAGTCGTACCACGACCCCCCCCTTACGACCTTGTACTTCTCGCCGTAGTTCTCGTCAGGGTGCGTATTGCCGGGGTAAGGCTTGAACCAGTCCTCCACCCACTCGAAGACGTTCCCGGCCATGTCATAGACGCCGTAAGGCGACTTGCCGCTGTCGAAACTGCCCACAGGCATCGTGTCCCCGTGGCCGTACTGGGGGGTGTTCCCCTTTTCCTTTGCGAATTTATTCCCCCACGGGAAGGTCCTGCCGTCTGTGCCGCGCGCGGCCTTTTCCCATTCCGCCTCCGTCGGAAGCCTTTTGCCGGCCCATTTGCAGTAAGCGTCCGCGTCATACCACGATACGAATACGACGGGATGGTGGGCCTTGCCGGCCGGTATCTTCCCGTCCGTCCAGTTCTCCGGCGGCGTCATCTTCGTCGCGTCCACGAAGGCCTTGTACTTCTGGTTCGTCACTTCGTACTTGTCGATGTAAAAGGCGTCGACGTCCACCTTGTGTGCGGGCTGGCTCTTAGGCCACCACCCGTCCGACCCCATTGTGAACGGTCCGGCCGGGACAAGCGCCATGTCCCTGGCCGAGCCCGCCTGCTTGTCCTCCACGGCGCGCTTTACGGACTTGACGGCATCCGAGTGCGTAGCTTCGTTCTTCGCCTCCAGCCTGTACCTGCCGTCGATGTCGAGGAACTTTGCGCTGTACTGGCTCCCGTGGCACCCGGAGCAGGTGCTATCGAGCGTGTAATCGATGGAGAACTTCCTGTCGGGCGTATGGCACTTCGCGCACTCGGGCATGCCTGTAACAGGGTTGTAGTCTCTCATTTCGGCACTGGCGCCGTTCACGGAAACGACGCCGATGAAAAGGAACATCGCCAGAGACGTCTTTGATATGAACCTCATTAGCTCCTCCTGATTATATCGGTGCGGATTGATACCATTATTTTTATCTCTTTTCAACAAACATAGCAAACGGATTCCCCGCAGCTTGCTGCGGGGAATTTTAACCCCACATTGAAGCCCTCATGCGCGCAAGGGCCTTTTTTTATGGCAAAGCCGCAGGAAAAGGCGCATAATACTTTATACGGCATTTCAAAAAACTTGACAAGTATTCTTAAATGTAGCATAAAATATATGCCCCTCAGGTTATGGCTGGAATGGCCCTAAGACATCCGTCTTTTAAATGCAAGGAAGTCTATTTTTATTCGCTCGCTTTATACCGGGAATTCGCTCGTTATGCATTTTCAACACTTCCTCCAAACGGCCGCCACGCCATACAAATAACCAAAAAATTTTCGGAAATTTTAACGGTGGCCGGGGGTTTTGGCATCTCAGTTAGAGGTATCCGCAGGACAAGGGCTCGATATTTCTTCTCAAACCCTGTACTTCATCGCATGACGGCAGGGGTTTAATGGACAAAAAAATGCGGATTTCATCGATAAGACCATTTCTTCCGGCAGGACGCCTCACCGGCTCCTTTATTATCATGCTGACGGTTGCCGCGCTCTCCGGGTGCTCAAACGACGCCAACAAGTCCCCCTCAGACAAGGCCGCCGCTCCCGGCGCTCAGGTGGCCGTAAAGACGACTCAACTCAGTGAGATAAAGGCCCAGCCCGGAGACCCGGCGGCCGGAAAGGCCGTCTACGAGCAGTACTGCCATTACTGCCACGGCGAGAAGGGCATGGGGGACGGCCCCATAGGCATCGCGATAACCCCGCGCCCGGCCGACCTCATCAACGACAGGAGCAGGCTCGCGAAGACCGACGAGCAGCTCTTCTACTCCATCACCGAGGGCATCATCAGGGCTACCGGCGGCAAGGAAATGGCCATGCCGCGCTGGAAGGACATCCTGACGGAGAAACAGCGCTGGGACGTGCTTTCATACATAAGGCGGCTTGAGAAGGAATACGGCGGCAAGGGCCAGGCTCCGGACGGCAAATAAGTACAATCGCGTCCTGGATGCGCGCTCAATCGCGCCGCGTCGATACGACACAAGCAGGCTTCAGGAGGTAACAGATGACCAGTTTCGCACGCGGCTCACTTAAGCTATTCTTCTTTTTGATCCCCGTCGCGCTCCTCGCCGGGTGCAAGCCCTCCGCGCCAAAGGACAAGAGCATGGCGCTTATTCCCAAGGGGGAGTTCATAATGGGCAGCGACGACGTGGACGACGACGCAAAGGCGCTGCAGTACGGCTCAAGGAAGCCGTGGTTCTCCAACGAGAGGCCCGCTCACAAGGTACAGCTCGGCGACTACTACATCGACAAGACCGAGGTTACAAACAGGAGCTACAAGGAATTTGTCGACGCCACGAAACACAGGCTCCCGCCCAACTGGGAGAACGGCGCCTATCCCGTGACCAAGGACGAGTACCCCGCCACCCACGTGGACTGGAACGACGCGGCGGCGTTCTGCAAATGGAAGGACAAGAGGCTGCCTACCGAGGCGGAGTGGGAAAAGGCCGCCCGCGGCACGGACGGCAGGAAGTTCCCCTGGGGCAACGACTTCGACATAAAAAAGGTCAATACGCTCGGCACGTATAACGGGACCACCCCGGTAGGGTCGTTCCCTGACGGCAAGAGCCCCTATGGGGTACTTGACATGGCCGGCAACGCCTGGGAGTGGACGGCCGATTGGTACATGCCTTATCCGAACAATACATACAACGACCCGGACTACGGGCAGACGAACAAGGTCATCAGGGGGGGCGCATGGGGAGGGATAGGCCACTACAGCATGCCGGAATTTGTAAGGACCTCTTTCAGGGTGGTCTCCAGACCGGATGAGCTGTACAACGACCTCGGGTTCAGATGCGCATGGTCCGCCAAGTAAGTTTTCAGGGAACCTCTGAAAAACCTCTCTACACCGTCATTGCGAGCCCTTCGCTCTGTCATTCTGAGCCCTTCGCTTTGCTCAGGATAAACTCCGCGAAGAATCTTGTTTTAAAGTAAATCAAATGGTTGGAGATTGCTTCGTCGCTTCGCTCCGCTCGCAATGACGACTAAAAACTTTTTCCGCACCCTGTTAGCTCAGAACACTTAAAAAAGGCCGGCCTACAGATAGGCCGGCCTTTTTTTAAGGCTCCGGCAATCATGGGCTTTACATCCGCTCTACTTGCCGTGCCTGTATGCGATGACGCGGACCTTCTCAAGAGTTATCATCCCCTCGGCCACCATCTTGTCGAGCTCCGGCAGAAATTCCGCGATACGCTCAGGCTTATCGACTATCTCTATCACCATCGGCATATCCTCGGAGAGCCTCAACACCTTCGATGTATGGATCCTGCTGTGCACGCCGAAGCCGAGCGCGCCCTTGAGCACCGTGGCCCCCGCCATCCCCATTTTACGCGCCTCCTCGACTATCGCCTCATAGAGGGGCCGGCCCGCGTATCTGTCGCTCTCCCCTATGAATATGCGGAGCAGTTCAGACTCTGACGGCAGCTTCATGATATACCTCCATATAGAGTTGCTAAAATAAGGCGCGCCCCGCGACGAGGCCGAGGAAGAGCAATACGACCCCTGTTGCGTTCTGCAGGATGATATTGCCGAAGGCAAGGAGCCACTGCGAATCGCGGATGAGCGCCGACGTCTCGAAGATGTAGGAGGAGAACGTCGTAAACGCGCCCATGAACCCTATGAGTATGATCGCCCTCGCCTCTCCGGATATTACCACCCGGTCCTCCGCCAGAGACCAGACCAGGCCGAAAAGGAAACAGCCTGCCATGTTGACGGCAAAGGTCCCCCACGGGAACACCCCGCCATAGGCCCTCTGCACCAACCCGCCGAACCAGTACCTGAGCAGTGTGCCGGCGACCCCGGCAATCGCCATCCAGAATATCTTCATAAGGAGCACCGCGTATAACGGTAATCTTGAATTTTCGTCTATTCTATTTAAAAACGTGCCATTTGGCAAATTAATTAATCATGCATATTGACTATCCCCCTCAAAGGTGTTAATTTTAATGATAAAAGATTTAACCTAAAAAGCCGTGGACAGGCCCAATGGCCGCGTTCCGTATCCGCCTCACCGGAATGAACATACTTCACGCCGAGGCACGGACGGCGGGCTCCATACGCCGCGACGAGGCCGCATCAAAGGGACCCTTGCCGCGGGACTGGTCAGGCACTTACGGGGAGCGCACTTGAACCTTACCGACGAAAGGCTTTTGGACATGATATGGGGCACAGGCCCCATGGTAAAGCTCATACTCGCCATACTCCTTCTCTGCTCGATTTTCTCCTGGGCGATAATCGTCTACAAGATAATGCTCTTACGGAAGATAGAGAAGGAGACCACGGCCTTTTACAACATCTTCTGGGAAAAGCGGCAGTTCCCGCAGATATTTGCCGCGTCCAAGCCGTTCAAGTCCACCCCGCTCGTCAGGCTCTTCAACTCGGTATACAACGAGATTTCCCAATCCGCCAAACAGCAGGAGCATGGCAGGGGCGATCTCCGGCGGGAAGACGTGGAGATGTTCCAGAGGATACTCAGGAAGACGGCCTCACAGGAAGCCGCCAACCTCGAGTACGCCGTTGGCTTTCTCGCCACTACCGGCAATACCGCGCCGTTCATCGGGCTCTTCGGGACCGTCTGGGGCATAATGACATCGTTCAGGTCCATCGGGGCCAAGGGTGCGGCCAACCTCGCGATCGTCGCCCCTGGGATAGCCGAGGCGCTTATAGCCACGGCCATGGGGCTCCTGGCCGCCATACCCGCGGTCGTAGGGTACAACCATCTGCTTACCAGGATAAACCGCATCAACACCGAGATGAACAACTTCTCGGCGGACATGCTGAACATCATCGAGAAGCAGATAAGGAAGTGATGCGCTATGGAAGCGGGCGGCCCGGACAAAAGACATGGATGTGAACCTGCCGAAGGTCGAGGCCTCCGGCATAAGCGCGAAGGACGAGCCGCTTGTCATAACCATTAACAGGGACAGGCGCATATTCATAAACGACACGGCGTTCAGGCCCTCCGAGCTTCAAGGCAAGATAGCCGCGATAAGGAAGACCAGGAGCGGGCTTACGGTCCTGCTGAGGGCCGATGAGTCGGTGCCCTACGGACATGTGATGGGGGCGATGGCCGCCATCCGCAAGGCGGGTATCGAACAGATAGGGCTCGTCACCGAACCCGTGGAGGCGGCAAGGTGATGGAGGCGGCGCTGCGCACCTACCGCCGGGGGCTCCTTAAGACCGTTGCCGGCTCCTTCATCCTCCACGCGCTCCTTATCGCCGTTATGCTCATATTCTACAACGCCCATCCCGGAAGGGTCTACTTCACCCCGGTTACGGTAAGCATAGTGGACCAATCCAGTCTGCCGAAGAGGCAGACCCATGCCGGGGCGGAGCCGGCCGCATCCATGCCGCAGGCGAAAATAGAACGGATTGAAGCGACAGATGAGGCGGTCAAGCCTCAAAAGGCGGTGAAGACGTCTAAAAAGGCCGAACCGAATATGCTCTCCCCTGTCGAGGAGGCGCTCAAGCACATATCCGCGGACGTAAAGGAAAAGGACGACGGCGCCATTGTAGGATCCAGCATAGAAAAGCTCAAGGGCAAGCATGAGGCCGCGCAGAAGGCGCTAAAAAAGAGCATTGATGAGATAAGGCAGGGGCTCTCCGCCGGCTCCATCGTCTCAGGCGCGAACAGACAGGCCAATGCCGCCTCCGGCGCAACAGGGGGCGTGGCAGGGGGGAGCGCAGGGGGCGGCGCGCAGGGGGGCGTCAGCGACGTCAAATACGCCTCATACTACAACCAAATAAGCGGCATAGTCCAACAGGAATGGGCGATCTACTTCGGCGAGTTCCAGAAGATAAGGTCCGAGGTGATAGTATCCATAAAGATAGCGAGGTCCGGCGGCCTCATGGAGACCAGGGTCGAGAAGTCGTCCGGAAACCCGAG
>JACRLF010000062.1 GCA_016235365.1 Deltaproteobacteria bacterium | reverse complement strand
TGTTCCCTTCTGTTACCAGTTTTACCGCTTCCTCTCGAAGCTCCTTCGTGTACCTTCCCTGCGGAATCCCTTTCATTCTGACACCTCCGTCTTTGTATTTTATCAGACTTTTGGTGTCTACTTTTTCCATCTTACCTCAAAAGATAAGCCGATTGATTGATAAGAGTTTACTTCAGCGGATGGTGTCTGTGTGAAGCTTAGATGGCACGGGCACTGGCATTCATCAAGGCTGACGGTGGGGGAGTTGGCGTTCTTTCCTTTGCCCGTATCAGCTTTCTCAAGCTGATATGAACCCTGTATCCCAGGGTTATTCGAAGACAAATCCTCTCCAGTGCAGGTAAGGTCGGTCACCTGCAAGGCGAAGACGATTAAAAGAAAAAAGCCTATCATTTTACCGATACGGGTCATTTGTAATCCCATGTTATCTCTAAGATACCCTATTTTTCGGCAGAGTCAACGGAATTCTTTAATGACCTATTTTATTGCAAAGGAAGGCGACTTCGATCGGCTGTGCGTCTTGAACGGCTCATAAGAGCTTCATCAAAAGTAAAAAGGGACATATTCGACTTTCTTGCCTTTGCGCACAATATGCAGTCGACGATATCAAGGGAGGTCTCGGGGAATCCGAAGGAACTTACGTTAATTGCTTGCGATAGCCGGGCTTCGAGGGAATATACCCGAAGGAAACATTAAAACCTACGGTCTATCTATCCTTGAAGTACTTATCCCTGCACTCTGTCCCGCAGAAGTACTCGGTGCGGCCGTCCTCCTGCAACGTGACGGCTGAGGATATGGGGATATAGCTGCCGCAGACCGGGTCCTGCACCATATCCTCAGTCTCCTGGCCTGTAGAACGGGGGTTGGACCCCTGCGCCCCTCCGGCGCCGCCCTTCGCGGGCCCCGACTGGAGGTACCTTCTCAGATACCGTATAACGAAGAATATTATCAGTATGATTATTACGTTCTTCATTTTTGAAACCTCCCCGGGTCTGGCAGCGCCTGGGGTTTCAGAACAATGAGCTATCCCTGAGCAAGCCCTGGAGTATCCGAAGGAAACATTAAAACCTTCTAACGCCGTCCGTGTCCGTGCGCGCCGTCAGCTCGGATACGGTTTTCTTTAAAACAGGGTGCATAAAATCCGGGGCTATCTCGTTGAGCGGGACGAGCACAAAGGCGCGTTCCTGGAGGCGGGGATGCGGTATCGTAAGCCCCTCTTTCTCAACGACCATGTCCCCGTAGAAGATTATGTCGAGGTCTATGGTGCGCGGGCCCCATCTCCCGGTCTCCTTTCTGCCCATCCCGGCCTCTATGGACTTCAGGGCCCGGAGGAGCTCCTCCGGCTCAAGCGACGTCCTGACCTCCACGGCCGCGTTTATGAACCCGGGCTGGCCGGTTACCCCCCAGGGCTCGGTCTCATAAAGCGAGCTCTTGCCTACGACCTCGGTGTCCTTGAGCCGGCCTATGAGCTCGATAGCCCTTGCGCAGTTGGCGGCCCTGTGGCCGAGGTTCGAGCCTATCGCTATAAAAACCTTCTGAACATGCATAGCGAGCGCACTCCCCGCAGTTTGCTGCGGGGTCAAGCGAGCGAATAGAAATAGATACTTCTTTATATTTTGTTAAAACTCAAGCTCCAGCGCCTTGAGCCTCTTTTTCATCTCCTCCACGACCCTGTACTCGTCCTGCGTGTCTTTGGATATGAACGTGGCTGAGAACCTCAGGTACCCGCCCACGTCGTCCCACGGCACGGTGGATATGTGGGCCTCCTTTATGAGGTATTCCGACACCTCCTCGGCGCTTTCAAACTCGACTCCGTTCTTCGCCCTCTTGGGCGCCCCGACATACAGATAGAAAGAACCCTTCGGCATGAAGGCGTTGAACCCGCACGAGTTGAGCGCATCGACCATGAACTTGAGCCTTCTCTTGTACTTGGCGGATATCTTCTCAGTTATCTCCGGGTGGTCGAGGGCGTATATCCCCGCCTTCTGTATCGCTATGAATTGACCGGAGTCGTAGTTGTCCTTTACGTGCCCGTAGGCGGCTACCACCTTTTCGTTGCCCGCGACGAAGGCCAGCCTCCAGCCCGTCATGTTGAAGGCCTTGGAGAACGAATGTATCTCAACCCCCACTTCCTTAGCGCCATCGACGGAGAGGAAGCTCAACGGCCTGCCTTCAAACGACAGCGCCGCGTACGCCGCGTCGTGGACGACTACGACCCTGTTCCTTCCGGCGAACTCAACGACCTTCCGGAAGAATTCCGGTGTGGCGGCCGCGCCAGTGGGGTTGTTGGGGTAATTCAGGTACAGTAGCTTCGCGCCCTTGAGGTCCTGCGGAGTAAGGCCGTCGAGGTCCGGCAGGAACCCGTTCTCCTCGCGCAGCGGGAGATTAACGACCCTGCCGCCGTTCCACTCGGCGTGGGTGGCCATTATCGGGTACCCGGGCGCCGTCATGAGGACGGAGTCCCCGGGGTTTATGAACGCGTCCGGGAACATCGCCAGGGCCGGCTTGGAGCCGATGGAATGGATGACCTCCTTTGCCGGGTCTATGCCCGCGACCCCGTAGACCTTTTCGAGGTACCTGGCCGCGGCCTCCTTGAGCTCGTAGATGCCGTTGTCGGCGTAGCCCCTGTTCTCCGGCTTCGCGCACTCGTGCTTCAACGCCTCGACTACTATGGGGAACGCCATCTCGTCCGGCTCGCCCACCCCGAAGTCGAGAAGCTCGGTATTGGGGCTCCGCCTCTTTGCCTCGGCCTTGGCCCTCTTTATCTTCTCGAACTTGTATATCTTCGTCTCTTTGCCGAAATTGCCCCCCCCGATCCTCTCGGCAAAGAGGCCCTGTATGTAGTCCTCGGACATCTCCGTCTTCCTCCTGTAAATAACTTCCTTGATTATGCAGGGCGTCGCAACCACGCATCCCTGCGTTGGCGTTGCCCTGTGTATGCGCGTCTTCATGTGGCGCCTTGAAAAACCCGCCCTTTAAGCAGGCCGTCTCTCCACCACCGTGTTGCGGAGCCTCCCGATCCCGTCGATTGAGACCTCGACGGTATCTCCGGGCTTCATCCTGCCTATGCCCGAAGGCGTACCGGTGGTGATTATGTCGCCCGGCAGGAGCGTCATCACGTGGGTTACAAAGCTCAAGACCGTAAAGACGTCGAATATCATGTCGCTTGTGGATGTGTCCTGCCTCTTCTCCCCGTTCAGCCGGGTCTCTATCCTCGCGTCCGCCGGGTCCATTTCCGTCTCTATCCAGGGGCCCACGCACGCGAAGGTATCGAACCCCTTGGCCCTCGTGTACTGTATGTCTTTTCCCTGGAGGTCCCTGGCCGTCACGTCGTTGAAGCAGGTGTACCCGAGTATGTACTCGCTCGCCCGCTCTACGGGGACGTCCTTGGCCCTTCTGCCTATGACGAGGGCGAGTTCCCCTTCGTAATCGACCCTTCTGGACATGTGGGACGGATATACTATCTCGCCGCCGTGGCCGATGACCGCGGTGGAAGGCTTCAGTATGAGCATCGGCTCTTCAGGGACAGGCTTGTTGAACTCGGCCGCGTGGGCCCTGTAGTTGAGCCCTATCGCCACAATCTTGGACGGCGCGCAGGGCGCAAGGAGCCTCACGTCATCAAGCCTGAAGCTCTCCCCCGTCCTCTTCAATCCAGCGGATGGGTCATGGTCAAAGGGGCTTTTTTCCACCGCGAACACCGCCCCCTCCTCAACTACGCCCCACCTCTGAACATCGCCCTTCAGGAACCTGCATATCTTCACGGCAAAGTCTCCTTACGCCCGGCCTTTTCCGGACCCATCGACCATCGCCTTTATCTTCAACCTCAGGGCGTTGATCTTGATAAACCCCTCGGCGTCCTTCTGGTCGTATACCGTGTCCTCCTCGAACGTGGCGAAGGCCGGGTGGTAGAGCGACTCCCTGGCCTTCCTCCCCGCCACCGTAACGCCCCCCTTGTACAGCTTCAGCCTCGCCACCCCTGTAACAGCGCTCGCGGCGTCGTCCATGAGCCTTTGCAGCGCCGTCCTCTCGGGGGAGAACCAGTACCCGTTATATACGAGCTCGGCGTAGCGCGGCGTGAGGCTGTCCCTCAGGTGCATCAGCTCCCTGTCCATGGTGATGGATTCAACGGCCTTTCTCGCCGCGTGGAGGATGGTGCCGCCAGGGGTCTCGTAGACGCCGCGCGACTTCATCCCAACGTACCTGCTCTCCACCATGTCCATCCTGCCTACGCCGTTCTCCCCGCCGGCCTCGTTGAGGGCCGCAAGGAGCTTCGCGGGCGGCATCCTCCTGCCGTTTACGGCAACGGGGTCGCCGTTCTTGAAGCCCACCTCCACGTAGGTCGGAGAGTCCGGGGCTGCCTGAGGGGACTTCGTCAGCACGTACATGTCCTCCGGCGGCTCGGCCCACGGGTCTTCGAGTATCCCGCCCTCGAAGCTTATGTGGAAGAGGTTGCGGTCAGAGCTGTAGGGCTTGCTCTTCGTCACGGGCACGGGTATGCCGTGCCTCTCGGCGTAGCGTATGAGGTCGGCCCTGCCCTTCATGTCCCACTCCCTCCACGGCGCTATCACCTTGATGTGCGGCTCCATGGAGTAGTAGGTAAGCTCGAACCTGACCTGGTCGTTGCCCTTGCCCGTGGCGCCGTGGGAGACGGAGTCGGCCTTGACCATTCTCGCCGTCTCTATCTGCGCCTTTGCTATCAGGGGCCTCGCTATCGAGGTGCCGAGCAGATACCCGCCCTCGTAAACGGCGCCGGCCCTGAGCATCGGAAATACGAAGTCCCTGACGAACTCCTCCTTCAGGTCCTTTATAAATACCTTGGCCGCGCCGGTCTTCAAGGCCTTGTCCTTGATCTCCTTGATCTCCACCGACCCCTGCCCTATGTCGGCGGAAAAGGCATAGACCTCGCACCCGTAGGTCTCTATGAGCCACTTCATTATCACGGAGGTATCGAGCCCTCCGGAATATGCCAGCACGACCCTCTTGATATCCTTGCCCATCCATGCTCCTTTTTATCAACTATTATTGAAGCTCCCCGCTGGCCAAGCCGCGGGGAATGCGCTCGCTATGCATGTTCAACCACGCCCGGCCCCGGAATCGACCAGCAGCCACTCGAGCATCGCCTTCTGTACGTGGAGCCTGTTCTCAGCCTGGTCCCATACAACGGAGTTGGGCCCCTCGATGACCTCTTCGGTTATCTCCTCGCCCCTGTGCGCGGGCAGGCAGTGCATGACTATGGCGTCCTTCCCGGCCAGGGTGAGCGCCTTTGAGTTTATCTGGTACCCGGCAAAGGCCCCCGTCCTTGTCTGCGCCTCGTCTTCCTGCCCCATCGACGCCCATACGTCGGTATTCAGCACGTCGGCGTCTCTGGCGGCCTCCTCAACGCTCTCGGTAACGGAGATAGCGGGGTTCTTTCCCTTCGCCCTCTTCAATATGGCGGAGTTCGGCCAGTACCCCTTCGGGCAGGCGAGCCTCAATTCAAAGCCGAGGACCTCCGCCGCCTCTATCCACGAGTTGGCCATGTTGTTCCCGTCGCCTATCCAGCAGGCCTTCATGCCTTTGTACCCGCCCTTCTTCTCCACCACGGTCAGCATGTCCGCCAACACCTGGCACGGATGGTGGAGGTCTGTAAGGCCGTTTATGACGGGCACCGAGGAGTAGTTCGCGTACTCCTGCGCTATCTCGTGGCCGAACGTCCTTATCACCACCGCATCGACGTACCTCGCCATCACCCTGGCGGTGTCCTTTATCGGCTCGCCCCTGCCTATCTGGGAGTCCCTGGGGCTTATGAATATCGCATCCCCTCCGAGGTGGTACATCGCGGTCTCGAAAGAGACGCGCGTCCTTGTGGAGGACTTCTCGAAGATAAGGCCGAGGGTCTTGCCCCTCAAAGGGTGGTGGGGGATCCCCTTTTTGTGCCTCTCTTTAAGGCTTGCGGCCCTGTCAAGGAGGTTGTCTATCTCCTCTTTATTCAAATCCGCTACGGTCAGAAGGTGCATCCCTGTACGATTCTCCATTGTGATATGCGAAGAGTAAACCCTCCCGTTTAAGGCCCGGGGGGTTTCGGAACGCTAAAAAAATCTCCCCTCCATTGACGAAAGGGGATAAATGGCGCGCGTAAACGTATCGGCCGATTCCTTCGCCCGTATCACTCGCAAAATGGCGGGGGGTTGTTGTTGCTCCAGCCGTCGACCAGGTCCTCAAGCACACCCTCGAGTATCCCGGCCATCTCATCGACCTCTTTTTCAGAGACCGTCAGCGCCGGGATGAAGCGCAGGGTCTTGTCCCCTATGCAGTTTATGAGGAGGCCCCTTTTGAGGCATTCCTTTACGATATCGGCGCCGTTCACCGCGCCGTCGAGCTCCATGCCGAGGATGAGCCCCTTGCCCCTCAGGTCCTTTATGAAGGGGTACTTCTCCTTGATACGGTCGAGCCGTTCGTAGAGGCGGTCTCCCGCGGCCCTGCAGTTCTGAAGCACCCCGCCGTTGATTATCGTCTTGAGCGCGGCGATGCCGGCGGATGCGGCAAGCGGGTTGCCGCCGAACGTGGAGGCGTGCGTGCCCGGGGTGAAGGCCCCGGCCACCTCGTCGGTCGCGAGCATGGCCCCGATGGCCACCCCCCCCGCGAGCCCCTTTGCCAGCGTCATTATGTCCGGGGCCACGCCGTAGTTCTCGCAGGCGAAGAGCGTGCCAGTGCGTCCCATGCCCACCTGCACCTCGTCGAATATGAGGAGGACGCCGTGCTCCCCGCACAGGCCCTTGAGCTTTGCGAGATAATCGTCCGCGGGGACGTTGACCCCGCCCTCGCCCTGTATCGGCTCCACCATCACGGCGGCGGTGGCGGGGCCTACGGCCTTCCTTACGGCGTCTATGTAGAAGCGGCTCGAAGCCGGCCTGGAACTTCTTCTGCCCGGTGGCGGCCAGGGCCGCGAAGGTCCTGCCGTGGAAGGACTTCTCCATCGATATTATCTGGAACCTGCCCTCGCCCCTTGCGCTCCAGTGCTTCCTGGCGAGCTTTATCGCCGCCTCGTTGGCCTCGGCCCCGGAGTTGCAGAAAAAGACCTTGTCGGCGAACGAGTTGGCGGTCAAAAGCCGCGCAAGCTCCGCCTGCGGCTCTATATGGTAGAGGTTGGAGATGTGTATGAGCCTCTCCGCCTGCGCCTTCACGGCCTCCACGACCGCGGGGTGGCAGTGCCCGAGGTTGCAGACGGCAAGCCCCGAAGTGAAGTCGAGGTAACCCTTGCCGTCGGCGTCCCATACCCTGGACCCGGCCCCCCTCACTATGGCTATCGGGAACCTGTTGTAGGTGTTCGCCACGTGATGAGCGGTAAGCTCCATTATATCCCTGTTGTTCAACTCTTTGGCCCTTCCGTTTTTTTGTTCTCTTTCTTAAGCCCTATGGCCGTGCCTACGCCTGCGTCAGTGAAGACCTCCAGGAGCACCGCGTGCTCCACGCGGCCGTCTATTATATGGGCCCTGTTGACCCCTCCGGCGACCGCCTCCATGCAGCACTGGAGCTTCGGTATCATGCCGCCGACGGCTATCTTCTTAGTTATGAGAGAACGCGCCTCCGAGAGCGTCAGAGAGGAGACGAGCTCCTTGTCCCTGTCAAGGACGCCCTGCACGTCCGTGAGGAGTATCAATTTTTCCGCCTTGAGCGCAACGGCTATCTTGCCGGCGACCGTATCCGCGTTTATGTTGTAGCTCTGCCCCTCTTCCCCGCCGCCGACAGGGGCTATGACCGGGATGAAGTCGCTCACCTCAAGGAGCCTTATAACGGACGGGTCGATGGACTCGACGTCCCCGGTAAACCCCATCTCCTCGCCCTTGATGGCGAACCTCTTGGCCTTTATGAGCCCGCCGTCCTTGCCCCCGAGCCCCACGGCCTTGCCGCCGTAGTGGTTTATGAGGCCGACTATGTCCTTGTTGACCTTGCCCACAAGCACCATCTCAACCACGTCCATCGTCTCGTCGTCCGTGACCCTGATGCCCTTTACGAACCTCGACTCCTTGCCGAGCCTGGCTAAAAGTCCGGCAATCTGCGGGCCGCCGCCGTGGACGATAACCGGGTTTATGCCAACGTACTTCATGAGCACGATGTCCCTGGCAAAGCTCTTTTTGAGCTCCTCATCCACCATCGCGTGGCCGCCGAACTTTATAACGATGGTCTTGTTGTTGAACTTCCTTATATAGGGAAGGGACTCGAACAGCGTCCTTATCTTTTCGATGTTCTTATGCACGGGCGCTCCGTTATAAAATATAGCGGGACAGGTCTTCGTCCTTTACGATGTCGGCAAGCCTCTTCCTCACGTACTCCCTGTCTATCACTACCTTCTTGTCCCGGAGGTCCGGGGCGTCGAAGGATATCTCGTCGAAAACCCGCTCCATGACGGTGTGGAGCCTCCTCGCGCCTATGTTCTCCATGCGCTCGTTCACTATGGTCGCTATGGAGGCTATCTCCCTCACCCCGTCGTCGGTGTAGGAGACCTCTATGCCCTCGGTCTCGAGCAGGGCCTTGTACTGCTTCAGGAGCGCGTTCTCCGGCTCGGTCAGTATCCTTATGAAGTCCTCCTCCACGAGCGGCTCGAGCTCCACCCTTATGGGGAACCTGCCCTGGAACTCCGGTATGAGGTCCGAGGGCTTGGCGACGTGGAAGGCGCCAGAGGCTATGAAGAGTATGTGGTCGGTCTTGACCATCCCGTACTTGGTGTTGACCGTGGAGCCCTCCACTATCGGCAGCAGGTCCCTCTGCACCCCTTCCCTCGAAATATCCGGGGTGGCGCCGGCCTGCCTCCCGGCTATCTTGTCTATCTCGTCGATGAAGACTATGCCCGACTGCTCCAACCTCTCAACGGCCTCCTTCACGACCCTCTCCATGTCTATGCGGCGCTGGGTCTCTTCCTGCGTCAGCATCTCGAATGCCTCCGGGACCTTCACCTTCCTCTTCCTCGTCTTCTTAGGGAAGATGTTGCTGAAGATGTCCTTCAAGTTC
>JACRLF010000070.1 GCA_016235365.1 Deltaproteobacteria bacterium | reverse complement strand
CAGAAGACCGTGGTGGAGTGCGAGAAGGACGACGCCATCAGGAAAAAAGAGAAGGGCCTTTTGACCGGGCTTGTCTTCGAGGCCGCGAGCCGCTCGCTCCAGGAGGGCAGGCTCGGCGAGGCCGTCGGCATGGTGAAGGAGATATTGAAGAACGACTCCTCGTTCATGCCGGCCCATATCCTCCTCGGGGAGGCCCTTGCAAGGAACGGGAACACGTCCAACGCCATAAAGGTCTGGGAAAAGGCCCGCCACAAGTACCCGAACTCGGAGCCGATACTGCTGAAGCTCGAGGATATCCATATAAAGGAATCGGCCCCGGAGAAGATATTGGAGAGGTATAAGAAAGAGATAATCTCGAACCCCGATGACGCCAAATTGAGGCTCCTGCTCTCCAGGCTCTACCTGAGGCTCGAGATGGTGGACAACGCCATAGAGGAGCTTGAGAGGCTCTTCCACGAAGGCGAGGACGGCTTCTATACGCAGATACTCCTTGGAGAGGCTTACCTGAGAAGGAAGCAGGGCGGCAAGGCCGCTCACCTGTTTCACAAGGCCCTCGACCTCGACAGGGAGTTCCTGCCGCCCTTCATATGCTCCAACTGCGGCGCCACCCATAAGGCATGGAACCCAAGGTGTCCTTCCTGCGGCATGTGGAACACCCTGACGATGCACACCGCGCCCGCCGGCCCTCGGGCCGGCTCAACACCCTCCGGCATACAAAAGATCGCGGCCGTGCGCCAGGTCTGACGCGATACGGCCCGAAAACTTCCGAACATGGAGAGAGACGCCTTGAACATGCATAGCGAGCGCCCAGCCCGCAGCTTGCTGCGGGGTCAAGCGAGCGAATCGGATATAGATACTCCCTTACATGTCGAAGATTCCAGCGGAAAAGCCGCGGGGAGCTTCAAACCGGTATGCCTTATCGTTATGGACGGCTGGGGCATAAACCCGGGGAGGGAGGGCAATGCCGTCGCCCTCGCCTCAACGCCGAACCTTACATCGCTCGCCGGCCGCTACCCGGCCGGGGCGATAGACACATCGGGTCTCTCGGTGGGACTGCCTGAGGGGCAGATGGGCAACTCCGAGGTGGGGCACCTGACAATGGGCGCCGGCAGGGTGGTATACCAGGAGCTTACGCGCATAACAAAGGCCGTTGCGGAAGGGGAGTTCAAGAGGAGCGGGCTTATAAAAAGCGTCGTTGAGAACCTCAAGGCCAGGGGCGCGTCCTTGCACCTCATGGGCCTCTTATCCGACGGCGGCGTCCACAGCCACATAGACCACCTCTACGCACTTATAGAAGCGGTTCAGTCGATGGGGCTGAATAAGGTCTGCGTCCACGCCTTTCTCGACGGCAGAGACACCCCCCCGGACAGCGGCGCGGGCTACATGGGCGCGCTCGTTGAGCGCATGAAGAGGATCGGCTGCGGGGCCGTGGCCACGGTCTCGGGCCGCTACTACGCGATGGACCGGGACAACAGGTGGGATAGGGTAGAGAAGGCGTACAACGCCATGGTGACAGGCTCAGGCTTGAAGGCAAAAGACCCGGTGCTCGCCGTGCGGGAGGCGTACGCGCGCGGCGAGACCGACGAGTTCGTAACCCCTACCGTCATAACGAACGGGGACAACCCCGTGGCCACGGTATCCGACGGCGACGGCATGATATTCTTCAACTTCAGGTCCGACAGGGCCAGAGAGATAACAAGGGCCTTCGTGAACGGGGGTCTGAGCGGCTTCAAGCGCGAGAAGAGCCCGTATCTCGCCGGGTTCGTCTGCATGACCGAGTACGATAAGAAGCTCAACCTTCCTGTGCTATTTCAGCCGCAGAGCCTCGATAACATCCTGGGCGAGGTCTTGAGCCGCGCCGATCTGCGCCAGTTCAGGGTGAGCGAGACCGAGAAGTACGCCCATGTGACGTTTTTTTTCAACGGGGGGAGGGAGGAGCCGTTCCCGGGAGAGGAGAGACTCCTGATACCTTCGATAAGGGACGTGCCAACGTACGACAAGAAGCCAGAGATGAGGGCCGCCGAGATAGCCCGGGCCGCGGTGGAGAAGCTCAAGGAGGGCGGGTGCTCTTTCATGCTGATGAACTTCGCCAACGGCGACATGGTCGGCCATACCGGGGTGCTCGACGCCGCGATAAAGGCGTGCGAGGCGGTGGACGCCGGGGTGGGGATGGTGGTGGATGAGGCGCTCAAAAGGGGCTGGGCCGTGATAATAACATCCGACCACGGCAACGCCGAACGGATGATAGACCAGGGCGGCGCCCCTCAGACGGCGCATACGACCGACAGGGTCCCTTTCATCCTCGTGGATGACGACAGGAAAGGGGCCGTGCTCAGAGGCGACGGCGGGCTCAAGGACGTCGCACCCACGGTGCTCAAGATCATGTCCATTGAAAAACCCGTGGAGATGACCGGAGAGCCGCTATTTTAGCCGTCGAGCCGTACGTCAAAACAAACGGGGGTTATATGGTTAAAAAAATTTCCATAGGCGATATCCTCGAATGTCCCCTCTGCGCCGTGGAGGTGCCCATGTCCGGAGATGAGGAGGTCGGGGACCAGGTCTTCTGCACGTACTGCCAGTCGCCGCTCCAGCTTAAAAAGACAAAGACCGATGAGCTCTACCTCGAAGAGGATTTTTAACAAGCTGGCGAGCGAATCTCAATAGCCGAGTACCTTATTAAAAGGTTTGACTTATCATATTTTTTTGATATAATTTGTAGACTTTGCACGGATATGGAGGGGGGTGTTGAGTATTGTCAGAGGTTAAGGTTTACGACGACCAGCTTGAAAAAGCGCTGAAGATATTGAAGCGTAAGCTGGCCCAGGACGGGACCTTCAAGGAAATAAAGAGGAGAAGGTTTTACGAGAAGCCCAGCGTAAAAAAGAAGAGGAAACGCCAGGAGGCGGCAAAACGCCGCGCCAAGGCCTCGAAGAAGAGCGCAAGAAGGCCAATGGAGTGATCACGCGGTACATCGAAGGGGTAATAAGCCGTAAAGGCTTATTACCCCTTTTTTCGTTTATGGGGGGGTGGAGCGGAACCGATGGGAAAGTGAAAATCTTGCGGGTTCAGGGTTGTACCCTGAACCCGATAAATCTTTTTGGCAAAATCAACAACTGCAAACTTTCAGGAAGAAGTTGTCATCCATTCTAAAGCCTCTCCTTCACGAGCGCGTCCACCACGCCGGGGTCGGCGAGCGTCGAGGTGTCGCCGAGGTCCTCGATATGGCCGACGGCTATCTTCCTCAGTATCCTCCTCATTATCTTGCCGCTCCTTGTCTTGGGCAGTCCGGTCGCGAACTGTATCTTATCCGGTTTGGCTATGGGGCTTATCTCCTTTTTGACGTGCTCTTCGAGCCGCACCCTGAGCTTATCGGTCGGGGCAACCCCCTCCTTTGGCACTACGAACGCGTAGATGCCCTCGCCCTTTATATCATGCGGGTATCCCACCACGGCGGCCTCGGCTATCTCCTCCTCGGAGACCAGGGCGCTCTCTATCTCCGCGGTCCCCAGCCTGTGGCCGGAGACGTTGAGCACGTCGTCTATCCTGCCCATCAGCCAGTAGTCCCCGTCGCCGTCAACCCTGGCGCCGTCCCCGCTCAGGTAATAGCAGGGGAAGCGGCTGAAGTACACCTCTTTTATCCTCTTGTTTTCAGGGTCTCCGAAAGTCCCCCTGAGCATCCCCGGCCAGGGCCTCTCTATCACGAGATAGCCGCCCTCGTTCTCGCGGGCCTCTTTCCCGTCCTCGCGCAGGACCCTGGGGCTAACGCCGAAAAAGGGCCTTGTGGCCGACCCGGGCTTGAGCGTCATGGCGCCCGGCAGCGGGGCTATCAGTATGCCGCCCGTCTCGGTCTGCCACCAGGTGTCGAGCACCGGGAGCCTGCCCTTGCCCACCACCGTGTGGTACCAGACCCATGCCTCCGGGTTGATGGGCTCTCCTACGGAGCCGAGTATCCGCAGGCTCGTCAGGTCATGGCGCTCCACCCACTCGGTCCCGGACCTCATGAGCGCCCTGATCGCGGTCGGGGCGGTATAGAATATGCTGACCCTGTGCTTGTTCACTATGTCCCAGAACCTGCCCGGGTCCGGGTATGTCGGTATGCCCTCGAACATGAGGGATGTGGCCCCGCAGGCAAGCGGGCCGTAGACGATGTAGCTGTGGCCGGTGACCCATCCTATATCGGCCGTGCAGAAGTGGATGTCCTCCTCCCTGTAGTCGAATATCCACTTGAAGGTGAGGGCGCAGAAGAGCAGATACCCGGCCGTTGTGTGGAGCACGCCCTTGGGTTTGCCGGTTGAGCCGCTCGTGTAGAGTATGAAGAGCGGGTCTTCGGAGTCCATCTCCTCGGGGGGGCATACCTCGCTTATGTCAGGCCCCTTGAGCTCGTCATCGAGCCATGAGTCCCGCCCCGCCTTCATCGGCACGGCGTTGCCGGTCCTCTTTACCACGAGGACCTTTTTCACCTCCGGGCATTCAAGGAGCGCGGCGTCGCAGTTGAGCTTCATCGGGATGGCCTTGCCGCCCCGCACCCCTTCATCCGACGTGATGAGGAGCCTGGAGGCCGAGTCCAGTATCCTGCTCTGGAGCGAAGACGGGCTGAAGCCGCCGAAGACAACGCTGTGTATCGCGCCTATCCGGGCGCAGGCGAGGAGAGCGATGGCGAGCTCCGGTATCATGGGCAGGTATATGGTGACCCTGTCGCCCTTCCTGACCCCGTTCTTCTTCAGCACGTTGGCGAGCCTGTTCACCTCGTAGGAGAGCTGGGTGTAGGTGTACGTCCTGTACGAGCCGTCGTCCCCTTCCCATATTATCGCCGCCTTGTTCCGCCTCCAGGACTTGAGGTGCCGGTCTATACAGTTGTAGGAGGCGTT
>JACRLF010000059.1 GCA_016235365.1 Deltaproteobacteria bacterium | reverse complement strand
TTCGTGCTGGTGAGGGTGGGCTGGGCGTCCTCGGCCGTGTTGTCATAGCCCGCGCCGATAAAGGCCACTATCTTGGAGGTATCCACGCCGCTCACCTGGGTTAGTATCTTGGCCATCACAGGCTCTGACCAGCTTTCGCCAAGCTCGGAGTAGTCGGTGTTCGTCCCGGAAGGGCTAACCGTCGAGCTCAGCCGCCACATGTACCGCGGTGAGAACGGGTCAGAGACGTCGATCGCGTAGTAAAACCCCCCTCCCCTCCTCTCCCCGAACATGAGCACTACCTTGTCCCCGGCGGCGCTGTCGATAGTGCCGTCGTTGTTGGCGTCATAGGTGTAGGCTATAGGGGAAGAGTCGACGAAATAGCTGTGCGTCGTTCCGTGGAGGTACTGGAGGTTGGGCAGGAGGTCCTGCGGTATGAAGGACCAAAGCTCGCTCCCGTTGCAGTCCCTGAAGGCGTGGAGCATCCCGTCGTTGGCGCCGACGTATATCATGGTCTTGTTGATGTTGCAGTCGGTCTCCTGCGCCGTGGTGAACGAGGTGTAGTTGACCACGAGAGGCTTGGAGTGGAGTATGTCGCCAAATACCCACCCCCTCTTTTCCGCGGTTATCCCGTTGCCGTCGATATCGTACGAGTCATAGCCGTGGACGTAGTTCACAAGCTTGTCCTTCTCCGTTGCGTCCGCAACGTTGAGGAGCGTATAGGTTATCGCCGCGTTCGCGGTAGTGAACGCGTTGGTCGCGTCCGTCAATAACGTGCTCGTCCCGGTGTAGGTGTAGATGGACCGCGCCGTGGTCCTTGTGAGCAGTTGCGCCCCTACTCCTCCCTGGTCGACGTTGCCGCCGTCCGCGGCAGAGGACCAGTATGAGATCGCGTTGTCCACGATGCTGCCGTCCGCGTTCGTGGCGAGGTTGTTGTTCTTGTCAACTATCGCGTTCGTGTCGTTTATCCCGTACTTCTTGAGGTTGCCGTACCAGAACCCATCCGTCTGGGGCTTGAAAAACCCCATGTAGATGCGGCTCCCGCTGAAGGTCCTGTTCTCCGGGCTCACCGGAACGACCGGGGCCACGAACGAGGTATTGTCCTCTATTATCGTGGCGAGTATCTGCCTCAGGGATTCGCTCAACCCGGAGGTGGAAGACGCCGAATAATAATTCCCGCCTCCGTTGTTGGCCGTCTCCTGCAATAGCTTCTCGGCGGACGGATCCCCTGAGACTCCGAACCCGACCGTATGGGTTATCACGTTCTGCTTGCCTATGGTCTTGGCGTCGGCCCCGTCGGTAAGCAGGTCGGAGTCGTAGAGGTATTTGGCCACGTCATCGAGGTAGTCGGAGCCCTGATAGGCATAGCTCTTCGAAGGGTCGCCGGCGGGTTCGAAGCCGTCGGCGTCGCAATCGCCGTTGCTGCATATCGATTGCAATACCATATCCCTGTCCTCGGTGGACATGCCGTCGGTTATGAGGATGATATAGTTCTTCTGGCAACTGTATTCTATGGGAGTGGTGTATGTGATGCTGCCGTTGAAGGCCGTAGGGGCGCCCTTGTAATACCGCATAGCCTCGAAGAGCGTTTCCGCAAGGGGGGTCCATGTGGACGGAGTGATGTTGTTGACGGTGTTTACGAGCGCCGTCCGGTTGGTGGTCGTGCCTGAAAAAATGGCGTCCATGTTCTTTACGTACGCCTGGTAGCCGCTGTACCCGTAGGAATCCCCCACCCCGGCGATATGTCCGCCCTGCGATTGATTGAATATCATGAGGCCGAACTTGACGCCGCTCGTGGTATTCAAGAGGTTGGTCAGCACCTCTTTGGCGACGTCCATCTTCGCCCTGGTTCCGCCGGACTGGGTAAGCCAGTTTACATAGTTGCCGGTTGCAAAACTCGCCGTGACATAGCCGGAGCATGCCCCGGTGCTGCTTGCCAGCCTCCCCTGGTAGGTGCCGACTGTAAGGAGGGCGTTTTTTGCCGTGGTGCAGGTGATGGTGTTGACGTTGGAGATGTAGTTCTGCCATACCTTCTCCACCCCCCTCCACCTGTAAACGGTGTTCGAGGAGCACGGCTGGCCCTGGCAGCCGCTGGTCTGCGGGTATGTCGTAGCCGGGTTGTAAGGGTCGCCCATGATGATCGTATCGCTCATGGACCCGGAGTTATCGAGGATGATGAGGACGTTGGGCTGGATGGTAGAGGTGCTCACCCCGTATATCGAGGTGTCGCCCGGATACTGGTCGATGGCGTAAGAGACGGAGTTATGGCCCGCTATTACGCTTATGGCGAGCAGGATCGAATATAGAAGCTTACTATTATTTAGGAACGATTTTAGCATTGCCGGCCTCCACTTCCAGGTTAGAGTTGTTGCCACCAGTCCCCGTAACGTCTATGACGTAGTAATTCGCCTGATACTGCGTCACGTCCACGCCTGAGCCTCTCGGCGGATTGCCGTTGCCCACGTACTGGACGGTTCCGGCTACGTTGCTCGACCCCACCTGAAGGTTCACCCCGCCGACCGGCACGTTCACCGAATTTGTGGTGCCGGGGATGATCGAAGAGTATACATTGGAGTCGCCGTAGGCGTACTGCACGCCCCTTTCGGCGGCGTAGAACGCGTTCTGGCTGGAGCGGTAGTTCCTCGATATCTGCACCTCGGTGGTGGAGGTGGTGAATATCAGCGAGCCGAGCAGGCTCATCAGGAAGAGCATCACCAGCGCTAATACAAGGGCCACGCCCCTTTCGTTGTCCGCCAGTTTTTTGAAAGGTTGCCGAAAACCTCTGGATTCATTCAGGCTGCTCAAAAAGCTCCCGACCCACGCCACCTGGCGTGGGTGCCCCGGAGGCGTCGAGGAGCGAGGAATGAGCGTACTTTCTACGTACGCCGCAGTGATGAGCCGGGGCACCCGCACGAGCAGTGCGGGTCGGACAACAAAGCAGATGGACTTTTTCAGCAGCCTGATAATCTTCATGTCCTCACCTGTTCCTTATCTTGGCGACGGTGGTCAACTCCCTTGTCTTCTGCCCGCCCGAGAGCGCGGCCGTATCTACCGTCCGGCCCGTCAGGGTGAACCTTGCGGCCCTGACGGTGGAGAGGTCGGCCGGGGCGTCGACCTCTGCCGTGCTCCCGTCCTGTATGTACTTGACCTGAAAATTCTGGACGTTCGTCGCTAAGACGCTGCCGTCGTCCGCAACCCCGTTCAATATCCTCATAAGGCACGTCTGCCCCGCCGGACAGCTCGTCACCAGCGGGCCGCAACCCGCCGCAGGGCCGACGCAGAAGAGCAGCGTATTGGGGTACACCCCCCCTGTCCTTGATATAATGTACCCCTTCTTGAACAGTATGTTGGCTCCGCTCGCCGCCGGGGTCAGCGTGACGCTTGGGACGGTGTTGTCCACCGCCGCAACAGTGAACGTAGTATCGAGCGGCTGGTTCTTGTCCGGGATGTTCAATATCCTGACGACGTCCCCGGCTGTGAAGAGGTTGGCCTGGGACGCCGAGGCCACGGTAAAGGTTATGTTGGTGCCGGCCACGACGTTGGCCGTCACGTCGGCGTCTATGCGTCCCATCACCCCGCTTAACGAGGCGGTATTTATCGTCACCATGTCGGTTCCGCCAAGCCCGCCGTTGTCGCTGACGACGCTTATCGGGTTGGTGCCGCCGGCAACGCCCATACCGGACGACATCATGTCCCGCGCGACGGTATCAAGCGCTATCCTGATGTTCTGCTGGACGTCCACAACGTCTTCCTCGATGGTGGTGACCCTGTGCTGGGTGTTATACAGGGCGAAGATAGCCGCGGTTACTACGGCGAGCATGCCCATGGCTATCAGGAGCTCGACCAGGGTAAAGCCGCCTTTTTTTCGCATGGGTTGTAAGATCGACGCTAATTTCATATCCACGCTCTCTAATTATGATACTGATTGTTCAGGCGCGCCCCTGTTCAGGCCCGCCTAAATGCGGTTCTTGTACGACGTGAGGGTCGTTGTCCTTCCGCCGCTCGTGACTGAAACGTCTATCATCGAAACGTTCACCACCGGGTTATTGACGGTGATGGAGTATGTGGCCGAATACGTCCTGCCCTGGACCGTCCTCGTGGTTACGGCTGAGCCCGTGTCGAGGTCGTAGACCGCGTTCGCGGCGGCGGCGGCGAATATGACGTCGCCGCCGTCCTTGGCCAGGATCTCCTCCATGACCGAGTTGGCGACCGACGACTCGACCGTTACCATGTATGAAAAACTGTTGGACCTGATCCCTGTTGAAAACATCGAGGCCACGCCGAGCAGGCCTATGGAGAGTACCGTTATGGCTATGAGGAGCTCTACAAGCGTAAAACCCTTTTCTCTATCCGATATCTTCGGCAGATTGTCCCGCCCTTTGGCGACTATCGATTCTTTACGGGTTGAAGCTCCCCGCAGCAAGCTGCGAGGAATCTTCGACATATAAGGAAGTATCTATTTCTATGCGCTCGCTATGCATGTTCAAACCGCGCCGGTTAGAAGCCGCTGCGCGTCTGACATTCTTAAGTCTGCAACAGCCGTGCCAAATGTTAACCATTTGATTTTTCAGTGTTTTCTGATTTGAACGGACGCACCCAGCTATATACTTTTTGCATAGTACGTACTTTTTTATCGGACGGGGCCACAAATAATGTAGGGGAAAAATTAGGTCTATGGAGAGGTTAGGGTACGCCTAAGTTTTCCGGCGGCCTGTTGCAAGCGTGGCACGAAGGATGTGGGTTGAAGCTCCCCGCTAGCCAAGCTGCGAGGAATCTTCGACATATAAGGAAGTATCTATTTCTATGCGCTCGCTTGACCCCGTAGCTTGGCTAGCGGGGAATGCGCTCGCTATGCATGTTCAATCCAGCTTATAGTCCTTTATCTTGTACAGGAGGGCCCTGTGGCTTATATCGAGGAGGGCGGCGGCCTTTGTCCTGTTGTTATTGGTCTTCTGGAGCGCCTTCTTTATAAGCTCCCTTTCAACCGCCTCATGGGCCTTTTTCACTGACAGGAGGTCTTCCGGCAGAATGGCCGATAGGCCGGGCCGCCCCTCGGCCGTTATTGGAAGGGACTCTTCCCTGATGGCAGGGCCCTCTTCGAGTATCATGGCCCGCTCTATGACGTTTTCAAGCTCGCGGATGTTGCCGGGCCACTGGTAATTTTGAAGCGCGACAAAGGCCCCGTGCGAGAGCGTCTTTACGGGCTTGCCGAACTTCACGGCGAATTTTTCGATAAAATGCGCGGCGAGCGCCGGAATATCCCCGGTTCTCTCGCGCAGAGGGGGCAACTTTATCTCTATGACGTTCAGGCGGTAGTAGAGGTCTTCCCTGAACCTGTTGTTCCTTATCTCTTCCTTCAGGTCCTTTATGGTGGCCGCCACGACGCGCGTGTCGATCTTTACCGGCTTCGTGTCCCCGACCCTCCTTACCTCGCCTTCCTGAAGGGCCCTCAGGAGCTTTACCTGGAGCTCAAGCGGCAGGTCGCCCACCTCATCCAGCAGGATGGTGCCGCCGTCGGCCTCCTGAAATAGCCCGGTCTTGGTCCTGTGCGCGTCCGTGAAGGCCCCCTTTACGTGGCCGAACAGCTCGCTCTCGATGAGCGGCGCGGGGATGGCGCCGCAGTTGATCGCCACGAAGGGCTTCTGGGCCCTCGCCCCTCCGTAATGTATGGCCCTGGCCACGAGCTCCTTGCCCGTCCCGCTCTCTCCGGTTATAAGCACCGAGGCCGGGTAGTCCGCGACCTTTTTAACCAGGTTCAATATCTCAAGCATCTCTTCGTCTCCGGTGACGATGTGCTTGAAGTCGTACTCGCCCCGCCTCTCCTCCTTGAGCCTCGAGTTCTCCTTCCTGAGCGCCTCCCTCTCCTCGGCCTTCCTTATCGTCAGTATTATCTCGTCCGTCTTGAACGGCTTGGAGACGTAGTCATAGGCCCCGAGCTTCATGCACTCGACCGCGATGTCCATGGTCCCATAGGCGCTCATCATTATGACCGTGCTCTCTATCCTCCTCTCCCGGAGCGCGTTGAGGAACTCAAGGCCGTTCATGCCGGGCATCTTTATGTCGCTTAATATGAAGTCCGGGTCCTCGCCGCCGTCGAGCGCATCGAGGGCCTTTTTCGCGTCGGCCGCGGCTCTTACCTCATAGCCCTCGGCCCTGAGGAGCACCGAGAGCATGTGGCGCAAAGATTCTTCGTCATCGACTATCAATACCTTCTTCATATCCTCCGGCCTATGAACCACGACGGAGCAAACTCCGGGGTGTCATTAAGGAACTTACTTTCATAGCTTGGAAAGCTTGCTTCGAGGAATCATACCCGAAGGAAACATTAAAACCCCGGCAAAGAGACGGTGAAGGACGACCCTTCCCCCTCTTTTGTCGTAAAGGTTATCTCCCCTCCGTACGCCTTTATGATGGACTGCGAGACAAAGAGCCCGAGGCCCGTGCCCTTGCCCACGTCCTTGGTGGTGAAGAACGGGTCGAATATCTTGCGCGCCGTCTCTTCGCTCATCCCTGAGCCGGTGTCGGCGATCCTTATCGACACGAACCTCCTCTCCTCGGTCTCCGCCGGCCATTCCGAAATGCGCGCGTCGTCCTTTCTCCTCCTCGGCGCCCCGTGCAAGGGCCTCTTTTCCTCCCAGGTCTCCACCGTAATCGCCCCTGCACCTTCCTTATCGGCCATCGAGTGCGCGGCGTTGACAAAAAGGTTCATCAACACCTGCCTGAGCTTGCCGGCGTCTATGAGTACCATGGAGACGCCCCCCTTGAGCGCCGTCCTGATCTCTACGCCGGCGGAGCCGAAGTCCCCGTGCGCCTGGAGCGAGGCTATGGCCTCGTCCACGACCCCATTGACGTCCACGGGCCCGGCGGGCCTCTTCGGAGGCATGGATATCTCCAGGAACTCCCTGACGATGGAATCTATCCGAGCCGCCTCAACGGAGGTCCTGCCTATGACGTCTCTCTCGTCCTCTTTGCTCAGTCCGCCCTTGCGAAGCAGGTCGATATACCCGCGCACGGCCCCGAGCGGGTTGCCTATCTCGTGGGCTATCCCCGCGGCCAGGCTCCCGACCGCCGCCAGGGTAGACGACCTTAAAAGCTCCTCCTGGGCGGTTAAGAGCTCCTTATTGACCCGCTCCAGGGTCTTTATCTCATCCTCGATCCTCTCGGCCATCGTGTTAAAGGACCTGGCGAGGCTCCCTATCTCGTTTTCGTCCTGGACAACGGCCCTGCGCCCGAGCGCCCCGCCGGAGATCCTCTTTGCCGCCTCTTCAAGGCCGCGTATGGGGCTTATGACGGACTTTGACAGGAAGTATGCGCTGAAGGCGATGACGACGATGGAATCGAGCAGGGCGATGAAAAGGAGGAACCGCCTCACCCCGGCCATGTCCTCCTTTATCCCGGAGAGCGGCATGACGAACTCAAGCGCCCCCCGTCTTGAACCGTCTTCCACAAGTGGAGCGGATATATAGATGAAGTCGCCGGGCCCCCGGAATAGCCCCCCGCCGGACTTTCTGACGGTGAAGTCGGCCGAGAAGGGGACGGTCTCCCCAATCCTCAGGTTTTCCGGCATGGCGCCCGCCCTCAATATGGGCGCTCCGGCCGAATCGCTTATCCTGAAAGCGCCGATGCCGGACTCCTTCATGGCGGCCGCCACGTAGTTGACGGCGGACTGCGGGTCGCGCCCCCTTGATTCCCTCAAGGCGGCGCGGACAAACTGCACCGCGCTCCTTGCCTCGTATACCTTCCAGTATACCGCGCTCTGCTCCAGCGCCCTTACGCTGAAGAGCCCGACAAGGCCTATCCCGGCCAGCGTTATGATCACTATCCCGGCCGCAAGCTGGGCCCGTATGCCCAGGTTTATGTTGAACTTACCGGCCATATCCCGCCAAGTGGCGTGGGTCGGGAGCTTTTTGAACATGCATAGCGAGCGCCCAGCCCGCAGCTTGGCTAGCGGGGCTAAGCGAGCGAATCGGATATAGATACTTCCTTACATGTCGAAGATTCCCCGCGGCAAGCCGCGGGGAGCTTCAACAGCCTGAACGGACGCGAGGGTTTTTCAACAACCTGCTATTGTCCGCGCCATAAGCCTCCGGCCAAGGCAAGCCGGCCACTTGACTGGTTTAAAGACCCATGGCCCTAACGATATACCACTCTATCAGGGCCTCCCCCGCGAAGACATAGACAGCCGCCCCGGCCGCAAGGAACGGGCCGAACGGTATGGGGTGCTTGCCGCCCTTTCCGTGCACGAGCATAAGGGCGCCGCCCAGGATTGCGCCGGACACAGACCCGGCCAGCACCGTCATAAGCACCCCCCTCCATCCGGTGAACGCGCCTATCATGGCGAGGAGCTTGACGTCCCCGCCTCCCATGCCCTCCTTGCCGGTCGAATAGTAATACGCCGCCGCTATGCCGAAGAGGAGCCCTCCGCCGGAGATTGCCCCGATAAGAGAGTCCGCGATCCCCACAGAAGGGAGGAAAAACGACGCGATAAGCCCCAGGGGTATCCCAGGCAGGCTTATGACGTCCGGGATTATCTGGTGGTCGATGTCTATGAAGGTGATGACTATCAGGGCCGCGATAAATATCGAGTAGATGAAAAACCCGGGCGCGGGGCCGAACTTGAAAAAGAGGGCCGAGGCAAAAAGGCCTGTAACCGCCTCAACCACCGGGTACCTCGCCGATACCGGAGACCCGCAGCGCCTGCACCTGCCCATGAGCACGATATAGCTTATTATCGGTATGTTGTCATAAAAGGCTATGCGTTTTAAGCAGGCCGGGCATCTTGAAGGCGGAGATACGATGGAGACGCCGGCCGGGATGCGGTAGATGCAGACGTTGAGGAAGCTTCCCACGACAGCCCCGAAGACAAAGGGCAGTACCAGGCTTACAATATCGATCATGTCATTATCGCCGTTGCCGCAGGTTTGTTTTTAGCGTTAATGAACAGCCCCACGGCAAGCTGCGGGGTATCCGCATACTGTTGATCTTAGCTTGCGCGGCAAGCTACGGGAATTATACCAGAAGGAAACAATAAAACACAAAGGGACGGTGCGTTTGAGGCGCGCGGACGCGGCTTGGACGTTAGCGGCCTGACGTGAATTTGCAGTTTTTCCGCAGCCCGTCAGATGGACTCCGGCATGCGCTCCTTCCTCTTCTTCTCAACGAGCGAGAGTATGTCGGCGGCCTGCCTTATGGCGTCCCTCGAATCCTTCTCGCCCAACACCTCCGATGGTATGCCGCCGGGGATGGCGTCCGGGAACCTCGAGGTCTTGTAGTAGATGTCCAGGCTCGTGGACGAGCCTGCAACCCCCCTGAACTCCTCTTCGTAGGTGATGGCCCTGTCGAGGAGATCGACCACCGACCTCGTCTCCCTCGCGTCCTCGCCGTTGAAGAAGAGCAGCGCCCTCAAGGCCTTTGCCGCGGCCTGCTGCGACCAGAAGCACGCGGGGGCGAAAAAACCGCCCTGCTGGTTCCACTCGGCGCACTTAAGGTCGCTCTCCGCCTGCCTGAGCCACCTGTCCGCCTCTTTAGAGAGAACTGCCATAGGAACCCCCTCCTTCATATAATATATCTATCGGCCGTAGCCTTAAGATTCTTGATCCGGAGTCAGGTCCTGTACGCCGAGTTTATCTTGACGTACTCATAGGTAAGGTCGGAGGTCCAGACCTTGGCATCGTGTTTTCCGGCCCTTAGATTGACCGTAACCCTCACCTCGTCCGTCCTGATCGCGTCCGCGGCCTCTTTTTCCCTGCCGGTATCGAGCCCGCCCCTTACGACCTTGACGCCGTTAAACGAGATATCGACCAGTTCCTCTTTGATCCTTATGCCGGACCTCCCGAGCGCGGCCATTATCCTGCCCCAGTTGGGGTCCGCGCCGAAGAAGGCAGTCTTTACGAGGAACGACTCCGCGATTGTCCGCGCCCCCCTTCTGGCGTCCGGGGCCGACGCGGCGCCCTTAAGGTCTATCTCTATGAGGCGGGTCGCACCCTCGCCGTCCCTTACCACCATTTTGGCGAGCTTCAAGGCAACGCTGTTCAGGAGCTTCAGAAACGTATTGAACTCCCGGCTCCCCGCCTTTATCTCCCCGCACCGGCTCATGCCGTTCGCGAAGACGAGCGCCGTATCGTTTGTCGAGGTGTCGTTGTCCACGATGATGCTGTTGAATGAGCCGTCCACAGCCTCCCTCAAGGCGAGTTTCAATGCCCTGCCCCTTATATCGGCGTCGGTTACGAAGAAGGCGAGCATGGTGGCCATGTTCGGGCATATCATCCCGGCGCCTTTGGCTATGCCGGCGACGGTGACGGTCTTGCCGCCGATCCTTGCCCTAACAAAGGCCTTCTTGGGGAACGCGTCCGTCGTCATTATCGCCTCGCAGGCCCCCCCGAGGCCGTTGTAGCCGAGCGAGCCGACAAGCGCCGGGGCGGCCTGCCTGACCCTCTCCACCGGCAGCGGGACCCCGATGACGCCGGTAGAGCAGACGAGTATGGACCCCTTTTTCACGCCCGCGGCCTCCTCCACGCACTCGACCATGCCCATGGCGTCTTTATAGCCGCGAGAGCCTGTGCAGGCGTTGGCGTTGCCGCTGTTGATCACAACGCCCCTTGCCTTGCCCCCCTTGACCCTCTCGGTGTCTATGAGCACGGGGGCCGCTTTGACCGCGTTCTTCGTAAAGACGCCGGCGACATTCGCCTCGACGTCGCTCAATATGAGCGCGAGGTCCTTCTTCCCGCCCCTTTTTATGCCGCACGCAATGCCGGCGGCCTTGAAACCCTGCACCCTGAGCCCCTGCGCAATATCGTCAACGATATTTTTCGCACACATATATCAACCTTTTTTAGCGTCCTGAAACCACCGGAGATTTTAAGCCCCGTAGTTTCATTTTTTTTGCGTTCCAAAGAGAGCAGCCCCTCCGGTCTTTAAGCCCCTGAAGTTTTCCGCCGCTCCGCGGATGTGCTGAGTCATATAATAAACCACGCGATAAATCAATAAAAGTCTCGCCTGTAAAAAATGGCGGCCATTGTGATGATAGCCGCCACTCTCAGGTCTTGAAGCCCTCCCCCGCGGCACTTCTCCGCGGCGGCGTATGGGCTTGCGATGCGTCCCGGGGACGAGACTTTAAACCTACGACGCCGCCCCGCAGCACTTCTTGTACTTCTTGCCGCTTCCGCACGGGCACGGGTCGTTCCTGCCTATCTTGTCCCCGTGCCTTACGGCCGGGGCCTCCTTGGCTTCGTCCTTTTCCCCTTCGCCGCGCGAGTATTTGATCTTCCGCTCCCTGGGCGGCTGGGCCGGCTTTGGCTGGTGGAGCGGCCTGGGCTGCGCCGCCGCGTCGGAGGAGCCGGCGTGTCCGTGGGCGTGGACGCCGGCGTGCTCCTCCTGGGCTTCCTCTCTTTTTATCTGTACCTTGAAGAGCCTCTCGCAGACGTCGGATTTGAACCTCCCTATCATTTCGACAAAGAGGTCGTAGCCCTCTTTCTTGTACTCGCTCAGGGGGTCTTTCTGGCCGTACCCACGGAGCCCTATGCCGCCCTTGAGATGGTCCATGGCGAGCAGGTGGTCCTTCCAGAGGGTGTCCAGCGTATGCAGCAGTATCACCCTCTCGAACTGGGCGCAGGACTCCTCGCCAACAAGCGCTATCTTGTCGTTATACGCCTTCCACGCCTTCTCGGCTATTGCGGAGGAGAGCGCCTCGGGCCTTGAGACGGCGTCCATGTCCGGCTGTTCCAGATGGACGCCGAACTGCTTGAACGCGGCGTCGTTTATCGGCTTCATGTCCCACTCGTCCGGCGAGGACTTCCCGTCCACGTGCGCGTTCACAAGCGCCTCGGCCGCCTCTTCGCTGAACTCCTTGACCATGTCCCTCAGGCCGGCATGGGAAAGTATCTGCCTCCTGTAGCCGTACGCGACCTCCCTCTGCTGGTTCATCACGTCGTCGTACTCGAGCAGGTGCTTTCTTATGTCGAAGTTATGGGCCTCGACCTTCTTCTGGGCGTTCTCTATCGCCCTTGTAACGAGCCCGTGCTCTATCGGCACGTCCTCTTCCATGCCTATCCTGTCCATTATGGAGGCTATGCGGTCGCTGCCGAATATCCTCAGGAGGTCGTCCTCGAGAGAGAGGTAGAACCGTGAAGACCCGGGGTCCCCCTGCCTCCCGGCGCGGCCCCTCAACTGGTTGTCGATCCTCCTCGATTCGTGCCTTTCGGTCCCCGTGATGTGGAGCCCGCCGAGCTCGATGACCTTTCTCTTCTCTTCCTCGCATATGCCCATGGCGGTCTCAAGCGCCTTGCGGTACTCGTCCGTGGAGTCGTCCTTGCCGGCCATCGAGGCGGCCATGAACTCGGGGTTGCCGCCCAGGAGTATGTCCGTGCCCCTCCCGGCCATGTTGGTCGATATCGTCACCGCGTTGAGCCTGCCGGCCTGCGCGACTATCTCGGCCTCTCTCTCATGGTGCTTGGCGTTAAGCACATGGTGGGGCGTGCCCTGCTTCGAGAGCATCGCGGAGAGCTTCTCGGAGTCGTCTATGGAGATGGTGCCGACGAGCACGGGCCTGCCGGTCCTGTTGCACTCCTCTATCTCCTTTATCGCCGCCCTGAACTTCTCCTTCTTGGTCTTGTATACGAGGTCCGTGGTGTCGACGCGCCCAAGGGGCCTGTTCGTCGGGATGACCAGGACGTCGAGGTTGTATATCGAATGGAACTCCGCGGCCTCGGTGTCGGCGGTCCCCGTCATGCCCGCGAGCTTGTCGTACATCCTGAAGTAGTTCTGGAAGGTGATGGTGGCGAGGGTCTGGTTCTCGTTCTCTATCTTGACCTTCTCCTTGGCCTCAACCGCCTGATGGAGCCCGTCGCTCCAGCGCCTGCCGGGCATGAGCCTCCCGGTGAACTCGTCCACTATGATGACCTGGCCGTCCTTCACCACGTAGTCTATATCCCTGTGCTTGAGCACATGGGCGTAGAGGGCCTGGTTCACGTGGTGGAGGGTCTCTATGTTGTCGGGGTCGTAGAGGTTCCCTATGTTTAAAAGCCCCTCCACCTTCTCAACCCCTTCGTCGGTTAACATCACCTGCTTGGCCTTCTCATCGACCGTGTAGTGCGCGTCCTTTTTAAGCCCCGGCATTATCCTGTCTATCACGTAGTACTTGTCCGTCGAATCCTCGGTCGGCCCGGATATGATAAGCGGGGTCCTGGCCTCGTCTATCAGGATGGAGTCGACCTCGTCGACTATGGCGTAGTGCTGGTCCCTCTGCACGTGCTCATCGAGGGAGAACTGCATGTTGTCCCTGCGGTAATCGAACCCGAACTCGTTATTGGTGCCGTAGGTTATGTCCGCGGCATACGCCTCCCTGCGGCTCACCTTCCTCAGGTGGAGCAGATGTTCGTTCTGTCCGAGGTAATGGGGGTCGAAGAGGAAGCTCGCCTCGTGCTGGATGACCCCGACCGAGAGGCCGAGGGCATGGTAGACCGCGCCCATCCAGCGGGCGTCTCTGCGCGCCAGGTAGTCGTTTACGGTCACGAGCTGGGCGCCCTTGCCCGTAAGTGCGTTAAGATAGAGGGGAAGCGTTGCCACGAGGGTCTTGCCCTCGCCGGTCTTCATCTCGGC
>JACRLF010000058.1 GCA_016235365.1 Deltaproteobacteria bacterium | reverse complement strand
CTCCACCGCGTTCTCTATCTCGACGGCGGCGGCCTCCATGTCGAATGAATACCTGAGCATCATGGCCGCCGACAGGATAGTCGCTATGGGGTTTGCCACACCCTTGCCTGCTATATCCGGGGCGCTGCCGTGTATCGGCTCGTACATGCCCCTCTTCTTCGAGGAGCCGAGGCTTGCCGAAGGGAGCATCCCTATCGAGCCGGTGAGCATGGATGCCTCGTCCGACAGTATGTCCCCGAAGGTGTTTTCAGTGACGATGACGTCGAACTGCCTGGGGTTGCGTATGAGCTGCATGGCGCAGTTGTCAACGTACATGTGGCTGAGCTCCACGTCCGGGTAGCCCTTGCCCACCCCGGTTACGACCCTCCTCCACAGCTCGGTAGTCTCAAGGACGTTGGCCTTGTCTACGCTGCACAGGCGCTTCTTCCTCTTCCTGGCCACCTCGAAGCCGACCCTCGCTATCCTCTCTATCTCCGGGGTGGTGTATACCATCGTATTCACGCCGCGCTCTGTCCCGTCCGGGAGCCTCTCCACACCCTTGGGCGTGCCGAAGTACAACCCTCCGGTCAACTCCCTCACCACCATGATATCAACGCCTTCGACGACCTCCGGCTTAAGCGTTGAAGCGCCGACGAGCACCTTGTATACCTTTGCCGGCCTCAGGTTCGCGAACAGCCCGAGCTCCTTTCGCAGGGCCAGCAGGGCCCTCTCCGGCCTTACAGAATAATCGAGCCCCTCCCACCTGGGCCCGCCCACGGCCCCTAAGAGGACCGCGTCGCTCTCCATAGCGCGCTTGAGGACGCCGCCGGTAAGCGGCACGCCGTTTAAGTCTATGGACGCCCCGCCGACCGCGTCCTCCCTCAGGTCAAACTCCGCGCCGTGCCTCGCGCCAACGGCCTTGAGCACCCTCACGGCCTCCGCCACTATCTCCGGGCCTATGCCGTCGCCAGGGAGCACAGATACGTTGAACCGCTTCAATATCACCCCTCCGTAAAACCGTTTTTTAAAAGCCGACGGCGCATCCGCCGCGCCAGGGCCGCGGGGAGCTTCAACGCCGAGACGACAAAGCAGATGTGACTTTTTCAGCAACCTGCTAATATGAACCCGCCGCTATCTTCTGGAGCGACTCCATGAACGCCTCGATCCCGCTGATAGGTATAACCACAGTGCTCCTCCTGTCGTTGGAGAGCTCCGCTATCTGGAGAAACCTTCCCCCCTCGTTCTCCTTGAGGTCCACGAACAGGGTCTTGTTTTCGATGTGCAGCTTATCGCTTGTCAATACCCTGCTCTTTGCTCCGCCTTCTTTCCTCATAATCCTCCCCTTTTTTACCGGTCGTTCCCTTTTGGTTTTTCCGCAACCGTTGGACGTAAAAACCAAGCGGCCGCATTACACGTCCAATTGCCGTCCTACCTCACCCTGCCGCTCTTCTTTATGGACTCCATAAGCCCACCCGCCCTTATAAGCTCCTGCATGAAAGGAGGCACGGGGCGCGCCTTGTGCTTCAAGCCCTTTGTGACGTTGTGTATGTCGCCGGTATCCATGTCGACCTCTAAAACGTCGCCGTTCCCGGCCGCATCAACGGCCTCGTCGGACTCAAGTATCGGCAACCCCATGTTAAATGAGTTTCTGTAGAATATCCTGGCAAAGCTCCTGGCGATGACGCACGCAACGCCGCACGCCTTTATGGCGATGGGCGCGTGCTCGCGGGACGAGCCGCAGCCGAAGTTCTTCTCAGCCACTATGATGTCGCCCGCCCTGACCTTTGACGCGAAGGCGGGGTCTTCATCCTCCATGCAGTGTTTCGCCAGCTCCGCGGGGTCGGAGGTGTTGAGGTACCTCGCGGGTATGATCCTGTCCGTGTCGATATCGGCGCCGAACTTCCAGACCTTTCCTTTGAACTTCATCCGTTGCACCTCATGTCTTTTGGTCTATTTTTAGCGCCGCCTGTACGCCGCTCATCTAAGGAATCTCTGATTTATTCTTTTTTCGATGTCATTGCGAGGAGCCCACGCGACGAAGCAATCTCCAAGTTATTGATTTATCAAAAGATGGGATTGCTTCGCTTCGCTCGCAATGACGAACCAAGGAATTAATCAGAGTTTCCCTAACAGGGCAGGGTGTTTTTCAACACCCTGCTAACGTCTTTTACCGCACCTTACGCCCCTCACAACGCCTTCACCTCTTCTCAACCGTCAAGACCTGCAGGGCCCTTTTGAGGAGGAACTTGCGCCTGAAGTTCCTAAACCCGATGCCGGTGAGGAGCGCGTCCACGTCCGTGCCTATCCATCCGCGGGCATGCTCTCCCTCGGCGAAGGCGAAAAATAGGGCCTGGATGACCCGCGCCGCGCCCTCGGCCCTTGAATAATCGAATATGACGAGCCTGCCGCCCGTTTTCAATACCCTGTAGGCCTCTTTCAAGGCCCCCTCTGCCGCGTCAGAGCCCACCTCATGGAGCCCCATCGAAGCGATGACGCGGTCGAAAGAGCCCGGGCGAAACGGAAGCTCTACCGCGTCCGCCCTTATCGGATATACCGGGGCGCCTGCCCCACCGGCCTTCTCCCCGGCGACCCTGAGCATCCCCTCACTGATATCGAGAGCTACCGCCGCAGCGCCCCTTTTCGCGGCCATCAATGATATGGTCCCGGTCCCCGCGAATATCTCAAGGACTGTCTTGCCCTCAAGCGGCATTGCCTCGGCTATCGCCTTGTCCCTGAGCCCCTCCTCGCCTCCGAGAAAAAGCGCCAGGAACCAGACGCCGAGGTCGTATAGCGGGGCTAAGACGTCATAGACCATGTGGCGAGAAGGCCCGGCAATGAACACTCCCCGGGCTTGGAAGCCCCGGGGGTTTCGGAACGCTAAAAAAATGAACCGCCCCGGTCCATATAAGGGGATGATTTATGACCTGACGACCTCGTCAGGGTGCGCTATGCGGCCCTTGACGGCCGAGGCCGCGGCTACGGCGGGGTTGGCGAGGTAGACCTCGCTCTTTACGTCCCCCATCCTGCCGATGAAGTTCCTGTTTGTCGTGGCCACGGCCCTTTCCCCGGCCGCGAGTATCCCCATATGTCCGCCGAGGCACGGCCCGCACGTCGGCGGGCTTATGACGGCCCCGGCCTTGAGGAAGATGCCGAAGTACCCCTTTTTCATGGCCTCGTTGTATATGTGCGGGGTGGCCGGGATGACGATGAGCCTTACGTGCTTCGCCACCGTCTTGCCCTTGAGCACCCTGGCCGCCACCGCAAGGTCCTCGATGCGTCCGTTCGTGCACGAGCCTATGACCACCTGGTCTATCGGGATGTTCTTGATCTCCGATACGTTCTTGATGTTCTCCGGCAGGTGCGGGCACGCCACCTTCGGCTCTATCTTAGAGCAGTCGTATTCGATGACATCGGAGTACGCGGCATTCGGGTCGCTCGAGTAGAACTTGTACGGCCTCTCGGCGCGTTTATCCACATATGCCTTTGTTATCTTGTCGGGGGCTATTATGCCGCTCTTGGCCCCGGCCTCTATGGCCATGTTGCACATCGCCATGCGGCTGTCCATGCTGAGAGACTCTATGGGCTTGCCCGTGAACTCCATCGCCTTGTAGAGCGCGCCGTCCACCCCTATGTCGCCGATTATGTGGAGTATCAGGTCCTTGCCGCTCACCCACTTCCTCAACTTGCCCTTGAACACGAACTTCATCGATTCCGGGACCTTGAACCAGAGCTCGCCGGTTATCATGACGGCGGCCAGGTCGGTGGAGCCGACCCCTGTGGCGAAGGCCCCCAGCGCGCCGTAGGTGCAGGTGTGGGAATCGGCCCCGATGACGAGGTCCCCGGGCGCCACCACGCCTTTTTCCGGCAGCAGCGCGTGCTCCACGCCGACCTCGCCGCCCTCGTAGTAATGGGTGAGCTTATGCTCGATGGCGAACTCTTTGAGTATCTTGCACTGGTTGGCCGACTTTATGTCCTTGTTCGGTGTGAAGTGGTCCGGGACGAGGACGACCCTGTTCCTGTTGTATACCCGCGTGGCCCCGGCCTTCTTGAACTCATGTATGGCTATCGGCGCGGTGATGTCGTTGCCGAGCGCGATGTCCACCCTGGCGTTGATGAGGTCCCCGGGGACTACCTCTTTGACCCCGGCGTGCGCGGCAAGTATCTTCTCGGTTATCGTCATCCGCCTCATAACACTTTTTCCCTCTTCTCCCTCTATTTTCTTATGGCGCAACGTCAGTGCCGCCCGTATGCCCCGTACAATCATCTAACAGGCTGTTGAAAAAGTCCATCTACTGCGTCTAACAGGCTGTTGAAAAAGTCCATCTACTGCGTTGTCATCGTCGCTCGTCACTGCGGCGTATGGACAAAATACGCCTCATTCCTCGCTCCTCGACGCCTTCGGGGCACCCACGCCAAGTGGCGTGGGTCGGGAGCTTTTTGACAGCCTGAACGGACGCGAGGGTTTTTCAACAACCTGCTAACAGCTTGCTGAAAAACTCCAAATTCACGTCAGCCTGCTAACAGGCCGGCTCACTGCCGCCATCTCTCGAGCGTGGGGATGAAGCTCTGCATCGCCTCCCTGACCTGCTCCTCCGGCATCAGGTCCATAAGCTTCATTATCCCCACCACCTTCTCTATCATCTGCGCGGCGGTGATATCGGGCTCGGTGTACATGCCGTCCTTGAAGCAGAAGTGGCAGAACCGCGGGTTCCTGCTCCCGTCATTGTTCGTGCCGGAATCGCTCTCGGCCTCGAGAGGCATCCCGCAGCTCTGGCAAAACGACCCCTCCTGGCCGGCGTCTATCTTCATGACGGAACCATCCTTTGAGCTTAACAGTCTGCTGAAAAAGCCCATCTGCTTCGTTGTCTTCGTCACTCGTCACTGCGGCGTACGGACAAAGTACGCCTCATTCCTCGCTCCTCGACGCCTCGCATCTGGAGCTTTTTGAGCAGACTGAACGAAATTCCGGGTTTTCCAGCAACCTGTTAAATAGCGCGGACGTCTCCCCCCCGCGCCACTGCGGCGGCGGGGCCCGCCGGCCTATTATACCAGGCCCTCGCGCCGCTCTCTTTTTTTGTACTCAAGCCTGTTAAGCGCGTTTATGTAAGCCTTGGCGCTCGCTACGATTATATCGGTGTGCGACCCCTGGCCAAGCGCGATGTGGCCGCCTTCGCTCAGGCGCACCGAGACCTCGCCCTGCGCGTCGGTGCCGCCGGTTATGGAATTGACGGAGTATTTAAGGAGCGTGCTCTTCGTGCCGGTGATGAGGGCGATGGTCTTGAAGGCCGCGTCCACGGGGCCGTCCCCCTTGCACTCCTCACTCGCCTTTACGCCGTCCACCTCGAGCTCCACCCGCGCTGTCGGGACCGTCGTGGTCCCGCTCTCCACGTCGAGGCTCAGGAGCCTGAACCTCTCCGGCAGGTCTATCCTCAGGACCTCGTCCTGCACTATCGCCTCGAGGTCCTCGTCAAAGACCTCCTTTTTCTTGTCCGCCAGTCCCTTGAACCGCGAAAACGCCCTGTCAAGGTCCTCCTGCGCGAAGTCGTAGCCGAGGTCCTTGAGTCTCTCCCTGAAGGCGTGGCGGCCGGAGTGCTTGCCCAGGGCGAGCGTCGCGCGGGAGATGTCGATGGACTCCGGCCTCATTATCTCGTACGTCGTCTTCTCCTTGA
>JACRLF010000085.1 GCA_016235365.1 Deltaproteobacteria bacterium | reverse complement strand
GCGGCCAGAGGACACACACCAACGCCAGGACGCGCAAGGGCCCGAGGAAGGGCGTTGTCGCGTCAAGGAAGACCGAATAGACCTGGGGCGGCGATAAAGAACGATCTCTCCGGGGTTTGACCTGAGGGGCTTCAGGGCTTTTAATAACGAGACTCCGCTGGCTTAGACCTACGATGGTTTCAGGGCATCATAACACGGAAACCTCCTTGGGTCTGCACCCACAGAGGGCTTCATAACGATAGAGAAGTCTGATATTATTTTTCGAGGCCCCCGGTTCATCTCCGGGAGGACTTCAGAATTCACCCGTACATGGGTTATCGGTGTCGGAGGGTATAGATGGCAAAGGCCAAAAAGGAAAAGAGGGCGGTATCAAAAGGGATCGCCCATATCAAGTCCACGTTCAACAACACGATCATCAGCATAGCGGACCCACAGGGCAATGTCATAGCCTGGTCGAGCTCAGGGGCCCAGGGGTTCAAGGGCTCCAGGAAAGGCACCCCGTTTGCCGCTCAGGTGGCGGCGGATGTGGCGGCGAAGAAGGCGATAGACTTCGGCGTCAAGTCCGTGGACGTCTATATCAACGGGCCGGGCGCCGGCAGGGAGTCGGCCCTGAGGTCTTTGCAGTCCGCGGGCTTCAGCATCAGCCTCATAAGGGACGTTACCCCGCTTCCGCACAACGGGTGCAGGCCGCCGAAAAGGCGCAGGGTCTGACGGCTGGGGCAGGCGGAAATGGTTGCAGACCATGATGGCGGCGTAGAATTGCGAGAACGCTCCGGGTCCGACGCCTGGGGCGGGATGTGGGGTAGTTGGCATTGGCAGGGTGTTTTTCAACGAGATAATTAAGGTTGTTCCGCGGGAACACCCCGTCTGTTAAGACGGACGGGGGTATCGACAGGCTACAGACAGAGTTTGAAAAGGGAGGAGAAGTTGGCAAGGTATATCGAATCAGTATGCAAGATTTGCAGACGTGAAGGCATGAAGCTCTTTTTCAAGGCAGACAGGTGTTACACGGACAAGTGCGCCTTTGACAGAAGGAGCTACGCCCCGGGACAGCACGGGCAGACAAGGGGCAAGGTATCCGAGTACGCCCTCCAGCTCAGGGAAAAGCAGAAGGTAAAGCGTGTCTACGGACTTCTTGAGTCCCAGTTCAAGGGGACGTTCAAGGACGCGGACAGGGCAAAGGGCGTTACGGGCGAAAACCTCGTTGCGTTCCTTGAGAGGAGATTCGATAACGTAGTCTACAGGCTCGGTTTCGCCGGCTGCAGGAGCGAGGCGCGGGTGCTTGTTACCCACGGCCACTTCAGGGTAAACGGCAGAAAGGTCGATATCCCGTCTTACAGGGTGAAGGTCAACGACACTATCGAGGTCGCGCCCGGCAAGAAGACGAACCCCAGGCTTGCCGAGAACCTCAAGGCCGTTGAAAGGCGCGGGGTCCCGGAGTGGCTCAGTCTCGACAAGGACAACATGAAGGCAACCGTGGGCAGGCTCCCGAGAAGGGAAGACACTACTCTGCCGATGCATGAGCAGCTCATCGTGGAGCTCTACTCCAAGTAACGGCATCTTCTGGCGCGGGGGGCCCGGCGAAACCATAGCGGTCGAGTACGGCGTATATCCGACGGCATCTTCTGGCGCGGGGGCCATGCTCCAGACCTGATCTACCGATATCCGCTCGTTGATACCGCCATTCATGCGCAGGGGGCGGGCCGCTGTGTTTTTAAAAGCATAGCGATGGATGGATCGCCCGCCGCCTCGGCGGTGCAAGAGCGGGTCTATAATTTTACAATAAAATGACGGGGGCACCATGCAAAAAAACTGGCGTGACCTTATTAAACCGAAAAAGCTCGAGGTTGAGAAGGAGACTCTCACCGCTACCTACGGTAAATTCGTGGCAGAGCCTCTGGAGAGGGGGTTCGGAGTATCTATAGGGAACACGTTGAGGAGGATACTCCTGTCGTCCCTGCAGGGCGCCGCCATAACAAACGTCAAGGTCGACGGCGTTCTCCATGAGTTCTCCTCCATCCCAGGGGTCAAGGAGGACGTCTCGGATATAATCCTCAACCTCAAACAGGTCAGGCTCAAGATGCACGGCGAGGGCCCCAAGACTTTGAGGCTCAAAGGGCCGTTTGACGGCGTGGTAAAGGCCGGTGATATAGAGTGCGACTCGACCGTCGAGATACTGAACCCGGACCACCACATAGCGACGGCGTCGAAGGACGCGAAGTTCAACTGCGAGCTGATCGCCAACACCGGAAAGGGCTACGTCCCTTCGGAGAGGAACAAGCTGCCGGACCAGCCCATCGGCATGATCCCGATAGACGCCATATTCCAGCCGGTGACCAGGGTGAACTTCAACGTTACCCACGCCAGGGTCGGGCAGAGGACGGATTATGACAAGCTGATACTCGAGGTATGGACCTCCGGCGTTATCGACCCGCAGAGCGCCGTTTCCATAGCCGCCAAGATATTGAAGGACCAGTTGAGCGTATTCATAACCTTTGAAGAGGAGGAGGAGACGCTCGCCAAGAGGGCCGAGGCCAAGCCTGTCTTCAACGACTACCTCTTCAAGACCGTAGACGAGCTCGAGCTCTCCGTAAGGTCGGCAAACTGCCTGAAGAACGCGGATATCAAATACATAGGCGAGATGGTGCAGAAGTCCGAGCAGGAGATGCTCAGGACGAAGAACTTCGGCAGAAAATCTCTCAACGAGATAAAAGAGATACTCCACGGCATGGGGCTCGATTTCGGGATGAAGATCGATAATTTCCCGTCAAGGAAAGACCTTGACGCCATGCATATGGAACACAAGGAGACCGCTTAAGGGGAAGCAATATGAGACACAATAGAGACGAGAAGAGGTTTGACAGGACCGCCAGCGCTCTTCTCCGACATAGCCCGGAACTACAAGGAGAGGAACGGCGGATACACGAGGGTATTGAAACTCGGGTTCCGTCCCGGCGACGCCGCGCATATGTCCATAATAGAGCTCGTGGAATCCGCCGCAAAGGCCCAGGCCGAAAAGCCGAAGGCCGCGAAGAAGGCGCCGGCAAAGGCCAGGTCAAAGACGGCGGAAACGGCAAATGAGACGAAAAAGCCCGCCGCGAAGAAGCCCAGGGCAAAGAAGGCCGCAAAAGAGGCCGAATCCGGGCACGAATAAACGCGTATAGCATCAGAGGGACAAGCGCAAGCAGCGCTTGTCCTTTTTTATTGAAACCGCATGACCGCCCGTAGAACCGTTTTTTTGCCCCGGTACTTGCAGGTTCGCACACATTGGGCTAAAATAGCGTCATAATGCATAATCGCGGCTCATGCTCGGATGCGCACCTGGAGCATCTCATGGCTTGGAGAGGCTGGCCGCGGATAAAACAAAAACACGGGGAGGTAAAAATGTCAAAGTCCATGACCAGAGCACAGATAGAAGACGCGGTGGCTAAAAAGACCGGAGCGCCGAGGAAGACGGTAAAGGAAATACTGGAGAGCTTCGCCGAACTCGCATATCAGGAGGCCAAGAACAGCTTCACCGTCCCTGGCATAGGCAAACTCGTCCTCGTAGACCGCAAGGAGAGGATGGGCAGGAACCCTCAGACCGGGGAGCCTATCAAGATACCCGCCAAGAAGGTGGTCAAGTTCAAGATAGCCAAGGCCTGCAAGGACGCCGTGCTCAAGGGCTGATAAGCCCCTGCCGCGCCCCCTGGCGGTATAAGGTATTCGTACCGATAAGTCCCTCCCGCGCCCCCTGGCGTGAAGGTGGGCTCAGAGGCATCAACACCGATATGGCTTGCCGGACGTTCTTAGTGAAAGGCCATAGTGCGCCCCCTAACGTTGATCCGAGGCCTCGGAGTGCATGGCAATAAGACAGCCAGCCGGCCCCGGATACCCGCGCCGGCTGGCTGATGTGAAAGGCAATGGCCCCCTGGGCTTGAAATCAGACGCCGCGGCGCCTCAGTTCTCCGCGCTCTTGAACCTGTAGGAATAGACCACCCCGTCTCTCAAGACTATCTCAAGGGTCGACAACGCCTCTTTACTCTGCGCCTCGCTCTCGATGAGCCCGCCGAAATAGGTCGGAACGGTCTTCTTCTTGAAGACGTAGACCATCTTCTCCTCGTTGGTTTCGTTGTTCACCTCGGTCGGCGTGCCGAACATCTGCAGGACCTCTTGCCTCGTCGTTGAGCCGGTCTTTATATTGAGCACCTGCGCGCTGTCGACCTTGACCCCCTCGGTATGCACCACAGCCGAAGTGCAACCGGCAAGGGTCAGCGCCAATGCAAGGGCGATAAATCCTTTTCTCATGAGTAACCTCCAATACTGCCGCGATTTAAACGGGTGTACGGTGAAAATCCCGCCCTTTTAACGTTTCCTTAGGGTATAATCCCCTGCGGCTTGGGGCGGGGTAGTTCATTGTTTCCTTACGTCGCGCTCCCGCGGGCGTTGCCGCTGGGTGCTTCAAAAAACGGCGGTACAGGCCGCTCCCGCGGCCCGGGTCTTTAGCCCGTATGGAGCGCTCAAGCCTCGGCAACCCCGTCCTTGGTGGCGTTTTTCACCTTGTACATGGCGTTGTCGGCCATGTGTATCAGCCCGTCCTTATCGGATGCGTCGGTCGGGAACGAGGCCACGCCGAAACTGGCGGTGATGCGCAGGTTCAACCCCTCATCGGCGAGGAAGAGCCGCTCCTTCAGGGCCTTCCTTATCTTCTCCGCGGCGACGACGGCGTTTTTCTTGGGCGTCTCCGGCATCAACACTATGAACTCGTCCCCGCCGTAGCGGCAAGCCATGTCCACGTTCCTTATGAGGCTTGATATGAGCTGCGCGGTCTCCATGAGCAGCTTGCTTCCGTGCATGTGGCCGTGGTGGTCGTTTATCAGCTTGAAGAAGTCGAGGTCGAAGAATATCATGGATATCTCGTTCTTGAACCTCCGGGCCCTCTCTATCTCGTACTCAAGGCGGCTGTGGAGGAACCGTGAGTTATATAGCTTTGTAAGGTCGTCCCTTATGGTAAGCTCCTGCACCCTTCTGAGGAATATCGCGTTCTCTATCGCAATGGCGGTGTAGTCGGCCAGCGTGGTGAGGATAACGAGGTCTTCCTCCCCGAATCTCCCTTCTTCGACCTTATTGATGAGCTCTATGGCCCCGAGGCACTTGCCCCTGGTGACGAGCGGGACGCAGATAATCGACTTTGTGGTGAACCTGGAGACCTTATCCGCCTTTTTCGAGAAACGCGGGTCCTTTGCCACGTCCGGCACAAGGAGCGGCTTTTTCTCCCTGGCAACCCACCCTGCTATGCCCTCGCCCATCTTAAGCCTCAAGTCCTTGATCTTATTCGAGCCCTCCCCGACGACTATCTCGAACCTGAGTTCGTTGGTCTCCTCGTCCACGAGCAGGAGAGACCAGTTGCTCGGCCGCAGGAGCTCGCTTATCTTCTCCATTATGGTATTCAATATCTCTTTGAGGTCGAGGGATGAGGTGAGGGCCTTGCCTATCTCGTTGAAAGTGGCAAGCTGGAGGCGTTTTTTGACGCTCTCGGAGCCATGTTCATCGGGCTGCGGGGCGGGGTTGTCACCAACGGTCTTCATTTTTTTAGCGTTCTGAAACACCTGGGGCTTTTGAGCTTGGGGAGGTTTCATTTTAAAAATATAACTTAACAGGCGCCAAAAATCAAGACGGCTGAGTTCCGCCTGAATTCCGCCGTCAAGCGCCGCCTTCCGTGTAACTCTTGAAGCTCCCCGCGGCTTTTCCGCGGGGAATCTTCGACATATAAGGAAGTATCTATTTCTATTCGCTCGCTTGACCCCGCAGCGAGCCGCGGGGAGTGCGCTCGCTATGCATGTTCAATCTCTCCTGTAAAAGCCTTGTCACCGGCCCGGCCTTGCCGCACCCGACCGGCCTCGAATCCACGCTCAAGAGCGGCACGATATCGACTATAGAGTTGGTGAGGAACGCCTCCTCGGCCTTTGAGAGGTCCTCGACGTACAGGGGCGATTCAAGGACCTTGATGCCTTCTCTTAAGGCGAGTTCCATGACCTTGCCGCGCACTATCCCCGGAAGGACCCCTCCCACCGCGCCTCTGCGGAGCGCCGGCGGGGTCTTTACCCCGCCGCCCTCCACCAGGAAGAGGTTCGTGGACGCGCCCTCCAGCAGAGACGAATCCGCACCCGTGAATATGGCCTCGTACGCCCCTTTCCTCTCAGCCTCTGCCCTGGCAAGTATGTTGGGCAGATAGTTAAGGGACTTTACCCACGGAATGGCCGGGCGGAAGTCCTTCACGACCACGGCCTTCACACCCCCCTTCTGGCGCCTTGAGACGATTTTCTCATCTATCGGCCTGCACACTATCACCGTCGTCGGGCGGGCAAGCTCCCCTGGCGCTTGCGCGTAGCCCCCGGTGACTATTATCTTTATGTAGGACAAGGTGTTGCCGAGGCCGTTTTTCCTGAGGAGGTCTTTGAGCGCTCCGCGCCTTATGTCGGCTTCAAGCCCCTTTAGCGTTTTGAGGGGGATGCCTATCGCCCCGGCCCCCTCCTTTAAACGATTGAGGTGTTCTTTAAGGAACAATACCTCGCCGCCCCGCGCCTTCATGGTCTCAAAGAGTCCGTCCCCGTAATTGAAGCCCCTATCGAATACCGAGACCCTGGCCTCATCCTCCGGCGCTATCGCGCCGTTCATGTATACGTATCCGCCCATGGTCAGGCCTCCATGCCGAGTACGCCCAGATAATCACGCGCCTTGAGTATCGTCTCGTCGTATTCGGCTTCAGGGTCGGAGTCGGCCACTATTCCCCCGCCGACGTGAAGGTATAAGACGCTGCCGACGCGTACGGCGGTCCTTATGGCCATCGCCATGTCCATGCCGCCCCCCGCGTCCATCCAGCCTATGCCGCCGGTGTAGATGGACCTGTCCACGGTCTCAAGCTCGTCTATTATCTCCATCGCCCTTATCTTCGGCGCTCCGGTTACAGAGCCTCCGGGGAAGACCTCCTTGAGCGCGGACGGCGCGTCTATCCCGGGCTTGAGCCTCCCGCGCACGGTAGATACCATGTGATGGAGGTGCGGGTACGTCTCTATCTCTTCAAACCGGGCGACCTCCACGGTGCCGGGGAGCGAAATCCTGCCGAGGTCGTTTCTCTCAAGGTCCACTATCATGACGTGCTCGGCCCGCTCCTTCTTGCTATGCTTGAGCTCTTCGACCATAGCCCTGTCTTGCTCCGGGGTCATGCCCCTCGGCCTTGTCCCCTTGATGGGGCAGGTCTCGACAACCCCGTCTTCAATCTTCAAGAGCCTCTCCGGGGCGTTGGAGATAACCTGGTAGGAGCCAAAGTCCATGAAGGAGCTGAAAGGGGCGGGGTTTTCCATAAGGCGTTGGAATATCAGGAACGGGTCTCCCTCATACGGCGCGGCGAGCCTCTGCGAGAGGTTTATCTGGTAGATGTCCCCGGCGGATATATACCCCTTTGCACGCTCGATAGCGCCGATGTATCCGTCCCTCGTCACGTTGGAGGTGAAAAAGGTTTCCGCCCCCCTGGCTGAGGCGGGCGGGCCGTTGCGCAGGCGCCCGGTTGCCATGAGCTCCTTGAAGCGCCCTACCCTCTTGCGCTCTCCACCGATGGATACGATATACCCTCTCTCTTCGGCGTGCGAGTGGACGTAGACCGGGTCGTAATAACCGGCTGAACACTCAGGCAGTGCGGGCCCGTCTCCGCCCCGGCCCCTGCGGAAGGCGATGGAGGGCTCTATGATGTTTTTAAGACCGTATGAGAAGTACCCGGCAACCCCGCAGTTGAAGGGGAATGGGCCTCGATCCATGCCCTTGAGGCCGGAGAGCAGGGCCGATATCGCCTCGAAGGGGTCCCTGTACCCGTATAGGTTGCCGTCCCTCTCAAGGGTCGTCCTGCCTGAATCTGTCCGCACCTCCATGATCGGGTCCGCGCCGACGTAAGAGAACCCCGTCTTGCCGTAGACCCCGGAATAAAATATGAAGGGTCTTTTAAGCCGCCTTATGCCTGCGAACGCATCAAGCGGCGAGGCTATATCTACCGGTTCTATGATCATATCATCGATAAGGCATGTAAAGGTTATCAGGCTTGTTCAAACGAACCTTTAGCATATAGGCTTTTTATCCTCCGGTCAAGCAGTACCGACCCGGCGGTTGACTTCGGCAAATGATTCATGGTAATCTTTTTTAGCTCGGCTTTTTTTGAAAAGATTGAACATGCATAGCGAGCGCGAGGCCCGCAGCAAGGCTTGCGGGGTCAAGCGAGCGAATCGGATATAGATACTTCCTTACATGTCGAAGATCCCCCGCGGAAAAGCCGCGGGGAGCTTCAATGGCCGCCGTTTTTTTGGTGGGAAGACAAAGATAAAACCTAAGTCTCCGAGCCAATCCCCCTAAGGTTTGATAAAACTAAGGGGGTTTGGCCGACAGGGCTCGGCTGGAAACGGCCTGGCCTCCCGTGCTTGGAAAGGAGATTCTGTCATGGCCAACCTTTCCGGTTGGCTTTTTTTGTTTTGACGCTGTTCATGAAAGGGAGGCAACCTATTGAGATTCTTGGGTAATTTACCGTATACGCTTATCGTGGCGGTCATTTTCTTTCTCTTTTGCGCTACTCCCGCGCTTGCCGGCGGAGGCAAGCGCCTGACCATTGCCGCAGCCTCGGATTTAACGTTCGCGCTCAAGGAGATAGCCCTGGGCTTTGAGAAGGATATGGGGGATACGGTAGTGATATCCTTCGGCTCTTCCGGCATACTCGCCAGGCAGATAGAGTCCGGCGCGCCGTTTGACGTCTTCTTCTCAGCCGACATGCGGTATATGGACGGCCTCGAAAAGAGCGGACATATCATGCCGGCTACGGTCACGCACTACGCGCGCGGGGTGATAGTCCTTGCCGTCAACAGGCGCTCCGGGGAGGAGGCCGTCGGCCTCAAGTACCTCTTGCGGCCTGGGATTAAAAAGATAGCCATAGCAAACCCGGCGCACGCCCCTTACGGTAAGGCGGCCGTAGAGGCGCTCAAGGGCGCGGGGGTCTTCGAGGCCGTCAAGGAGAAGCTCGTCTACGGCGAGAACATCAGGCAGGCCCTCCAGTTCATCCAGACCGGGGACGCGCAGGCAGGGGTGGTGGCCCTCTCTATCGCGTCCGTGCCGGAGGTCTCTTATACGCCGATAGACCCGAGCCTCCACAACCCCATAGACCAGGCCGCCGGTGTAGTCAAATCCACAAAGGAGCCGGAAGCGGCGCTCGCATTCATCAGATACGCCGTTGGAGACAAGGGCAGGGCGATATTCGAAAAATACGGTTTTATCGTCCCGTGACCTCCGCGCTCAGGGAGAACGGAAAATAGAGATGGACCTATTCCCTTTACTTCTGACCATAAAGGTATCCTTCACGGCCACCGTCTTTACCGTCATTACAGGGCTCGCGCTGGCCTATCTGATGGCGAAAAAGGACTTTTTCGGCAAGGACGTCCTCGACGCGTTGGTGATGCAGCCGCTTGTCATCCCCCCGACCGTGCTCGGCTATTACCTCCTCACGGTATTCGGCAGGTCGAGCCATTTAGGAGGGTTTCTGGAAGATTTCGCCGGGGTGCAGATAGTATTCACATGGAAGGGGGCGGTCGTGGCCTCAATAATCTCCTCACTCCCGCTCTTTGTCAAGCCGGCCAGGGCCGCGCTCGAAGGCGTGGGAGCAGACCTTGAGAACGCGGCGCGGCTCCTTGGAAAGACCGAGTTCGAGATAATAAGGACCGTGACGCTCCCCCTTGCCTGGAGGGGCATAGCGGCCGGGGCCGTCATGTCGTTTGCAAGGGCGACCGGAGAGTTCGGCGCGACCCTCATGGTCGCCGGCAATATACCGGGTCTCACGCAGACCCTCCCAATAGCGATATACGACGCGGTGCAGAGCGGGGACTACCGCGCGGCAAATACGCTCGTCGGGGTAATAACGGTATTCTCGTTCCTGGTGCTCTTCCTCGCCGGGAGGTTCACCAAAGGGAGGTTTTAGCAGCTGTTCCAATTTAGCGGTATGGCTGAGAGGGATTTATAGGGATGAGTCTCAGATTTAAACTGAAAAAGAGTTTCAGCACTGGTTTCTCTATCGATGCGGGGTTTGCCGTCGAGGAGGAGTTGCTCGTCCTCTTCGGGCCGTCAGGGGCCGGCAAGACGCAGATACTCAAGATGATCTCCGGCATAATCACCCCGGATGAGGGCGCGGTCAGCGTCGGGGGGGAGACGCTCTTTGACTCGAGCAGGCACATCAACGTCCCGATACGCGAAAGGAAGATTGGGTATCTCTTCCAGGACTACGCCCTATTCCCGCACATGACGGTCTTTGGGAACATCTCCTACGGGATAAGCCGTCTTGAGAAGCGGCGTGTCAGCGAGAAGGTGGCGGAGCTCATAGGCGTGATGCGCCTGTCGGGGCTTGAGGACAGGTACCCCCACGAGCTTTCCGGCGGGCAGAAGCAGAGGACCGCGCTGGCCAGGACCCTGGCCGCGGAGCCGCGGATATTACTGCTTGACGAGCCTTTCTCGGCCCTCGATTACCAGGTAAGGGAGAAGCTCAGGGCCGACCTCCTGAACATCCATAAGATATACCCCATCACCACCATATTCGTAACCCACGACCTTGAAGAGGCCTTCATGCTCGGCAGGAGCATAGCCGTGATAAATAACGGAAGGCTTGAGCAGACCGGGCCCCGCGATGAGCTCTTCTACAGGCCGCGCACGCGGAACGTGGCGCGGTTCTTAGGGTTCAGGAATATCTTTGACGGGACCGTGGAAGCGGCCGACGGGTCTCAAGTCGCCATACGGACGCGCGAATTAGGCTTGATAAAGGCCGGCGTCCCTTCGGGCTGGACCCCGAGCGCGGGGCAGAAGGTCTCTTTCTGCATAAGGCCCGAGGAGGTGATAGTCATAAGGCCGGACAGGGTCCTTGGGGACAGGGTGCAGGACAACGTGCTCGAGGGAGAGATACTCGACGTCGTCGGCAAGGGCTCTACGCACGTCCTCTATTTGAAAATGCATGGCGAGCGCGAGGCCAGCGGCATGATTAGCGGGGGGCAAGCGAGCGAATCGGAATCGACCACCGTACATTCCGAAGATTCCCCGCGGCTTGCCGCGGGGAGCTTCAAGGCTGGGGAGGGCGCGGCCCTTTTAAAGGTCGAGGTCCCGAACTTCGTCCTGAGGAAGTTAGCCCTTGCCCGCGGCAAGCGTATCAGGGTATCATTGAAAAGGGAGGATGTCTGGATAATACCTTGACAGGCCGCTCGAAAAAATGAACATGCATAGCGAGCGCATTCCCCGCAGCTTGCTGGGGGGGGAATGCGAGCGAATAGGAATAGATACTTCCTTATATGTCGAAGATTCCCCGCGGAAAAGCCGCGGGGAGCTTCAACCCGCTTCCGGCTTAAGGTTCCAGGGGGCGTCGGAACGCTAAAGAAATGAAATCAGGCGCTGAACATACGCACCACGCGCATGAGGGCGCGCACGGCGTCGACAGGGAGATCAAGGGCCGCCTCAAGCTCTCCGCGGCCCTGACCGCCGTCATATTCGTAGCGGAGTTGGCGGGCGGGTACCTTTTCAACAGCCTCGCCCTCATCTCCGACGCCGCCCATGTCTTCATGGACGTCCTCGCCCTTTCCTTGAGCTGGTTCGCGCTCTATATATCGGAATTGCCGCCGACGGAGAAAAGGACGTACGGGTTGCACAGGGTGGAGGTCTTTGTCGCCTTCATCAATAGTTCAGTGCTTATCCTGTTGACTGCTTTTATCTTCTACATGGCATACCACAGGCTCCTTGAACCCCAGGAGGTCGAGGCTTACGGGATGACGGCCGTGGCCGTGGTGGGGCTCGTTGTAAACCTCGCGGTGGCGCTCTGGCTGATGCGCTACGCGCACAGCGACTTGAACGTCAAGAGCGCCTATTTGCACGTGCTCGGGGACGCCGCCGCCTCGGTGGGCGTCATAGCCGGGGGCGCGGTGATATACTTTACGGGCTGGTACGCCGTGGACCCGCTGATAAGTTTCGCGATAGGTGCTATAATAATGGCAGGCTCCTACAATATAATGAAGGAGTCCTCACACATACTGCTCGAGGGGGTCCCCAGGGACATAGACCTGAACGCGGTGGTGGAGGACATGAAGGCCGTCGCCGGGGTGGGCGGCGTGCACAGCCTGCACGTCTGGTCGATATGCCACAGCGTCTACGCCCTGAGCGCTCATGTGGACATCGAGCCGCTTGAGAGGCGCAGGATGGGTGAGATATTCAACGCGATAAATGAAACGCTTGCTCAAAAATACCATATCTCATATACTACGCTGCAGGCCGAGTGCTCAGGATGCGACCAGAACGACATCTTCAGGAAGATAGCCCACAGGGAACGCGGCCACAACCATCTCCATTAGACCGGTTTTTTGCGCGGCCTGTTCTTTTGACGACCATACAAGGAGCGGACGACCATGCCTAAAGCCACGCCGTTGCAAGCGGAATCCCTCAGATGGAGGTGCAGGCCCGAGGCCTTCGCGTTCGAGACCACGGAGGACCTGCCCGCGCTCGAGGAGATAATAGGCCAGGACAGGGCCCTGCGCTCGATAGAGTTCGGCCTCGGCATAGCCGACCATAACTACAACATCTTCGTGCTCGGGGAGGGCGGCACCGGCAAGAGCACCACGGTAAAGGATATCGTCGAAAAGAGGGCCAAGGCCGAACCTGTGCCGGACGACTGGTGCTACGTCTTCAACTTCTCCGACACGGACTCCCCGAAGGCGTTGAACCTGCCCCCTGGCAAGGGCTCGGAGCTCGCCTCCGAGATGGGAGAGCTCGTGGAGTCTCTCAGGCGGGACATCCCCAGGGTAGTTGAGAGCAAGGACTACGAGAAGCACAGGGACGAGATAATAGAGGGCCAGCAGGAGAGGACCCGGACACTTTTTTTCAGGCTCGAGCAGAAGGCGATGGAAAAGGGCCTCGTGCTCAAAAAATCCGTAAGCGGGCTTTCCGTCGTCCCGGCCAGGGACGGCAAGGCCATGAGCCACGATGAGTTCGAGGCCCTGCCCAACGGGAAGAAGGCCGCCATAGAGGAAGACCTCAAGATATTCCAGGACAGGCTCTCCGACGCCATCAGGGAGGCGCGGGTAATAGAGAAGGAGACCAAGGAGAGGATAAACGCGCTCGACAGGGAGGTGGTCCAGTACGTGGTGAACCCCCTGGTGAATGAGCTCCTGGAGAAGTTCAGCGGTTTTCCGGGCGTGGTCGAGTTCATCAACCAGGTGAGGGAGGACGTCCTCGGCAACATCGACGACTTCAGGCCCAAGGAGGAGCAGGCCATAGCGCTCGGGGCGCTCAGGCTGCCGAGGCAGGAGCCCTCCTTCGAGCGTTACAAGGTGAACCTCATGGTGAACAACAGCGAGACCATCGGGGCCCCTGTCGTCTATGAGACGAACCCCACCTACTACAACCTCTTCGGCAGGATAGAGTACAGGGTCCAGTTCGGGGTCGCGTCCACCGACTTCACGATGATCAAGGCCGGCTCCATACACAGGGCGAACGGCGGGTACCTGATAGTCAACGCCCTGGACATACTGCGCAACATCTTCGTCTACGACTCCATCAAGAGGATGATAAAGAACGGGGAGACAAGGATGGAGGACGTCTGGGAGCAGTACAGGCTCGTCTCCACGACGACGCTCAAGCCCGCGCCCATACCGGTCAACATAAAGATCGCCTTGATAGGCGACCCGTTCATCTACTACCTCCTCTACAACCTCGATACCGAGTACAGGAAGCTTTTCAAGGTCAAGGCCGACTTCGACACCGTGATGCCCAGGGACGACGACAACGTCTTCAAATACGCGCTATTCGCCGCGGCCCGCTGCAGGGCCAACGGGCTTATCCCGTTTGACAGGAGCGGGGTCGCCAGGATAGTGGAGTACGGGTGCAGGCTCGCCGGGGACCAGGAGAGGCTCTCCGCGCGCTTCAACGAGATAGAGAATCTCATGACCGAGGCGAGCTACTGGGCAAAGACCTCCGGGGCCGCCGCCGTGTCGGCCTCGCACGTGGAGACAGCCGAGAGGGAGAGGATATACAGGAACTCGAGGATAGAGGACAGGCTGAGGGAGTACATAAAAGAAGACACGATAATGGTATCCACCGACGGCAGGGCCGTGGGCCAGGTCAACGGCATAGCCGTGCTCGACCCCGGCGATTACGCCTTCGGCAAGCCGTCGAGGATAACGGCCAGGACCTTCATGGGAGATTCCGGCGTCGTCAACATCGAGCGCGAAGTGAAGCTCTCCGGCAGGATACACAACAAGGCGCTCCTGATACTCACGAGCTTCCTCGGCGAGAGGTACGGCCAGAACTTCCCGCTGACGTTATCGGCGTCGATATGCTTCGAGCAGCTCTACGACGAGATAGAGGGCGACAGCGCCACATTGAGCGAAACTTACGCGCTCCTTTCGAGCCTCTCCGGGCTGGCGCTGGACCAGGGCATAGCAGTGACCGGGTCGATGAACCAGAAGGGCGAGGTCCAGCCCATAGGCGGCGTGAACGAGAAGATAGAGGGCTTTTTCGAGGTGTGCAGGGCAAAGGGGCTCACCGGACGCCAGGGCGTCATAATCCCCCGACGCAACGTCAGGAACCTGATGCTCAAAAAGGAGGTTATCGACGCGGTCGCCGGCGACAGGTTCCGCATCTATCCCATAGACATGGTGGATGAGGGGCTTGAGATACTTACCGGAGCCCCGGTCGGAGAGCGCGGCACGGACGGCAGGTACCCTGATGGCGCGGTAAACAACCTTGTGGAAACGAGACTTCTCTCCCTTGCCAGGAGCTTTAAGGAGTTCGGGCGCCCTCCGCAGAAGAAAAAGGAGAAGGAGGCATAGGCGGGGGCGCGTGCGCCTGGATGCGTTGCCCTTGAAGCCCGGTTGCGGTTGAGCATGGATGGCGGAGTGTATATGCTCCTAAGCGAGATATTCAAAAGCATACAGGGGGAATCGACGTACGCGGGCCTTCCGTCCGTATTCGTAAGGCTTGCAGGCTGCAGTTTGAGGTGCGCGTGGTGCGACACGCCTTACGCGAGGGTCCCGGACGAGGCCGTCGAGAGGACCGTTGACGATGTGATAAAGGAGGTCAGGAAGTTCAATTGCAACCTCGTTGAGATAACCGGTGGCGAGCCGCTTGAGCAGGCTGAGGCCATAGAGCTTTCAACGAGGCTCGTTGAAGCCGGCTTCACGGTGCTCATCGAGACGAACGGAGCCGTCGATGTCAAAGGCCTTGATCCGCGGATAGTGAAGATAATAGACGTGAAGTGCCCTTCCAGCGGGCACGCCGGCAGCTTCCTCTTGGACAACATCCCGTATATCACCGCGGAAGACGAGATAAAGTTCGTCATAGGCGACAGGGAGGATTACGAGTACGCGAAGAGGTTCATGGAGGAGTTCCTTATGGACAGGACCTCCAGGATACTCTTTGCGCCGGTGAGGCCGGCCCTTGAACCCAAGACGCTCGCGCAGTGGATACTGAACGATTCGCTCCGGGTGAGGTTCCAGCTCCAGCTCCACAGCTACATATGGTCGGGGGAGAGGGGCAGGTAAGGCCGCGGTGATTATAAGGGATGTAAGAGGTTTTGGTCTGCCAGACATAGCCTGACAGATTGAGTATAAATTTTCACAATCCAGGGCGGAACCGTCCCATGAAACCGTTCCTATACGCATCGCTGATATCGTACGCGGCCGCATTTTTTACCCTCCTCATCTACCGCATCGGCAAAAAAGGCGGCCTTGAGGCCGCTTCCCGGTATCTCGTAACCGCCGGGTTTCTCCTCCATACCGCCGGGCTCGCGGAGAGGATATACTCCACCGGACACGCCCCCATGGCCTCGATGTACGAGACCCTCGTCTTTTTCAGCTGGGCTACCGTCCTGGTGACCCTCATAGTCATATTCAGATACAGGGAGCGCTCCCCGGAGCTCCTGACCCTGCCGGTGGCCGCGCTTGCCCTGATATTCGCCCTCGTGAACGAGAAACCAGGAGGGCCCCTGACGCTCATATTGAGGACGCGCTGGTTCGAGACGCACGTGACCGCGTCCTTCGCGGCCTACGCCATGTTCACGCTCGCCTTTGCCGGGGCGCTTCTGTACCTTATCCATGACGTTAGGGGCGCGGATGACGCGGAGCTGAAGAAGTTCCAGGACATAGCCCGGAGGAGCGTACTCTGGGGCTTTTTTTTCTTCTCGGCCTCGATGTTCGCCGGGGCCGTCTGGGCCTACCTCGCGTGGGGGACGTACTGGATGTGGGAGCCCAAGATGATATGGTCCTTCATAGTCTGGTTCTACTACGCCGGCGCGATGCACGCCTACTACCTGCGCGCGTGGAGGGGGAGGGCCCTGTCCGTGGGCACCGTCTTCGGCTTCTTCGTGGCGCTATTCACCTACCTTGGCGTTTCGCTCCTTATGAAGAGCAGCCACAGCTTTTAGGGGGGTGAGGGAAAGGCAGATATTATAGGGGTGGAATATTTTTGCTGTTTTTGTAACGAAAAATCAAAGAGTTGCGCCATCAGGGGTTGAATAAAAACACCATGGTTATATGAGGAGATTTTCTTGACGGAAAGATTCATCCTTCCGCCTTCTTTAAAATTGGCAGGCAGTGAAGATGCCATTCGCCGATATGTTAAAGAGCAAGGCGGAGAAAATGAGCATGAACGGATTCGTGCGGCACAGTTAATATTGTTTTGATAACCCGCAGTTTGCCGCGGGGTAGTTCCTTTTGAACATGCATAGCGAGCGCATTCTCCGCAGCTTGCTGCGGGGTCAAGCGAGCGAATAGAAATATATACTCCCTTATATGTCGAAGATTCCCCACAGCTTGCCGCGGGGAGCTTCAACGTAGAGTCTGGTTTTAATCCCGTTGCCAAAAATCCCTTGTTATTTTCTCCTTCCGCCGTAGACACTAAATATCCCATATTTATAGAAGCAATCGACTTCCTTGAACCCTATGGATTTAAGGGCGCTGAGCTGATCCTCCAGGATATCAGGCTTGTTATCTTTGTTCTTGTACCTATCCGGGACATCTGTAAAATCCTCTCTCGAATTCAGAGCTTCCTGCCTCTCTACTATCCATTCTTTCCAGAGGAGCAGATACCACTCCTCAAGCCCCTCTGACGGGGAAAGGACGACGTCGATATTAAGGAAATAGCCGCCGGGATTAAGATGCGAGTAGATATACTCAAAAAGCGAATTCTTCTCGCCCTTGTCCAGATGGTGTATCGCCAATGAGGAGACTATAAAATCGAAGCTTTCGGGCAATGCGTCTTTTTCCAGAAGCTCCTGAAAACCTGTTTTAATAAGGCGGACTTCCTCATATGCCTTGAGACGCTCTTTCGCTCTCCTGAGCATATCGTCTGAAGCGTCCACAAGTGTAGCCGATATGGAGCCGTCAATTCCCAATAGCTCCCGGGTGAGGACCCCGTCACCGCACCCGAGGTCAAGGATATTGTTTTTCCTCCCAGCCAAGAAATTTCTGTAAAACGACTTCAATATCTCAAGAAGCCTTCTGCGCTCAAGGATAAAGATGTCCGCGTTCTCAGCATATTCTTTGGAAAAATCCGCCTTCGCCCAGTTTGTTTCGCTGAAATCCGTCATTGTCTGGTCCGCTCCTCTTGTAATTGGTCGTATACGCAAAAGTGAATCTCCGCCGACAGGAGTCGGCGGAGATTCATTACTGTTTCCCTCAACCGTCAAGCCCCCTCCGTCTGCCGGGGCTTTTTAATCTTTGCCTGCCTCCACCACATTATCGCCGCCTTCTTGTGGAATTTGGCGAAGAGCAGGCCCTTTTTCCTCACCAGCTTTTTTTCGAGGAACTCCCTCAACTTCCTGTCGTGCTCCCCGGTGACGATGCCCAAGTATTCCTTCCAGAACTCCACGGCCTCCTCGATGTCGTCAAACGGCTGGTCGAAGTCGTACTCTATGACCTCCACGTTGGCGAATATCCCCATGTCATGGAGGGCGGAGCAGGTCTTGAAGTAATCGCTCCTCTGCCCGAAAGGCTTGTTGAAGAGGAGGGGATATAGCTCCCTGTAGTAGAACTTGTCCGAGGCCGGGTCCGCGTTCTCTATCAGGAAGACAGCTTTTTTCGCAAGCCTCGCGGCGTCCCTCAAAAACCCGTGCGGCTCCGCGAGCAGGGCCGGGACGTTGGCGCAGACCACGACGTCATGCGGCTTCATCTCCACCTCTCCCCATGCCGCGCACACGGGCCTTATGCCTTCAAGGCCTCTCTTTGTAATCTCTTCCCTGAGGATATCTATCATGGCCGGCGAGGAATCGAGGGCTGTGACCTTCTTGCCGGCTGTCGCAAGGGGGATAGCCAGCGTGCCGCACCCGGCTCCTACGTCGAGGTAGGTATTCGAGCCCTCGGTCCTTGCAAGTATGTAGGATACCGCGATGCCGGGCAGCGTGGAGTATTCAAGCCCCTTCCTGTACCACTCGGCCTTCAGCCTGTTCCAGAACCCCCTGCCCTGTTCCATCAGTCCTTGCCCTCCTTCTCCTTATCCGGGATCAATAATTCTATAGGCGCCTCGAGGACGCGCTGTATTATGCCGAATATGTCCTTCTCGACCGTCTTTATGGGCTTCGGGTATATGTCGGGTTCCTTCAAAGGCCCTTCGATGCCGAAGTACATGCTCACGGTGCTCTTCTCCTTGCCGGTTATTATCCAGCCGGCAAGGGGTATGCTCGATATTATCTTGTCTATCGTTACAAACGGGTGGATGGCCAGGACGCTCTCTATCCTGCCCTCCGGCATATTGATATCTCCGACGGCGGACATCCTCATTGTGCGGCTGTCCAGGAGGAGCCCGTCCGTATGGATAACGCCGTCCTTGACGTCGAAATCACCGTATATGGTCTTGTACGGGAGCCCTTCCGTAAGGAGCTCGTTGATGGAGACGATGTTGACTATGGAGAATATGCGGGATAGTATCGGGAACTGCCAGAGCCTGCCGTCCTCGGCGCGCAGCGTAGCCTTACCGTTCAAGCCGCTGGTAAAAGGTGCCGCCCCCCTCCCGGCCGTAAGGGAGAGGCTGCCGCGAAGCCTCCCGGAGAGTATCTCCTCCTTTGCTCCGGCGCCTGATATCATGGATTCGATATCCAGCCCCGAGAACTTGAATTCCCCGGTGAGGAGCGCCGGGTCCGCGGGGTCCCTCTGTATACTGACCCCGCCCGATACCGCGCCTTTATCGAGCGTGAGATCGAGCGGGGCTATCCGTATGGAGTCTTTGCCCATGTGCACGGACGCGTGCAGGTTCCTGAAGCTCTGGCCCCAGGCCGAACCGTCCCTGACTATTATCCTCCCGGTCCCGGTTACGGCCGGGGGCCTGGCCGTTGGCCCGGCTTCAGCCGTTTGAGCGCCGCCCGCCTTTTCAGAGGCGTCTTTTGTCAGGGGGAAGAGGTCCTCGGAGTACAGGCCCGGTGAGTACAGGGAGAAGTCGGCCACCCTGCCGGCGATGTCGGTTATGTCGACCCAGCCGTTGAGGCTGGTCTGTCCGGTGGAGACGTTGTCTATCCTTGCCGAGGCCCTGTTCCCATCGAACTCCGCTGTTGCGTTTATCCGCTCTATCGGCTTCGGGAGGAACGTGGTCCTGAAGCTCGAGTCCTCGACGCTGAGCGAACCCCTGTACCGGGGAGAAGCCTCCCCCGGCCCCCTCGAAACGTTTATGCTGAATGAGGCATACCCCTTGGATTCAAAGTCCTTCGTGAGAAACGGGGAGATATCGTCGATGTCCGAGAGCATCAGACGCTTTGAGTTCGCAAGGAAGTCATACGCCGCCTTGCCGGGCACGGCCTTGCCCGCGACCTCCACGGAGGATTTGCCGAACTCTATCCGGGCCTTTTTTACCTCTATCGCGCCCTTGACGAACTCTCCCGACCAGCTGAGGGCCAGCGGGTAGCCGGGCGCTTTTTTGATGAGTTTTTTATACTCAAGAGAGGACTTGCCGGCATCCGCCGAGGCGTTTGCGGCGAATGCGTCCGGCCTCCCGGCCCCCTCTGCCGTGAACGAGACCGGGCCGTCGAAGAAGAACGCCCCGGCGCGTCCTTCTTTTATGAAGGGGTGGAGGGTCTCGTGGTAGAGGTCTCCGGCGGCCCTGATGGCGAAGACGGGGTTGGCCCCCGAATAACCATCGATCCGTCCGTTGAGGGCGACGGCGGACCTGCCGCTCTTTGCGGCAAGGTCCCTGAACGCTATCGTCTTATTGTCAAAATCCACGCCCCCGGCTATGGAGGTGAACCCGATCGGGAACCCTTCATAGGAAAGGCTCCCGTTCCGTAAATTGGCGGAGCCGGAATATTCGGCCTCTTTGCCGCCCTTGAGCGAGCCTTTGAGGCCGAGGCTGAAGTCCGCTTCTCCGCCGGCGCGAGTCATCGACAGCTTTTTCTCAAGGCCCTCATGCCTGCCGTGGGCGAGCTTGCGGGTAAGGACGAGTGTTTCGTCCACGTCGGCCGTGCCTTTGATCGATAAGTCATACAGGAGTCTGCCGCTCAAGTCGCTCAGGCGGCCCTTGAGCGACTCTATCACCTCCCTGTTGTACCGTCCGGCGACGCCGGTGAAGGAGACGGCCCGTTCCTTCAGGGATATGAGGCCGGATATCCCGGAGAACGCTCCATCGAGCCCGCTCACCCTGAACCCGACCTCGTCGAGCACAAGGTCCAACGCTATTGAGCCGGGCTTTTTGAGGAATTCGAGCTTTAAGATATCGTCCAGGTCCATGTTCAGGGTGAGCCCCTTTACCGTTAGCCCGCCGCCGATGGGGGTGACGTTGCCGATCCTTGAGGCGGCCTCCTCGTGGACGGCCTTGACCGGGATGAGGCCGAAGAAGGTCTTCAATGGGACCCTCGAAGTGGAAAGATTGAGGGTGAGCGTCCTTGCGGCCGGCGGGGCCGACGGGCCGGAGAGTTTCAACGACCCGCTGAGGCTGAAGTCTTTCATGTCAAGCCTTGCGTCGTTTACGGAGAGGTCTACCGTGTCGCCGCGCCACAAGAGCTCTATTGAGGCGGACCCTCCGGGAGACTTAAGCGGCATGGCAAGCAGACCAGTGTGTCCTATCTCGATCCCTCTGTACCTCACGATGTTCTTTACGAACAACTTCTTATCGTAGGCGTATGACGAGTCTATGTCCGCGACACCTCTGACAGATACGCCCTCCGGGCCTTTTACAAAGTACCGGCTGAACCTCGATACGTCGATATCACGAAGGCTGCCCGTGCCTGAAAGGCTGAATGTCCCGAGTTCCCCCTTGCCGGAAAACGCCACCTTCGAGCCCGGCTGAAGCACTCCCGTAAGCCTGTAGATGAAGGCGTTCCGGAACTCGTACATGTACCCTTCCAGGCCGGTTATATCGAATACGCTCCCCTGCCCGGGGAATTCGTCTATGAACTGGAGGGCGCAGTTCCTGAGGTTCAGCCCCTTGACCGCAACCATCTGGCTCAAGATGAATTCCTCGATGTTTATCCTGCCTGAGGGGTCGCGCCTTACGAAAATCTCCGCTCCGTCGATGTATACGGAGTCCAATACTGGGTTTTTCCGCAGGAGCCCAATCGGGGAGGAGTAGGTCATTGCCGAGCGGACGTTTAAAAAGGCGGAGCCGTCCTGGAATATCTTTACGCCTTTGAGGCTTATCTGAGTGGTTGGGAGGGCCTTGAAGACGATGGAGTCGATGGAGACCTTCAGCCCCGTGCGCGCCTCCACCATAGCCTCTATCCTTGCGTGGTGACTGGAGAGGTCTACCGGAATAAAGAGCAGGTAGATGACCCCGGCGAGCAGCAGGGAGATGAGGATTAGGATTAAGGCCGGCAGTGCGCGTACGGCCTTCTTTGTCTTTATCTTCTGTTCCAATTCCGCAGTGGGCCGCGTTTTACATTGCCGCTGCCGGGTGCCGGTCTTGAGGACGGCGGGCTCGCCTGACCGGGCGGCTGCTTTACGGGGTCTTGCCCTTTGAGAAGTATATGTCGGAGAAAATGGACTCCGCCGAGCTCTTTGTGTCGTCCGAATCTATCATGACGGAGACGCTGCCTATCGGTGGCGGGTCTTCGTTAAAGAGCGCTTTATAGTCCTCGTACACGTTCCTGCGCTCGTGGGCCCAGACCCCGAGGCCCTCGGCCCCGGCCCTGACGACCACATACATGGTTGTAGAGGTCTTGGCGCTTTTGAGCATGGAGCCGGCCGGGGCGTTGGTATCCCATATATATCCGATCACGCGGTTGTTGAAGGCGGTGGGGAACTTGGGGAATACGACGTATAGCTGCGCGGCCTGGTCGTCCGTCGATCTCTTTCTCACATCCCCGTTTTCAGGCAGCTTTACCGCCTTCCACCTCCAGTTGATGTAAGGGTGCTGTTTCGGGTCGATAGTGACGTCCCGGTAGAGCGCGAAAGAGTTTGAACGGCTTTTGAGGCGTATGGCCTTGCCCCACGGCGCGTCCTCGACCGAGAAGTCGGCCTGCCCGGCCTGCCCCTTCCACTGCTTGAGCACCCACCCTTTGGGG
>JACRLF010000084.1 GCA_016235365.1 Deltaproteobacteria bacterium | reverse complement strand
TCGGCTTTCTTGACGGAGTGGCCCTTGTGCAGGACAGAAAGATTTACTTTACCGACTGGGTGGCTTTCGACAAACCGGGCATGATGCGCGTCTATGACCTGATGACAGGAGAACTGTCTTCCGTAAAGCTGTCAGAGGATGTGCACGGCCCGGCGGATTTTTACTACGACTCCAGGAACAACACCATCTGGCTCCCGAAGATGATGGAGGGAAAGGTCCTGATAGAAAGGCTGCCATAAGCCTCACGGGTGGTTGAAGCTCCCCGCAGCAAGCTGCGGGGAATCTTCGACATATAAGGGAGTATATATTCCTATTCGCTCGCTTGACCCCGCAACAAGCTGCGGGGAATACGCTCGCTATGCATGTTCATTGAAGCAGGCTGAACGTGCGTGTCCGTTGAAGCTCCCCGCTGGCCAAGCCGCGGGGAATCTTCGACATATAAGGAAACCAAGGGTGGGCTCCGTTACTCGCCGCCCGCTCCAGGGATATCTACGCTTTAAAACCGGTGCCCAAAAACATAGTCGCCGAAGCCGTCAAGGACAATGGTGGGCCGAGCCCACAAGTCTACGACTGGTGTTTTATGCGGCAAAAATGAACCTCCCCGCTGCAAGCTGCGGGGTATACTAAGAACACCTGTTCTAAATAGTCGTAGCAAGCTACGGGGTATTGACCCTAAGAGAGAATAAATCTGCCCCCGTTTCCATGTGCAATTTGCAGTTATAGCGACTGCTACTAACCGTACCACTTATGCCACAGGGCGTTATCCGTCCCGCGCACAAAGACATCGATTCTGCCGTCACCCCAGGAAACAACCGCTGGGTCGGAGGTCAACACCCCGCCCAGGGACTCCCAACCAGACCAGTTGCCGTCGTACCACTTGTGCCAAAGTGCGTTGTCCGTGCCCCTAACGAAAACATCCAGGCGGCCAGAAGCCCAGGAAGACACGTCAGGACCGGAACTCAAAACACCGCCAAGAGATTCCCAATCAGACCATTGACTCCCGGTTGCAACACCAGGCGGAAAGGAAAAAATGTAGTCCGGGCGGAAGAAGCACCATATTACGTGGTCGCCGAGGAGTGTTCCTGAATACGCTACAGGCGTGGTGTGCTGGGGATCCGCAATGCTGAGTGAGATGGTAATGTTATTGTTGTCTGGGAAGTTCGGATCGTACACCCATATTACCAAATCGGTGAGGTCCAACTCATAACCATATGCAAGCACTTGGTGATTATTCCCCATTTGGAAGGGGTCTAAGGATTTAATAGTGACCAGCCCCAATGGAGAAAGACGATTGCTGTCGAGATCTGCCCTGATCCTCGGCCACTCTTCATTAATCATCACCCAAGCCCTTCCGTGCGGTGCGAGTCCAATCCGGCTGAAATCCGTTTCGTGATCAGGTAACGCCGGGTTCATCAAACCCATATATCTTGTCGGACCGAAGGGCAGGTTAAAGCTGTCAAAGAGCCTCCTGACGAGATAATCAAACAACGTTCCAGAAGATGGGGCGGTAATATCTGGAGGGGGAGGCGACCCAGCTTCAAAGTAGTCGCGAACGGTAAATACCATTCCGCCACATAAACCGTTCGCAGCATCTCCAATAGGAATTTGGGCTCCGAATATGTTGATGGTCAGCAGTGGTACGCCCTGTTGAAATATGTTGTCGAAGTGTAGCCCCGACGTGCTTGGCAGGAAACCCGAGACCATGCGGCGAACAATATGCGTATTCGTGGCCCACAGCGGGCTGCCATCCGGGCCATAGACCACGAGGTTTCCATCGTTCTGGACAATCAGCCACGCTCCCGGATGTCCGTCGGTACCGCTATCCCAGATGTATTCCCCGCCAGGCCCATACATCACGAAATTCCCATCGCCTTGCATGATCGCTTGCGCAACTGTTCGACCGTTCGTGCCGGTGTCCCATCGGTATCGTCCACCCGGACCATAAAGAACGAGATTGCCGTCCCCCTGCATGATGAGTGTGAACCGGCCATCCTGAGAGGTAATAGATACACCCTCTACAAGGCTCTCCCCCGGATTGAGTCTATCAGCCATATACCTCTCCTTTAATCATTGATTGACATAACCACAAATAGTGGCTCCGTTTCTTAGCCAAGGGTGGGCTATGTCCACCTTTACAATTACTCGCCTCCCGCTTCAGGGATATCTACAACCGCGGTTGGAGAAGAGGAGATAAGGGCCCTTATACTCCTTTGTCGACGTCAATCCGTGGCGGCTGGGCGAGAGCAGGCGTCCCTATCGCGACCAGTAGGAAGGCAACAAGAAACAATAACACCCTCTTGACCATAAAACCTCCTTGGTTTTGATACGGAGATAAAACAGCCCCACATCTTTTTCAGGTCATTTTCAGGTTATTTTAATATACAGAAGTATTGCAGATAATCGGGGGATGTCAAGTCCGCGGCAACAAGATAGTTTTTCAGCGGCCTGTCAGATAATCGGGCGGGCGTTTAAGGGCATGAGCTCAGTACTTCGAAACGTTCATCTCCTCCATCTTGCCTGTGACCATATAGACCACCCTCTCGGCGATGTTGGTGACCCTGTCGGCGATCCTTTCGAGGTTGTGGGCCGCCCAGATAAGGTAGGTGGCGTCCTTGATGAGCTTGGGGTCCTCTATCATCAGGAAGATAAGCTCCCTGTATATCTGGTCGTAGAGCGCGTCGACCTCGTCGTCCTCGTCGCATATCCGCCTGGCGGTCTCCACGTCCCTCTTGATGAACGCCTCCATGCACCGTTTGAGCATGGACAGCGCCTTATCCGCCATCTTCGGCAGGTCTATCAGCGGCTTCACAAGCGGGGCGTCCCCTATCGACAGGCTGATCTTGGCCAGGCCTTCGGCGTGGTCCCCTATCCTCTCGATGTCCGTTATTATGTTGATTATCGCCGCCAGGGTCCTCAAGTCGACGGCCATGGGCTGCTGGGTCGCTATGAGGCGTATGCACTTCTCCTCTATCTCGAACCGCTTCCTGTTTATGAATATGTCGTTGTGCACGACCTTTTTCGAGGCCTCGATGTCCCTGGTCTTCAGGGCCTCCATGGAGAACCTGATGGCATCCCCAGCCATCTCCGCCATCTGCCGGAGTTCTTCCTGCACCACGTTCAATGCCTGATGATAAGCTTCGCGAGTCATATAACCCCTCTTTTAAGATGTTTATAGCGGTATCTCAGCCGAACCTCCCGGTTATGTAGTCCTCCGTAAGTTTGTTCGAGGGGGCCGTGAATATCTTCTCGGTCACGTCGAACTCGATGACCTCGCCCATCATGAAAAACCCGGTATATTCGGAGACCCTCGCGGCCTGCTGCATGTTGTGCGTCACTATGACCACAGTATAATCCTTTTTCAGATCGGTCATCAAGTCTTCTATTTTGGCGGTCGCCACGGGGTCGAGCGCGGAGCACGGCTCGTCCATCAGTATCACCTCGGGCTCCACGGCTATCGCCCTCGCTATGCAGAGCCTCTGCTGCTGGCCGCCGGAGAGTGCGAGCGCCGAGCCGTGCAGCCTGTCCTTCGTCTCCTCGAATATGGCCGCGTCCTTCAGCGCCTTTTCCACCCTAACGGCTATCTCGGACTTCTTCTTTATGCCGAGGAGCTTCAGCCCGAAGGCGATGTTCTCGAAGACCGACATGGGAAAGGGCGTCGGCTTCTGGAATACCATCCCTATCTTGCTACGGAGCTTTATCAGGTCGAGCCCCTTTTCCAGGATGTTGGCGCCGTCCATAGTTATCTCGCCCTCGTACCTGTTGCCCGGGTACAGGTCGTGCATCCTGTTCAGGCAGCGCAGGAACGTCGTCTTGCCGCACCCGGAGGGGCCGATGAGGGCGGTTATGACCTTTTCGTATATCGGCAGGGAGACGCCCTTGAGGGCGTGGTTTTTACCGTAGTAGAAATTGAGGTCCTTTATCTTTATCTTCTCTTTCATTTACTTCGCTCTCCCGCCTACTATCGCCCTTGCGAGTATCGTGATCATGAGGACGGCGGCCGTTATAAGGAAGGCCGCGCCCCAGGCCTTGGCGTGCCAGTCTTCATACGGGCCCATGGCGTAGTTGAATATGGTTACGGTAAGGGTCGCGGTCGGCTCGCTCAGCTTGAAGTTCCAGAACGAGTTGTTGAACGACGTGAAGATGAGCGGCGCGGTCTCGCCTGACACCCTCGCCACGGCGAGCATCACCCCGGTGGTTATGCCCCTGATGGCCCCCCTGTACACCACCTGCACCGTCACCTTCCAGTGCGGGGCGCCGAGCGCGAGGGCGGCCTCCCTGGTCTCATCAGGCACGAGCTTGAGCATCTCCTCGGCCGTCCTCACCACCACCGGGAGCATTATTATCGACAGCGCGACCGCCCCGGCCAGGGCGGAGAACCCCCTGAACGGCTTTACGAGCATGGCGTAGACGAATACGCCGATGACTATAGACGGCGCGCTCACGAGTATGTCCGATACGAACCTCACCACCGAGGCCACCCTGCTCTTCCGTCCGTACTCCGAAAGATAGGTCCCGGCCAGGATGCCAGAAGGCACCCCTATGGCCGTAGCTATGGACGTGATCATGACCGTGCCGAGGATCGCGTTGGAGAGCCCGCCCCCCTCCACCCCGGGCGGGGCCGGCAATTCGACGAAAAACGCCTTGTTGAACGCGGGTGCGCCGTTGATGAGCACGTCCTTCAATATCCAGAAGAGGAATACTATCCCGAAGACGGCGCAGAGCATGGAGGCGCCGAGCGCCAGGAGGTTTATCGCCTTCCTTTTCATGTAGTGGATGTCGACCCCTGCCGTCACCTTGCGCCCCCCTCCCGCGCGAACCTTGCTATCATGAACTTTGCCAGCGCAAGGACGACGAACGTGATTATGAAGAGTATGAGCCCGAGCTCCACGAGGCTGGAGAGATAGAGGTCCTCGACCGCCTCGGTGAACTCGTTGGCGAGGCTTGCGGAGATGGACGTGGCCGGGTCAAGGAGCTTGAGGCTTATGTCGTGGGAGTTGCCGATAACGAACGTCACGGCCATGGTCTCCCCGAGCGCCCTGCCGAGCCCTAATATCACGGCCCCGACAATGCCGGACTTGGCGAACGGGATGACTATCTTGCGGATGACCTCCCATCTGGTCGCCCCCACGCCGTAACCCGATTCCTTCAGCATCGGCGGCACCATCTGGAATACATCCCTGCATACGGAGGATATGAACGGTATTATCATTATGGCGAGGATAAAACCCGCGGGAAGCATCCCTATGCCCATCGGGGCACCCCTGAATATGGGTATGAACGAAAGGTATTTCAATATCGCGGGCTCGACATAGTCGGAGAGGATAGGGGCGAAGACAAACAGCCCCCACATGCCGTATATGATGGAGGGGATGGAGGCCAGAAGCTCTATGGAGACCCCTATCGGCCCCTTAAGCCCCTTTGGCGCCATCTCGGTCAAGAATATCGCTATGCCGATGCTGACGGGCAGGGCGATTATTATCGCTATCAGGGAAAGATGAGGACCATCAGCAGGATGACCGCTATGGCGAAGAGATAACAGAGCCCCTTGAAAAAGGCGTCTCCCACCCTGGCGGAGGTATGTCTGTCGGAAAGGGCCATGGTTTATATACGGAGCGTCATAACTTCGCATACCTGCGTTGCTCCTCGGCTCGTCGTTGCGGCGTATATAACAATACGCCTTCCCATTGCAATTGTAAAGACGCAATGGGAGTCCTGCCTCGCTCTCGTCGCGCCTTGGCAGGCTCCACTTGCTGCGAAGCTATGCAAGTGGAAGTTTGTTCTTACGCTCCGTATCGGCAATTATTTATAACGTTGTGTATAGGTTATGCATCCAACCAGGGATTTAAAACCCCGGTGGTTTCGGAACGCTGACGCAATATGGTATTATACCAGCGCAATGTTACAGTCGTGTTACAGGGACGTTAAAGTATCGTTGCGCCGTTTGTCCGCGGGCCTGATGAAAGGGATTGACACTCAATCCGGCGTTCATGTAGGATATGGCATTGCGGGGCGGATGTCAAATCACGATGGAAAGGGAGCATGGAAGATGGGGACTAAGAGGTCCGCTCAGATATTGAAGCTCCCCGCGGCAAGCCGCGGGGAATCTTCGACATGTAAGGAAGTATCTATATCCGATTCGCTCGCTCGACCCCGCGGCAAGCTGCGGGCTGGGCGCTCGCTATGCATGTTCAAAAAGGCCGTCAAGCTCATCCCGGGCGGGGTGGACAGCCCCGTGAGGGCTTACAAGGCCGTCGGCGGCAAACCCCCTTTCATAGAGAGGGCCCGGGGCAGCAGGATTTACGACGTTGACGGGAACGCATATATAGACTATATCGGCTCATGGGGCCCTATGATAGTGGGGCACGCGCACCCGCGGGTGTCCGTTGCCCTGAAAAAGGCTATAGACAGGGGCACGAGCTACGGGGCCCCAACCGGGCTTGAGGTGACCATGGCCGAGCTTACGCTCAAGGCATTCCCGTCGATGGACATGGTCCGTTTCGTGAGCTCCGGCACGGAGGCCACGATGAGCGCCATAAGGCTCGCGCGCGCCTGCACGGGCAGGGACAACATCATCAAATTCGAAGGGTGCTACCACGGCCACGCCGACAGCCTCCTTGTAAAGGCCGGGAGCGGCGCGGCGACGCTCGGGGTGCCGGACAGCCCCGGTGTGCCCGCGGACCTTGCAAGGCATACGTATAACGCCGTATTCAACGACCTCGGCTCCGTAGAGGCGCTCTTCGAGAAAAACCCTGAGGGGGTGGCCTGCGTCATAGTGGAGGGCGTCCCGGGGAACATGGGCGTGGTGCTTCCGAGGGACGGCTTTATGGCGGGGCTAAAGGCCCTTTGCGTCAAGTACGGGGCGCTTCTGATAATGGATGAGGTCATGAGCGGCTTCAGGCTCTGCTACGGGGGGGCGCAGAAGGTCTACCATATAGACCCGGACATCACCTGCCTCGGCAAGGTCATAGGCGGTGGGCTTCCCGTGGGCGCCTTCGGGGGAAAACGCGCGATAATGGAGATGCTCGCCCCCTCAGGGCCGGTGTACCAGGCGGGTACCCTCTCAGGCAACCCGATAGCCATGACCGCCGGGATAGAGACGCTCAAACTCCTCCAGAGGAAGGGGGTCTACGAGAGGCTGTTCAAGACGGCAAGCTCCCTATGCGACGGGATAGTCGAGATAGCGAGAAGGCGCGGCGTCCCCTGCCAGGCCGCGGTCGCAGGGTCGATGTTCACCGTATTTTTCACGGACAGGCCGGTTGAGAACTACGGGGGCGCGAAGAGGTCGGACCTCAAGAGGTTCGCCAGGTACTTCACAAGGATGCTCAAGGCCGGCATATATTTGCCGCCCTCGCAGTTCGAGGCCGTGTTCGTGAGCCTGGCGCACACGAAAGACGACATCGAGAAGACGCTCGACGCGGCGGAGAAGAGTTTTAGGGGGCTCTGACGCGCAAAAGGCCCCGGAGCGCTAATAAAGAAGGGCCTCCGCCGGCTTTTGCCGGCGGAGGCCCGGTTTGTAAACCTCTGTTGTTAACTATCCCCCCACTATCTCCCTGGCGCGGGCGAGCGCGTCGTCTATTGTGGCGCACACGTTATCCTGCCCGATCTGATAGAGGAGCCCCGACCTCTCCATCGCTATCATGGGTTGAGCGTGGATCCCGGAG
>JACRLF010000065.1 GCA_016235365.1 Deltaproteobacteria bacterium | reverse complement strand
CAGTGTCGGGGAGCCTGTCAGGGGCGCCACCCTTACCGGCAACGGCCCCGAGGTGCTCATGAACATAGACATGGTCGGCAACGACCTCGGCTTCGGCATAGGCACGTGCGGCAAGGACGCCCAGGGCGTGCCTGTAGCGGATGCACAGCCGACCTTGAGGATACCGGAGGTAGTGGTGGGCGGGGACGTCCTGGGGTAAAGGAGTGCGGGCATGTCAACGCCATGCGGCCCGTGGTGGCCGCATGGCGTGTTTTTTTGTTATGAAATACAGGTTCGACCCCATCCTCGTTGCTCAAGATTAACAAGCATAGCGAGCGAATTTCAATAGACAAGCACCTTGCTTGAAAATTCCCTGCAGCTTGCTACAGGGAATTTTAACCTTGAAAAAAACGGCGAAAAATCTTAGAATGTCAATATGAAGCTCCATGAGGGGTCGCCCCGCATGGAGCTTCAAAACGTAAGGGATTTCCCGTAGCTGCGTTCAGCCCGTCTGCCGCGTTCTAACAGGCTGTTGAAAAAGTCCATCTACTGCGTTGTCATCGTCGCTCGTCACTGCGGCGTATGGACAAAATACGCCTCATTCCTCGCTCCTCGACGCCTTGTACCTGGAGCTTTTTGAACAGCCTGAACGGACGCGAGGGTTTTTCAGCAACCTGCTAAATTCATTTAAGGCGTACTATGCTCTCTTTCCTGAACCCGCTTGAACACCCGGTCTGCCTGGCCGCTTCTTTATGGAATACCGCGCACTCCGAGTGGCATGCGCACAAGCCCTTTGCCATGTTCCTGGTGGATATCCTGAGGCCCGCCGCCATAGTCGACCTCTGGGCCGGCCACGGGGATTCATACTGCGCCTTCTGCCAGGCGGCCAGGGCCCTTGACGCCTCCATCCGCTGCTATGCGATAGACACGTGGCAGGCTGACGCCGGGCTTGAGGCCATCTCAAGCCTGCGGGCGCATCACGACCCCCTTTACGGAGCCTTTTCAGAGCTTATCCGTTGCGCACCCGAAGAGGCCCTCGGCCGATTCAGCGACGGCGGAGTAGACCTCCTTCACATCGGCAAGGTCCGGCCGTATGAGGCGGTAAAACGCGACTTTGAGTCCTATCTTCCAAAGATGAGCCGGAGCGGGGTGGTCCTGCTCCACGGCATAAACTTGAGGCAGGACGGCTCAGGCGCAAGGAAGCTCTGGGAAGAGATAAAGGCCGGGCATCCCTCTTTCGAGCTCATGGACGGCCTCGGCCTCGGCGTGCTCGCCGTCGGAGAGGACTGCCCGAAGGCGCTCTCCGCCCTCGCCGGGTTATCCGCGCCGGAAGTCCATATACTGAGGGACCTTTTCTCAAGGCTCGGCGAAGCCGCCTCCCTTGCCTCGGCGCGCACTGGGCAGTCCATAAGGGAGATGTATAGCCAGATAGCCGACCTTGAGCGCCTCCTCAGGGTAAAGGAGCGGTACATATACAATATCGAGCATTCGGCGCGGATCAACGAAAAAACGATAATAGAGAAGTTGACCTCTTTCGAGGAGCAGTTACGGCTCAAGGACAACCATATTACCAACATCGAGGCCGTAATCGCCAACATAGAGGCCGTAACGCATTCCCGGGAATGGACGGCGGTCAACGCGGTATACAGGTTCAGGGATGCGGTCCTTCCAGCCGGGTCGAGGCGCAGGTCCGCATTAAAGGGGCTCAAGGGGCTCATCAAGAAAAAACCTTAGGGAATTGGCATTGCGGTAAAGGCATCAAAGGAGAATTACGATGGATAAAAGCGACGCTCGGGACAGGAACGCGCAGACGGAGGCAGGGATGCTATCGAGGCTTACCACCGACGCTTTGCCGGTGGAGTACCCGCAGATCAAGGCGCTCCGCCGGCACATAGAGCCCCTCAAGCTCGACGTGTCGGGGCGGTTCCCTAAAAGGATCAACGTATTGATAGGGATCATAGACTTCAAATACTTCTTCGGCGGCTATATCAGCGTATTCAACCTCGTAAAGAGGCTCAGCCGGGAAGGCTACGACATGAGGGCCATCGTCATAGACGAATGCACCTTCCTGCCCGTGACCTGGCGCGATAAGTTAAAGGATTACGAGGGACTCGAGGACTTTTTCGATTACGTCGAGGTCGTCTACGCCCACGACAGGGACGAGTCTATCGAGTGCAACGAGGACGACGTCTTCCTGGCCACGAGCTGGTGGTCGGCATACGTGGCCAACGCCGCGCTTGAGCGCCTGAGGGCAAAGAGGTTCCTCTACCTCACCCAGGACTACGAGCCGATCTTTTACAACATGGGCCCGCTATACGTGCTGTCGAGGTCGAGCTACGACCTGCCGCACTGCGCTATAATCTCCACAGGGATATTGAAGGAGCACTATTTGCAGAACGGCATAGGGGTCTTCAAGGCCGGCGCAGACGAGGGGGAGAGGCGCTCGGTCTTTTTTGAGAACGCCATTCTCAAGTTCGACGTTGACGCCGGGGCGATGAGGGCGAGGAAGAAGAAGAGGTTCCTCTTCTACGCGCGCCCGGAGGCACACGCGGCGCGCAACCTCTTCGAGATAGGGATGTTCGCGCTCTCCCTGGCCGTTGAGAGAGGGTACTTCGACCTCGATAACTGGGAGTTCTACGGCATCGGCACGATAGGCGGGGCGCAGAACATCGCTATCAGCGACGGGGTCGACCTCAAGCTCATCTCCAAGGTGAGCCTTAATGAATACAGGGAGTTGCTCCCGTGCTTCGACGCGGGGATGAGCCTCATGCTGAGCCCGCATCCGAGCCTCGTCCCTATCGAGATGTGCGCCGCCGGGATGGTCGTCGTAACCAACACGTTCGCCAACAAGACGCCTGAGCGTATGAAGTCCATCTCGTCGAACTTCGCGGCGGCCGAGCCGAACGTGGACGCGATAGCGCTCTCGCTCAAGGAGGCCGCTTCAAGGGCCGATGACTTCGACGCGCGCATCAAGGGGACGAAGGTCAACTGGAGCCAGAGCTGGGACGAATCCTTTGACGCCCGGTTCATCGGCAAGATAAAGTCGTTCATCGACGATATAGGCAGGCCAGCCTCCGGCGCGTCCTCCTCCCCCGCCGCAGCGGCGGGGGCTGTAAGTCCGGCGTAGGCGTCCATACGCGCCGTAAAGATATTGAATCAGACAGAGGCGTATGTTAAAATACGCGGCGAATTTCCCGTCGGCATTTTGGCAAGCTTATGACCCGGCCCCGCTTACTGCCGCATCAAAGCATGTAAGGCAAGGAAGAGACGCGCTCCAATCGGAACGTCCGCGCAACCTGCGCGCCCCGGTCCGATAACGTCGTCCGGGGCAAAGCAAGGCTTGTCCGCCGGATTATCGCGTCGGCCAAGGCGCATACCGGGGCCGGATGGATATTTTTAATGTTCTGAAACATCCGGGGCTTCCAAGCCCTGGGAGGGTTCATTTTTTAGCGTTCTGAGACCCCTATGGCTATCAAGCCAGTGGAGGTTTCATATAATCGACCTGAGAATCGACTGCGGAGGTGTTGAGGGATGTTCAAGGAAGGGCCGATAGAGGGCCTGGAGGTGCGGGCTCTGAATAAATACACCGATGGGCGCGGCTGGCTTGCCGAGCTCTTCAGGCGCGACGATCTCGATAAGGAGCATATCCCCGTGATGACGTACGTGTCGATGACGAGGCCGGGGGTGGCCAGAGGCCCGCATGAGCACGAGGACCAGGCCGATTACTTCTGCTTCGTCGGGCCTTCGGAGTTCAAGGTCTATCTCTGGGACAACAGGAAGGGGTCGGCCACCTATATGAACAGGGCGGCGGTAGTGGCGGGCGAGTCAGCCCCCGCCGTCGTCATAGTCCCCAAGGGCGTGGTGCACGCCTACAAGAACGTCGGGGAGAGGGACGGGTTCGTCATAAACTGCCCCAACAGGCTCTTCAAGGGAGAGGGAAAGAAGGACGCCGTGGACGAGATACGCTATGAGAACATGGCCGATTCGCCATATGAGCTGGACTGATGAAGATACTTGTGACGGGTTCTGACGGACAGCTCGGGAGCGACCTTGTGCCGCTCCTCGCAAGAGAGGGCCATGACGCCGCGGGCGCGGACATAACCGGCTCGGGCGCTTCATCGCTCGATATCACCGACAGGGAAAAGACCATCTCCTCCGTCGTCCGGCTGCGCCCGGAGGTCATAATAAACTGCGCCGCGTACACCGCCGTGGACCGTGCAGAGAAGGAGATAGATGCGGCCCTTGCCGTGAACAGGGACGGCCCGGCCAACCTCGCGGACGCCGCCGGGGAGATTCAGGCCCTATTGATACATATCTCAACGGACTTCGTCTTCAACGGCTCAAGGAACCTCCCTTATGACGAGTCTCAGGCCGCTGACCCGCTGGGCGTCTACGGGAAGACCAAGCTCCTTGGCGAGCAGGAGGTCGCCAAAAGGCTCCCCGGACATATCATAGTGAGGACTTCATGGCTCTACGGAACGCACGGCCATAACTTCGTAAAGACGATACTCAGGCACGCGGGGGAGCGGGAGGCGCTCAGGGTCGTCTATGACCAGGCCGGGACCCCGACCAGCTCCTTTGACCTCGCCGGGGCCCTAACCGTGATGGTGAATAGATACGCCTCTGGCTCGGCGCCTTACGGCACATACCACTACTCCAACGAGGGCGTGGCGAGTTGGTATGACTTCGCCGTGCGGATTATCGAAGGGGCCGGGAGGCTGGGCGCGAAGCTCCGTTGCGCGCGCGTGGAGCCGATCCTGACAGGGGAGTACCCTACGCCCGCGAAGAGGCCGGCGTACTCGGTGCTCGACAAGAAGAAGGTCAAGGAGACCTTCGGCGTCTCCATCCCGCACTGGCAGGACTCGCTTGAAAAGACGCTCAATGAACTCTACGGAGGTGGCAAGGTTGCGTAACCTGCTCGTTACCGGAGGGGCCGGCTTCATCGGCGGCAATTTCGTCCATTATATGCGCAAGACCCGCCCCGGGCTCCGGATAATCGTCCTCGACAAGCTCGCCTACGCCGGGAACCTTGAGAACCTCAAGGGGCTCCACGAAGGGCCGGGCTTCTCATTCGTAAGGGGGGACATATGCGATTTCGACACCCTCGATAACCTCTTCGGCCGGGAGAAGATAGACACGGTGGTGAACTTCGCCGCCGAGTCCCACGTCGACCGTTCCATACTCGGGCCGAGGGCCTTCATGGAGACCAACGTCATGGGGACGTTCACCCTGCTCGATGCCGCGAGAAAGCACTGGGTCGATGGCGGTACGGTCAGGCCCGAAGAGACAAGGTTCCTGCACGTATCCACCGACGAGGTCTACGGCTCGCTCGGCGATACAGGGTACTTCACCGAGGATACCCCCTACAGCCCGAATTCGCCGTACTCGGCGAGCAAGGCCTCTTCCGACCATATCGTAAGGGCGTACCACCATACCTACGGCATCCGCGCGGTGACCACCAACTGCTCGAATAACTACGGCCCGTATCAGTTTCCTGAAAAGCTCATACCGCTCATGATAATAAACGCGCTCAACGGCAGACCCTTGCCCGTCTACGGAGACGGCGGCAACGTCCGCGACTGGCTCTACGTCGAGGACCACTGCAGGGCCATAGACGCGGCTCTGCAAAAAGGGCGCCCCGGACAGACCTACAACATAGGCGGCGGCGCGGAGAAGAAGAACATGGAGATAGTCGAGCTGATATGCTCGATAATCGACGAGAAGGCGGCAACGGACGGCGCGCTCCAGGGCCTCTATCCGTTCAAGGGCCCGCGCAAGGGGCTGATACGGTTCGTCAAGGACCGTCCGGGCCACGACAGGAGATACGCCATAGATTGCGGGAAGATCGAGGCCGAGCTGGGCTGGAGGCCTCAGGTGACGTTCGAGGAAGGCATTAGAAAGACGGTTGAGTGGTACATAGACAACCGTCCGTGGTGGGAGAAGATATTATCCGGGGAGTACATGCGCTACTACGAACACCAGTACGGCGGAAGTTGACAGGCCATTGCATCGCGGCAATGGCCCGGTCTCAAATGCGCGGCGCCGGAGCTTGCTCCAGAGAGGTTCAATTGAACATGCATAGCGAGCGTATTCCCCTAAGCCCAAGCTGCGGGGTCAAGCGAGCGAATAGAATATAGATACTTCCTTATATGTCGAAGATTCCCCGCGGCTTGGCCAGCGGGGAGCTTCAAGATTCCCGCCAGCCAAGTTTCTGGCTGGGAGTTATCCATGCATTTTCAACCCCGGTATGAAAGATGTCCAATATTCTATTCAGCTCCCTTAAGATCATCAACGGGAACAATATCAGGAGGTCTCTGTTCTTCATCAAGAGATTCCAGTTCAAATTCCTGCTCATGAAGGCCAGGGACAAGTTTGTGGAGTCCGTGAACTCCAACGTCAGGAGGAGCATCTCCTACGACGGGTGGATAAGGAAGAACGAGCCTTCCGAAGGAGATCTGGCCGCCCAGAAACAGGTGCGGTTCGCTTATGAGCCTAAGATAAGCGTCATCGTGCCGACGTTCAATACGTCCAGGAAGGTCCTCGTGGAGATGCTGGAGTCCGTGAAGCGCCAGACCTACGCGAACTGGGAGCTTTGCATAGCCGACGGCAACAGCGGCAAGCAGGATGTGAAAAAGGCGCTGGACTCGTACTCCTCCTCGGACAAGAGGGTCCGGGTCAGGTTCCTTCCGGTAAACAAGCGGATCGCCGGGAACACAAACGAGGCCCTGGCCCTGGCCACCGGGGAGTTTGCCGCCTTTCTGGACCATGACGACACGCTCGCCCCTTTCGCGCTCCACGAGATAGTCAAAACGCTGAACGACAACCCGGGGGCTGACTTCATCTATTCCGACGAGGACAAGATATCGGAGAACGGCAGGATAAGGTTCGAGCCCCACTTCAAGCCGGACTGGAGCCCCGATACACTGAGGAGCTACAACTACATAACCCACCTTACGGTGATAAAAAAGGCCCTGCTCGATTCGGTCGGCTGGTTCAGGGAGGGCTTTGACGGGAGCCAGGACTATGACCTGATACTGAGGGCCACTGAGAAGGCCGGGATGGTCTGCCATATCCCCAGGGTGCTCTATCACTGGAGGGTGTCGCGCAATTCGGCTGCCGGAAACGTCAACGCAAAGCCGTACGCCTTCGAGTCCGCAAGAAAGGCCCTGACCGAGCACCTCCGGCGCGTCGGCCTTGATGGGACGGTGGGGGACGGCCTGTTCAGCAACGCCATGAGGGTATCATATGCGCTCAAGACAAAGCCCGAGGTCTCGATAATAATCCCGAACAGGGACCATGCGGACACGCTCAAGAAGTGCGTACAGTCGATCCTCGATAAAAGCACCTATAAGAATTACGAGATAATCGTCGCGGAGAACAACAGCACGGATGAGAAGACCCTGAGGCTCTACGAGGAGCTTGAGAAGACAGGCCGCGTCAAGGTGGCGGTCTGGAATAAGCCGTTCAATTACGCCGCCATAAACAACTTCGCGGCCTGGCGCGCCTCCGGGGAGGTACTGCTCTTTTTAAACAACGATACCGAGGTGATAAGCCCGGACTGGCTTGAGCGCATGATCGAGTTCGCCATGAGAGACGACGTCGGGGCCGTCGGGGCCAAGCTCTACTACCCGGACGACACGATACAGCACGCGGGGGTGATACTCGGGGTCGGCGGCATCGCGGGACACTCGCATAAGTACTTCCCGATGGGGTCTTACGGTTATATTGGAAGGCTGTGCATAGCGCAGAACCTCTCGGCCGTCACCGGGGCGTGCCTCATGACCCGCAAGGACGTTTTCAACGCTGTGGGCGGGTTTGACGAGGGGTACGCATTTGCGTTCAACGACGTCGACCTGTGCATGAAGATAAGGGATAAGGGGTACCTTATCGTCTGGACCCCGTACGCCGAGCTCTACCACTATGAATCCAAGACAAGGGGGTACGAAGACACCCCGGAGAAGCAGCAGAGGTTTGAAACAGAAATAGACCTCTTCAGGCAGAGATGGGGAGACTATCTGGACAAGGGGGATCCCTATTACAACGCCAACCTTACCCTCCAGAAAGAGGACTTCTCCCTCAGGGCATGAGGGTATCTCCGCCGTTGCAACGGCCCGGTTACACGCGGAAAACCCCGAAAAATTCGTATTTGACAACATATCCTCGATATGGTATTTATTTCAGGAAGCACGGCGAGTGGATTCTCTGCGGTTTGGGTTCAGGGGTAAGCGAGCGAATTTCAGTAGACAAAATACATTAGGAATCTTTGATTAATCCAACTTGAGCGAAGCGGTTTTGCGTATGAGTTGCCAGACAAAAGAAAAAAATCAGAGTTTCCTTATATATGTGGCCGGACTAAAGAGAACTCTTGGTTGGTTCAGACTTGATGTATGAACTGGCGGAAAAGGAGGAGAAAGATGCATATCTTTTTGAAAAGATGGCCATATAAAGTAAGATATTCCATTGGGTGTCGGTTCAGTTTCTTTATTTTTGTCATTGCTTTAGGTGTTTTTTATTCCGCGACAGAGATACAAGCCGGTTTTCAACTGCCTGGTGGAACATTGTTCAGTCGTAATGGTTACGACTACGCAGTATCAATGTACCAGGAAGGTAACGTCCAGAATTTTTGGTGGTGTGGATATGGTAATGTGCCTGGCACAACAGCCTCAACCGATGTAATCTATTACCGTCACTACGATTTTAGTACAGGTCAGTGGTCGGATATTCAAACGGTTCTATGGCCGACATGGGGGACCGGCAAATGGGATAGTTATTTCACCTGCGACCCGTCTGTTATCCGTGGCGAATTCATAAATCCAGAGAATGGTAAGGCCTTTTCGCATGCTATGTATTATTCTGCGACGGACAGAAGCGATGGTACAAATGGCCGAATCGGGCTCGCTTTTTCTAATGATGGCATTAATTGGGAGAGATT
>JACRLF010000064.1 GCA_016235365.1 Deltaproteobacteria bacterium | reverse complement strand
AAACAAGGACTGGGTGAGGGACTTCTGCGACGAGTACATAAAGATAGGACTGTCAAAGGAGCTGCCGTTCTCCTGCTTTACGAGGGCCGATACCATAGACGAGGAGAAGATAGAGATGCTGGCGAAGGCGAACCTCAAGGTGGCCAGGGTAGGGATAGAGGCCGGCAACGAGCGGATAAGGAAAGAGGTCTATGAGAAGAACATCCCCACGGAGCAGTACCGCAAGGTCTTCAAGCTCCTCCATGACAAGGGCATAGCCGTTACCGGTTACAACATACTCGGAGGCCCCGGCGAGACGATAGATACGATGCGCGAGACATTCAACCTCGTAAAGGAGTTGAAGGTCGACAGGCCCATATTCTTCACCTACAGGCCTCTGCCGATGACAAAGGGCGCCCAGCAGGTCGTCGAACTCGGCGGCAAGATAGACAGCAAGATGGGGGAGAAGATAGACAGCCTCCACCAGCTCTCGAACGTCTATACCCAATCCCTCACGCCCCGGCAGATAATGTGGTTCAGGCGCAGGTGCCTCTTCTACTTCATGACCAGGCGCACGCTCAAGCTCATCAAGGAGCAGAAGCTGTCGTTCTTCTCCAACTTCGCCAAATACCTCGTCAAAGGCGTGCGCGACGGCATCCACCCCCAGTACGTGGTCGGTTACTTTTTCGTCAGCGGAGGCAAGAACGTAATCTCATAACGGTCGATATGTAAGGAAACAATTTCTATTCGCTCGCTTGACCCCGCAGCAAGGCTCGCGGGGAATGCGCTCGCTATGCATATTCACGGGGCGGGCCGTTTTGAGAGCGGAGGGCCGCAGACGTTCACTCTCCTGCAATGCACGGCGGGCGCGTTGCCCGCAGGTTTGGCTCATGGGAGCTTCAATCATTCCAATATGGATATACGTATATGCTAAAAGAGAAGATAAAACTGCTGAAGTCGGTCATCAGGAAAGACTCCCCGTTATATGTCCAGTTCGCCGTAAGCAAGAGGTGCGACCTTAAATGCAGGATGTGTCAGGCCGTGGAGTCGAGGAAGCACGAGCGCGAGCTTGCGTTGCCGGAGATAGAGAGGCTCGCGGATATCCTCGCCGAGCTCAATACGGGGGTGCTCGTCCTTACCGGCGGGGAGCCGCTCCTGAGGAAAGACCTCCCGGAGATAGTGGAGGCCTTCACCAAGAGGGGCATAAGCGCGAGGCTCCAGACAAACGCCACGCTCGCAACCGACAGGAGGGTCGAGGCCCTCGTCGCCGCCGGACTCAAGGAGGTCACCGTCTCGCTCGATACCCTCGACCCTGAGAAGCAGGACTACATCAACAACAGCGAAGGTTCCTGGATGAGGATCATAAGGGGCCTCTCCGTCTTTTCAAGGCACCTCCCGCAGAAGGGCAATATGTCGGGGATAAACATAGTCGTCTCAAGGCGCAACCTGACCGAGATACCGAGGCTTATAAGGTTCACTACCGCCATCGGTTTTTACGCCTCCTTGATCCCGGTCCACCTGTCCGGCAACGGCGGCGTTGACAAGGACCCGGAGTTCATCGTGAGGGCGAACTCTCCGGGGTTCGCCTTTGCGCGCGAGGAGTTCCCTGCCATAGACTCGGTCTACGACACGGTCATAAAGATGAAGAAGGAAGGGTACCTCGTCTACAACTCATACAGGTTCCTGAGGGAGACGCCGGACTTCCTGAAGCACAGCAAGATTCACTGGAAGTGCGACAGCCCCACGCTCTACTTCTCGATAAGCCCGGAGGGGAAGTTCCTCCCGTGCGTTGACATCAAGACGGACAGGTCGGTCTTCAGCCCCGGGTTTATCGACCTCTACAGGTCGGATAAGTTCGTGGGAGAGATACGGGATATAGTCAGGAAGTGCAAGGGGTGCATGTACGCGTGCTGGCCTGAGATAACCTATCTATGCAGGGACCCGTTCGTCTTTTCAGAGCGGATGCTGATGGGGCTCAAGGCGGGCAGGTTCCAGAGGAGGCCCATGACCAGGGAAGATATGCTGGATCTGGCCGGGGAGATAAGGAACAGTGCGTGACAAAGGCCGCGAGGGCGGGTCTTTCCTCGACAGCGGGTGGATGCCCATAGCCGTCATCGTGGCGGCCCTCTTGCTCCTCACCGGCAGATACCTGCTCTACGGGGTGCCGCACGAATACCTCACGGGCGAGTACAAGGGGACCTTCGAGGGCGACTACGACTTCACCCTGGAGCTTGTCCGGTCGGCAAGGGAGTGGGGCAGGCTCCCGCTCTGGAGCGCGACCTATTCAGGCCCCATAGCGGTATTCGCGTCCAACTTCCATGTCTTTGAACAGGCGATTCTCTACCCGCTGACCCGCAACCTGGCCCTCTCGATAAAGATACTCCAGGCGGCCCAGCTCCTCGTGGCCGGCCTCGGCATGTACTACCTCTCCCGCTATCTCTGGAAGGACAGGGCGGCGGCGGCGTTCTCGGCCCTGCTCTACATGTTCACGCCTTTCTATATCGGCCACCTCCTGAGCTACCTCCATTATACCGGGGTATACCTGCTCGCCCCGTTCGTCTATCTCCTGATACTGAAGGCCGTCAGGGAACAAAGCCTCTATCACGCCCTTTTTTTGAGCCTCGTTGCCGCGTACTCCCTCCTCGCCCACCCTCAGAACGTCTTCATCGGCGGGATATTCTACGGCCTCTTCTTCGCCCTCGTATTCGCGCACGGGGCCTTTGAGAGCGCCAGGGAAGGCGATCTCAGGGTGTTCCTTAAAAAGATCGCCTCCATGGCGGCGCTTACGGCTGTGGTCATATTCCTGCTCTCGGCCTTTATAACCATCCCGACGCTCATCGACAACTACCCGTACCTGAGGACGTCGTGGGTAAAGGGGGCCGGGGCGCTGGTAAAGGTAGACACCGGCCATATTGGCTCGCACTCGGAGTCTGTCCTCGCTTCCGTAACGCTCCAGCACTGGCCGTGGCTTGAGGCCCCGCTCAAGGGCGGCGAATACCCGCCGTGGGGGTATATGGCGGTATACATGATGCCGTTCGTGCTGGCGTCGCTCTCGCTCCTCCTGGAGTTCAACTGGGTCACGTTCGTATTCGTCTTCATGACCCTCCTGTCCGTCCAGATAGCCCGCGGCGTCCACGGACAACCGGACCTCTTTTCCCTGGCCTCGAAGTACATACCCTTCTTCGGCATGTCCAGGACGCCGTACGCGTATATAAACAGCTCGATACTCGTATTCTGCCTCTTATCCTCCGTCTCCTTCGCATGGCTCTCCGGCAGGCTCTCGGACGCGCTTTCCAGGGCTGGAAAAACAATAGGCGGGACAGGCGCGAGGTGGCTCCTCCTATTGCTCCTTATCGCGCCGTACCTCGCGGCCGCGAGGTATTACGGGAACTACTACAACTGGACCTTCATATCGGCAAGGGAGCCGGAGTACATCTCAAAGGTCTGGAAGTGGATGGACGGCAACAACGGCTCCGGCGGCAGGGTCATAGAGACCTGCGGCATACCCACGGCCATGATACTCGGACAGAGGATGCTCCCGAACCAGGTGGACCTCCTTGAAAGGTACCATAAGAAGGAGTACCTCGGGAGGTATCTCTCGCTCTTAGGCTTCAAATACGTGATAACCCCCGCCCTCCATTCCCAGAGGCACCGCACATTCGACAGGAAGGGCTATATGGTCCCCTCGGTCTTCGACAAGGGGGAGAGCATGGAGGAGTATTACTCCGCGCTTACCACCGAATATTACCACATCTACCAGAGGCTCAAGAACGACCCAGGCTTCACCCTGCATACGGCCGGCACAAAGGACGTCGCGGTATTCGAGAACAGGAGCGCCTTCCCCGGCTACGAGATATACCAGGCCCGGCCCGTGATGGTGCTCGGCGGCACTGAGGGTTACGACCTCATGAGCCTCGATAGGTACTCGGAAAAGGGCGTGAGGGTGGCCCCGGTCTTCATCGCGCAATCCGGGAACCTGAAAAGGCTCAACGAGATAAAGGGCGCTTCAGGCGACCTCGTCCTCCACGACACCGACGGCCTTGATATGTTCATGCTCCTTGGAAGAGAGGACTTGATATCGTTCCAGCCCGCGCCGAAAGACCCGCGCAACTGGTCCCTCGCCATAAATTCCTACGGCATCCAGCAGCCGTTCCCGCAGCAGGACCACTCGATAGGCAACTCGCTGGAGGGCGAGATGACGTTTGCCGATTACGCGGTCACATCCATGACCAGGGGGAGCTCGCTTGAAGGACAATTCACGATAAAAGATACAGGCCCCTACAGGGTGATGCTCAGGAGCTACGGCGGGAAGGAGAACTCGAACCTCTCCTACTCAATCGACGGCAGGATAAAGGGCGCGGCCGACAACACGGCCCGCTTGGGTTTTGCGTGGGTCGATCTCTGGGAGGGGGAGTTGAGGGCGGGGACGCACAGGATAGAGATAATCGTGGCCGACGACAAGCCCGTCTTCATAGACTCGATAGCGATAGGCAACCCGGAGCTGATAGATATGGGCGGGGCCTCCTCGCTCGCCGGGTTCAGCGAGGACTCGATAACATATATTATCAATTACAGGAAGTTCACGCTCAATGGCGGCTCTGCCGGCACGAGCTTCACCGCCGGCTCTGGCGGCGCTTACACCCCGGCGATAAGGCTCGGCAGGTTCCGTCCTATCGACGGCAAAGGGGCTGTCAGGGTTTTTCTGGACGACAGGCTGGCCGGGGAGATACCCTGCTCCGAGCTTACAGGGGAGGCGCGGGAGTACCGCCTCCCGGAGATTTTGTTGTCTCCCGGTGAGCACACGGTCAGGCTCGAAGGGCTGGAAAACGGCCTATATTTCGACCTCTTTGCATTGGAGGGGCGGGCAAGGGCGTATATGGGGGGCGGGGAATTGAGGTACGAAAAGGCGGGCCCTTCCGCATACCTCTTCGAGGTCCCGGCCAACGGGCCCCGGTTCGTAGTATTCAACGAGACCAACTACCCGGGGTGGAAGATGGACATAGCCGGGGTAAAATCCACGCCCGTCATTACGAACATGTTCATGAACGGCTTTATCCTGCCTGGGGGCGCACCCGCGCCCAGGGCCGTCGTTGCGCGCGTATATTACGCAAACCGCACGCAGATATTCGGGGTGCTGGTCTCTACCGCGACCTTCTTTACGGTAGTGGTATCCATAGTTGTCCTGGGCAGGAGGAAAAAAGGTTGAAACGGCCCAGGGCCCGTACGCCGCTCATTTGCTTGACAGAGGGGAAAAGGTTGTTAGAATAACCGTAGCTTGACCTTATGTGGCTTGTCAGCGAAGGATACGCGCTGTATTGTTTTTTCAACAAGCATAGCGAGCGGATTCCCCGCAGCTTGCCGCGGGGAGGAGCGAGCGAATTACAAACGATAAATTCCTTACTTGAAAATTCTCCGCAGCTTGCTGCGGGGAATTTTAACATCCTCTCCATAGGATATGCGGCCAAACAGATGATAAAGACAAGGAGCATCTATAGCCAGAAGTCTGAAGACGACGGCGTCAGGGTCCTTGTCACGAGATACTGGCCGAGGGGGGTCAAGAAAGACGCCATAGACCGCTGGTTCAGAGACCTCGGCCCCGCCCCTGAGCTTATAAGGCTCTGGAAGTCCGGCGAGATTGCTTGGGAGAGGTTCAGGAAAGAGTACCTTGATGAGTACCGCTCCCTTGATAAGAGCGTTCTGCTTAAAGAGCTCAAGGATTTTATCAGGGGCGCCGGTGAGAGCGCTGGGAGCGGTGGGAAGGGGACGGTGGGGAGGCGTGGCGCGGGGGTGGGGCGTGATGCAACGCTTCTATGCACATGCAGGATGGACGAGAGGTGCCACAGGGATATATTGAAGGAGTTGCTTGAGAAGTAAAGACGCAACAAAAATACCCCGGCCGGCTTCGCCGGGGTATTTATTGACTGCGCTCCGAGATGAGGTGGATTTTTCCGCCTTGTTGTTTTTTCTTTGGAGTCCTCCCCTCCGCGGGGCCTCAAGCCCTATGTTGCGTTCCGAAACACCCCGGGTTTTAAGCCTTGGGAGGGTTCTTTTTTGATGTTCTGAAGCCACGCCGGGTCTCCAAAGACCCCGGTTGTTTCATCTGCTTCAGGCTACCTTCTCGGTCTTCTTCTCCGTGCCGCTCTCTATCTCGATCTTCACCTTCTTCGGAAGGGCCTCCACCTTTGCCGGCATCGTCAGCTCAAGCACGCCGTTCCTGTAAGTGGCATGAACCTCATCGCTCTTTATGCCCTCGGGGATGGTGATCGTCCTCTCGAAAGAGCCGTAAGAGGCCTCATGGAACATGTACCCCTGTTGCCTGCTATTGTAACGTCCACATCCTTGGGGTCTACTCCAGGAAGATCAGCGTGAACCACGAACTTCCCGTCCCTCATGTAGCACTCAACGGCAGGATACCACTCCCCTTTGAACTCTCTGCCGAGCCTGAATATGCCCGTGGGCAATGTCCCGAAAACCCTCCTGAACAGCTCGTCCATCTCTCTCTGGATGTTTGTAAGCTCCCTTGCAGGGTCCCATTTCTTCAGCTCGAACATATAGCTCACCTCCTTGCTCGTTTTCACCTCATCTCATGTTTTTGTTCAATCTACCTACTTAAATTATATGCCCGCATTTCAGGTTTGTCAAGACAGCCCCGGATGTGGTAATCCCATTCTGAAATTAAAAACATCTGATATATCAAGGTGTTATAATCGGGCTTGAGATGGATTGCGGGCGTCCTGCCCGTGGTTTGCCGCAGGGGCCTTTAAAATTCCCGGGGCCTGGGCTTAAGGGGATTTCAACTCATTGAAGCTCCCCGCGGCAAGCCGCGGGGAATCTTCGACATATAAGGAAGTATCTATTTCTATTCGCTCGCTTAACCCCGTAGCAAGCTACGGGGAATGCGCTCGTTATGCATGTTCACTTAGCGAGGCTGACCTTATTCCTGCCGGTCTGCTTGGATGCGTACATGGCGGAGTCGGCCTTCTTTATCAGGTCGTCCCGTACTTCATTGACCCCGTTCGGCCCGTTGTTTGCGGGGCCGGAATTAGCCCTGATGGAGGCAACGCCTATGCTGCAGGTAATCCTCCCCTTTATGTTGAGGGCCTTTTCACCGCCAGGGTACCTGTGTTTCCTGTGTTTAAGGAAGACGAACCGCGCTATGGCCTCCCTCAAGTCCTCGGCGTATCCGGCGGCCTCTTCCACGCCGGTGTCAGGGAGGATTACGACGAATTCGTCCCCGCCGTATCTTATGGCTGCGGAGTTCTTTATCGTAAGGCTATCAAGGAGGATGGAACCGGCTTCGGTGAGGACCTGGCTGCCGGCCAGGTGGCCGTGGACGTCGTTCACCTCCTTGAAGTTGTCGAGGTCCAGAAAGATGAGGGAGAGGTCGGAGCCCCGCTTCAGGGCCCGCGCGACATCCTTGGTGAGGCGGCCGTAAAGGAACCTGTCGTTGTAGAGCCCGGTGAGGTTGTCCTTGATGGAAAGCTCGCCGAACCTCTTAGCGTCGAGGGAGTTCTGTATCAAGGTGGAGGTATACTCGGCGAAGAGCTTGAGCAGCGTGAGGTCGTCCCCGGTATAGTCCGACCCGTCGACCCTGTTCAGCAGCTCTATTACCCCTATCGTGGTCTTTTTTATCCGTATTGGGGCGCAGATGATCGATTTTGTCACGAAGTTGGTCTTCTTGTCTATGACGGGGTAGAAGTTTACGTCGTCCTTCGCCTTCCTGCTTATATACGGCCTGCCGGTGGTGTAGGTCTGGCCGGCTATGCCGAGCGCGGCCGGCAGATACGTGCCGACGAGGAATGACGAACCCTTGCCGAAACATGAGACAAAGTAGAGGACCCCGGGTTTCTGCCTGTTCTGGTTCAACACCGGGTCGTCCAGGAGTATCGAGCCCGATTCGGAGGGGACGAACTTTCCGGCGAGGGTGAGTATCTCCTTGAGCATGGCCTTCAGGTCTATGTTCTCAGGCCTGTACTCATCCCTCCTTTTGCGCTCGAGTATCTTGTCGAGTATCTGTTTCGGTGCTATGTTTATGCGCATATATAGGTAGAGTCCCTTGAGCTGATAAGAGCGCTGAAAAATAATGTGCCACCCTGCGTGCCAGGCAGCGGGGTCTCCGAAGGAAACATTAAAAATCCTCCACAACGAGCCGATGGCTGGGGGCGCTTCGCCCGCAGCGCATCGGCATCAGATATTTTAATAAAAAAAACCACGGATTACAAGAAGTTCAGGTTTTTTGGGGAAAGGGGGGTTAGCGGCCTGTCAGACGAAGCGAACGTCCATAATGTGGGTGGAGCATGAGATGCACGGGTCGTAGGCCCTGACGAGGGACTCTATCAGGCCGCTTATCTCTTTTTTCGGCATGTGGAGTATCCCGGGGATAAAGCCCCTCAAGTCGTCTTCAATAGACCTCAAGTTCTGGGCGGTGGGGATTATGCATTCGGCCCTCTCCACTATCCCGTCCTTATTGATGCGGTATTCATGGTAGAGGGTGCCCCTCGGCGCCTCTACCATGCCTATGCCGGTGCCGTAGGCCTTCGGCCTCTTCAAAGGTTCGGGCCTGGGCCCCATCTCCAGGAGTTTATCTATGGCGGCTACGGCGTCCTCGGTCATCTGGAAGCACTCGACGAGTTGGGCCATGTTGTTCTGGAACGGGTTTGTCAAGGGCGGGACGAGCCCGGCCTTCTTCGCTATCGCGCGGGCCGTGGGCCTTAACTGGCGGAAGTTGTTGTTGACCCTCGCAAGCGCGCCGACCATGTAAGTCCCCCTGGGGCTCTTCGCGTGCTTGGCCGCTGAGTGCGGCACCATGTACTCCTTTATCCTCTTCCTGAAGGAGATGGAATCCATCGGGTAGTTCATGCTTGAGAAGGGCTCGCCGGCGTAGGCGGCATACTCGCCCCTCGCCTTAAGCGAGATGAACTCGCGCTCAAGGCGGAATTCGGGCGCAGGCATGCCGGAGAGGAATTCAAAGAGCGCATCGAGCTCCCTGAAAGAGTCCTCAAGCCTTTTTTTGAGCGTTTTAAGCTCGCCAGTCCCCGGCGTATGGGCGACCCCGCCCGGGACGAGCGATATCGGGTGTATATGACGGCCGGCTACGACGGCGCATATGTCGTTTGAGAGCCTCTTGAGCCCGAGGGTGCGCCTGGCGAGCTCGGGGTGGGACTCAAGGAGCGGCACTATGGAGCCCGCGCCGACGAGGTCCGGTAGGACGAGGAAGAAGAGATGGAGTATATGGCTCTGGAGCATCTCGCCGCTGAACGCGAGCTTCCTCAAGAGGGCGGCCTGCCTCGATATCCTTATCCCCATCGCGGACTCTATGGCCTTGAGCGAGGCGGATGTGTGGCTGACGGCGCATATGCCGCATATCCTCGACATGATGTGATGGGCCTCGTCGTAACGCCTGCCCCTGAGCATCGCCTCGAAAAAACGCGGGGATTCGATTATATCGAACCGGAGCTCCTTTATCCGGCCCTTCCTGACGTCGATGACGATGTTGCCGTGGCCTTCTATCCTCGTCACCTCGACTATGTTTATGTTCAGGTCCTTCTCCATCTCGCTCCCTGAGGTCTTACTGTTTTTTCCCGCCGTAGAGGTCGAGCTTTTGCGCTACCCCCTTTGCCGTAAGGCCGTATCTCTTGAGCGTCTCCCTGTGGGCATTGACGTTAGGGTCGTCCACGTAGCCTCTGCACCCCCAGCAGACGGACCCGTAGGTGACGCATATGGCGTCGCACCCGGCCCTTGTAACCGGGCCGACGCAGTACATGCCCTTTTCAAATACGCAGATGTTGCCGGCCATCTTGCAGTCGACGCAGACCGGGTAGTTGGGGGTCCTGGGCGATCTGCCCATGACAAGGTCCGCGAAGAAGGCGAGGAATTCCTTCCCGGAGATCGGACAGCCGTGGAGGCGGTAATCGACCTTTATCACGGAGTCTATCGGCCTTGCGGGCACGGTCTCTATCTGACCGGCATCCTTGCCGTAGACTATCCGCTTGACATCGTCCATCGGGAAGCGGTTCTTGAGGCAGTTGAGCCCCCCGGTCGTCGCGCAGGCCCCGAGCGCCACGACGAAGTCGGCCCTTTCGCGTATCTTCGTGACCCTCGCTATCTCTTCTTCAGTGCTGACCGAGCCCTCTATGAAGGCTATCTTATAGTCGTCGCTCCTCTCGGACATCGCCTCCCGGAAGTTCACGACCTCTATCCGTTTCAGTATTTCCGGGAGCGCTTCCTCGCAGCTCAATATGGCGAGCTGGCAGCCCTCGCAGCTCGTGAACGAGAAGAACGCGGCCTTCGGCCTCTCGAAATCGCGCATGGATTAGCAGTCCCTTCTGACAGGCCGCTGAAAAAGCCCCATCTGCGGTGTCGTCATCGTCGTTTGTCACTGCGGCGTACGAGACGAGTACGCCTCGTTCCTCGCTCCTCGACTCCTTCGGGGCACCCACGCCAAGTGGCGTGGGTCGGGAGCCTTTTGAGCGGCCTTATAAATTTTGCCCTCCAGAGTATAGCACAAAAATAAAGCCTTTTGAAAAGCATGGCGGGCGTCCCGGCCGATAGAAAAGCCGCGGGGCTTGAACACAACATGCCGGGGTTATTGCCGGCCGTAAAACAAAATATTATTCTGGACAAAGACATCGGCAAGGGATATTTTTAAAGTTCTGAAACCTCCGGGGGCTTCCAGGCCCCGGGAGGTTTCATTGAAATTCCAGTCAGACGCCGAGGTTATGAAAATGGCATCACCCAACCGCATATCCTGCATAATCGGCACGGCCGGCCACGTAGACCACGGCAAGACGACCCTTGTCAAGGCCCTTACCGGCATAGATACCGACAGGCTCATAGAGGAGAAGACAAGGGGGCTCACCACCGACATAGGGTTCGCGTATATCGATATGGAGGGCACGGCCCCTAACTCATCCATAAGGGCCGCGCTCATCGACGTGCCGGGGCATGAGCGGTTCATAAAGAACATGCTCGCCGGGGTGAGCGGCATAGACCTCGTCCTTTTCGTGGTGGCCGCAGACGACGGTGTGATGCCGCAGACCAGAGAGCATCTCGACATCATCCATCTGCTCGGGATAAGGGACGGTATATTCGTGATAACGAAGTGCGACCTCGCGGACGGCGACAGGGTGGGCGCGGTGCGGGGCGCCGTCGAGGCGCTGGCAAGGGACACCATCCTCAGGGGCTCTCCCGTCGTGGAGGTCTCCGGTGTGACCGGGGAGGGCATCGAGAGGCTCAAAGCGCTCATCAGGGAGTACGTGCTCAAGTCCCGCCGCCATGAAGCGGGCGGTTTTTTCAGGCTCCCGGTTGACCGGTCGTTTACGGTAAAGGGCTTCGGGACCGTTGTTACCGGCACGGTTGCTTCCGGTACGGCGAGACAGGGAGACGACCTGCGCGTTTTCCCGACCGGGGCGAAGGTCAAGATACGCGGCATACAGAGCCTGTATCTCCAGGCCGAGTGCGTATCGCGGGGGCAGAGGGCGGCGTTGAACCTGAGCGGGGTCTCCTACGACGAGATAGGGCGCGGCCTTATGCTCGTATCCCCGGAGCTTTTCGCCTCCGTTGAGGGCGCGTTATCAAAGGCGCGCTCTTATTACGACTGCTCTTTCGAGCTTCTCGGAAAGGGGGGGGAAGCTCAGACTGCCCCGCGGACCAGGACGAAGAAGAGCGTCCCGGTCAAGGTACACCACTTTACCGACGAGGCGCTCGGGGTGGCAAGGTTCCCGGAGGGCGCGGCAGAGGGCTCTAAGACCTCCGGCAGGCTGATGCTAAAAAAACCTCTCCTTATGCTGAGGGGCGACCGCTTCATACTGCTCGACACCGGAGCCAACTCCGTCATAGGCGGAGGGACGCTAAGGGTCCCTTACCTCTCAAAAGGCGTCGCGCCGGGGCGCAACCGTGTTGTAGCGGCAGCGCCTGACGTCTCGGACGTAAACTCGATACTGATGGGCCTGCTTTTGGAGAACGGGGGCGCGCTCGATAAGCGGGCCGCGTCCCTCATGCTCAACATTCGCATGGATGAGCTCCCGGACGCGATAGATGGCGGGGGGTTCGGCTTGATAGGGGATTATATAGCGGATATCAAGACGGCCGACTCCATCAAGGGGCGTATAATCGGCGTCGTCAGGGAGTTCCACGGTACAAACCCCTCTGAGCCTGGCATCAGGGAGGAGGAGCTGATAAAAAGGGTTCTGCCTCAAGAGCGCGCGTCGGTGAAGCAGAGGCCGGCCGGGTTTTTAAGCGCCCTGATAGACCAGTTGGTGGCCGGCAAGACGCTGAAGCGGGAGGGCAGGACTATCGCACTTTCTTCTTACCGCCCGGCGCTCTCAGGGGCCGACTCGTTGGTAGAGGCCGCCATAAGGGCGCTCTTTACAGCGCCGTTCGCACAGCCCTCAATCGACGACATCAAGAAGCTCCCCTTTGCTAAGGGAGATATAGACCGCGTATTCAACTACCTCCTGAGGAGCGCAGAGATAGTGAGGTTGAAAGAGGGGAGTTTTATCTCAAAGGGCGTCCTCGATGCGGCCAGAGAGAGGCTTGCCGTCCATATGGGGGAGAAGGGGAGCATAAGGGCCTCGGAGTTCAGGGACCTCCTCGGCTGCGGCAGGAAGCTCGCCATAGAGATACTCGAGCACTTCGACGGGGAGAGACTCACGCTCCGGCAGGGAGACCTGCGCGTGCTGAGACGATGAGACGGCGCGCCGAGGAGGTTTGCGGGTATTTCGCCCTTGCGCTCCTGGCGGCGCAGGGGTATATTTGATAGTCACTATCGTAACGCCATGAAAGGAGGCGGCCCTTGAACCAGGGGCGCAAGATAAAGCTTACAGACTGGGCGAGCTGCGCCGGTTGAGCGGCCAAGATAGGCCCTGAGGCCCTGATGCAGGTGCTGCATCAGCTACCGCACATGAAGGACAGGGATCTCCTGGTGGGCGTGGAGACGGCGGACGACGCGGCGGTCTACAGGATTTCGGAAGAGCTCGCGCTCATCTCCACGCTCGATTTTTTCCCGCCGATAGTGGACGACCCCTATACCTTCGGCCAGATAGCCGCGGCCAACGCCCTGAGCGACGTCTACGCCATGGGCGGGGCACCGAGGCTCGCCATGAACATCGTATGCTTCCCGAAGGAGCTTGCGCTATCCGTCCTGAACGAGATAATAAAGGGTTCGATGGATAAGCTCATTGAGGCCGGGGCGCTCCTTGTGGGCGGCCACTCCATAGAGGACAGGGAGGTAAAGTACGGCCTATCCGTGACCGGCTTTGTCCACCCCGACAGGATAACCACGAACAGCAAGGCAAGGCCCGGAGACGTCCTGGTGCTGACAAAGCCCATCGGCTCCGGCGTCATCGCGAGCGCATTGAAGGCCGGCAGGATTGACGAGGTGGACGCCTGGGACGCCATATCGTCCATGAAGGCGCTGAACAGGGCGGCGGCTGAGGCCGCGGGCGAGGTCGGGGTGAACGCCTGCACCGACGTGACCGGCTTCGGGCTCCTGGGACACGCTATGGAGGTGGCCAGGGCCTCAGGGGTGAACCTCGTCATACGCTCTTCAGGGGTGCGGTTCTTCCAGGCGGCCCTGGATATGGTCAAAAAGAGGTCTAACAGGCCCCGCTCTATCGCCTCCAACCGCGCTTTTCTCATGAAGGATACGGTGCTGTCCGGCGTGAACGAGGCGGTCGAGCTTCTACTTTTAGACCCTCAGACTTCAGGAGGGCTTTTGATATCGGTGGCCGGGGAGAGGTCGGCCCTCCTTATCGAGAAGCTCAGGGCGCGCGGGGTTGAACCGGCGATAGTCGGCCACGTCGTCCCGGCTGAAGAGGGCTGGAGGATAAGTGTTACGTAGTGCGCGGAGATGAAAGTATATAACGTATAAATGAAAAGGAGGGGCGCATGTCCATCAACAACGTCAACGTGGAGAAGCTCGGCAATACCGCCGAGGAGATAAAGAAAGACCCGTCGAAGGCCAAAAAGATTACGAGGATAGAGGGGGAGTGGAACACGGGGCAGGGTACGCAGTTCAAGGCCACGGTGAGTTTCGAGGGCGGCAAGATGACCCTTGAGGCCGACCAGCCGTCGTTCCTCGGCGGCGGAGGGGGCGCGCCCGGGCCGCTCATATACTGTCTGTACGGCTCCGCGTCCTGCTTCACGGCGACGTTCGCGACCATGGCCGCGATGGAGGGAGTGGCGCTCAAGAAGCTCAGGGTGGTCGCCGAGAGCTTCGTAGATTTCTCAAAGGTCATGGGCCTCTCCGACAACCCTATCGCGGAGAAGGTCAGGTTCACCACCTACGTCGAGAGCGACGCCCCGGCGGAGAAGCTCAAGCGCATCGAGGAGCTCTCAAGGGAGAGGTGCCCGGCGCTATACTGCCTCACGAATCCGATACCCGTGGAGACGGAGCTGAAGATAGGGTGAGTTTCAGGCAACGGGGGCGGCCCCTTGAGGGGCCGCCCCCGTCTTTCAATATCCTGCGTGTTCACGCCCCCTACCTTGCGAAGGCGTCTTTAAGGGGCTTTAGCGTGAGCCTTCCTTCCTTGAAGTCTTCCTTTTTCTCTTCGTAGAAATTGATGAGCTTTTCTATGCCCCTATTCTCGTTCCCGTTGCCGTGGACGAGGATTATGGAGCCGGGCCCCGGCATCCGCCCCTTTGCGAGCCAGGCGTCCGCGCCCACTGGTATGAGCGAGAGCGCCCTCAGCCTCTCAAGGGCCCTCCTGTCCGAGACGAGCCCCGGGAACCTGAAAAAGGGCGATGGGAGGAGGCCGTTTTCAAGGAGCAGCACCTCAAGGCCGAGCGCTTCTTTGTCCAGATCGACCCCCTCCGAGAGAAGGAAGTTCTTCTCGTCGGGAACGCCCTTCCTGTAGGGGTGGGAGTAGGAGTGGTTCACCCACGTCACGGAGAGCCTGTTGGAGCGCGCCTCCTCCACTATCCAGTTGAACTCATCCCTGTGCCTCTCTATCCAGAGGCCGCTGACGGCGATGGCTATGGGCCTGTCCTTGACCGGGAGGGCGATGGTGGAGGCGAAGAGGTCTCTATTGAAGCTCCGTTTCGACGGGCACATGTCAACGGTCAGGAATACGCCGGGGGTTGCGGCCTCGGCGCGTATTATCCCGTCGTTATGGATCAAGCCGTCCCGCCCGGCGGTGTACCTGTAGAGGGCTGAGGCAAAGGGCGTCTTTCGCCAGACCTTTTTTTCAACTTCCCTGTTGAAGTCGATTGTCGAGGCGTCTACTTCTTCGGTCTGGAAGCTGGCCGTGTCCACGATAAGGACGCGGCTTGAGCCGTTGCGCTCGAACTCGCGCAGAGCTATCTTTACGGCATCTTTGGCGCCGTAGCAGGGCTTGAATACCGCCCTGTAGTTGAGTATCCCGCCGTTCGCCTCAAGCGGGGCGCACCGCAGAACCGAGGCTGTGACGAGGGCCGCGATGACGGCCCAAAATTTAAGAGACGAGCGGGACGGTCCCATCACATTATCCAGATGAGCACAAGGGGAGTGGTCACGACGCTTAAAAGGGTGCTCATCGCCACGGTCGAGGCGACGAGGTCGCTGTCGACCTGGTACCTGTGGCTCACAACGAAGTTTATTACCGCCGAGGGCATCGCCGAACATAATAGGATTATCTTCCTGTCGAGCCCAACTATGCCGAGGACGGTTACCGCGAGCCAGGCTATCAGGACCCCCCCTCCTATCCTTATCACCGAGCCGGCTATTGACAGGGACGTGTGGCTGAACCTGGCGGAGTGGAGCCTGTAGCCGAGGCTTACCTGCATCAGCGGGATGGTCGCGGCCCCGAGCATGTCAAAGGTCGAGAGGAGAAAGGACGGCATCCGCACCTCCGTGAGGTTCAACGCTATGCCGATAACGGAGGCGTAAATGAGCGGGAGTTTGAATATCTCGGATAACCCCCCGCCCCGCCCTTTGGCGATATATATCCCCGCTGAATATACCATCAGGCTTACGGCGATGTAGTAGAGGATTGCCACGGTAAGCCCCTCGGCGCCGAAGGCGAGCAGCGCCAGCGGCAGCGCCATGTTCCCCGAGTTCATGAACATGGCCGGCAGGTAGAAGCCCCTCAAGTGGCGCCTCTTTATCGCCGAGAGGAAGACGAAGCTTATGACTCCGGTGCCGAGGACTACCAGCACGGCCCCTCCGGCAACGAGCGTAAGCTCGTCGACGACGAGCCTTTTTCTGGAAAGGGATGATATGACGAGCGCCGGTATGGTAAGGTACAGGAGTATCTCTATCACCGGCTCAAGGCTGATGCGCTTGAACCTGGCGAAGAGATACCCCACACCTATTACGCAGAATACCGGGAAGACGACGGAGAGGACTTTTAAAAGGACAGGCATTTCATCCGTCTTTCGGGTTGGGAACATGCATAGCGAGCGTCCAGCCCGTAGCTTGCTGCGGGGTCAAGCGAGCGAATAGAAATTGTTTCCTTAGATGTCGAAGATTCCCCGCGGCTTGCCGCGGGGAGCTTCAACGGATATCGGGCTTGAGGCCCGCGCTCGCCGCGGCGTGGTTCATCGGGCCTATTCCGGCTCCACCTCTATAAGCGTCTCGTCCGGGTTTACGGAATCCCCGATCTTAACGAGGACCTTCTTTACCACCCCGCTGATGGGCGTGTGGACCTCGTTCTCCATCTTCATCGCCTCTACCGTAAGCACCGTGTCTCCCTCGGAGACCCTGTCGCCCACGGCGGCCTTTATCGATATCACCTTGCCTGGGATGGGGGTTGTGACGTCCCCTTCCTTCCTGGCCTTGGGCCTGCTGGACTGGGTTATGGACGGCCTCTCTATCTCGCCGGCGGTAGTGGGGATGACCTCGGTGAGGGACTCTATCATTACCTCTTCGAGGTGGTTGTCTATGGAGATGAAGAACGGCCTCTTGCCCTCGACCTTGTGCCCGGCCCCGGCCACCTTTATCTTGTAAGTCTCGCCGTGGACCGTTATGTTGAACTCGCTCGGCGCCAGGTGCGGCACCACGTGCTTCATGGCGGGCGTTTCCGCCTCTAACTCCTCAAGCGGCTCGGGCGCGAGCTTTCCGGCCTCCCTCTGCTCGAAGAACTCGAGGGCCACTATCGGGAAGAGCGCGTATGAGAGTATGTCCTCGACCTTCTTGGCCTTGCCGTCGAGGTCCCTCATCAACCGCTCGAGCTCCGGCTCCAGGAGGTCGGCCGGGCGGCACGTGATGGGCTTTTCATCCCCGATGGCCATCTTGCGGGCCGCCTCGTCGATGGGGCCGGGGGGCCTGCCGTAGAGCCCCTTGAAGTAGTTCCGTGTTTCGCTCGTGATTACCTTGTACCTTTCGCCCATCAGGATGTTGAGTGTCGCCTGCGTGCCCACGACCTGGCTCGTAGGGGTGACAAGCGGCGGATACCCCATGTCTTTCCTCACCCTCGGTATCTCCTCGAGCACGTCGTTCATCTTGTCGAGCGCGTTCTGCTCCTTCAACTGGTGGGCGAGGTTCGAGATCATGCCGCCGGGTATCTGGACGACGAGCGTCTTGGTGTTGATGGCGGTATACTCGCTCTCGAACTTCTTGTACCTCTTGCGTACGGCCCTGAAGTAATCCGCTATGTCCGAGAGGAGCTCAAGGTCGAGGCCCGTGTCGTACGGGGTCCCCCTGAGCGCCGCCACCATGCTCTCGGTTGGAGGCTGCGAGGTGCCCGAGGCGAGGCTTGAGATGGCCGTGTCTATTATCTCGGCCCCGGCCTCCACCGCCTTGAGGTAGCTCATGGCGGCAAGCCCGGATGAATCGTGCGAATGGATATGGAGAGGGAGAGAGACCTTCTCCCTGAGCTTTGTCACCAGGTCGTACGCCGCCCAGGGGGTCAAAAGCCCCGCCATGTCCTTTATGCAGATGGTGTCCGCGCCCATGGCCTGGAGCTTTAGCGCCATATCCACGAACCCTTCATGGGTGTGCACCGGGCTCGTGGTGTAGCATATGGTGGCCTCGACAAAGGCCTTTGCGTCCCTGGCGGCCTTTACCGCCACCTCCATGTTCCTTGTGTCGTTGAGGGCGTCGAAGATCCTGAAGATGTCTATCCCGTTCTTCGCCGCGCGCTCGACGAATTTTTTGACCACGTCGTCCGAGTAGTGCCTGTAGCCTACGAGGTTCTGCCCACGGAGGAGCATCTGGAGCCTGG
>JACRLF010000060.1 GCA_016235365.1 Deltaproteobacteria bacterium | reverse complement strand
TAAAGACAAAAGAGACGGCACAGGAGTGACGGCATGGCAGACATAGACATAAGCTCCATCCTCAATATCGCGGTAAAGGCCAAGGCGTCCGACGTCCACATGAAGGCCGGAGTGCCCCCGATACTGCGCGTAAACGGCACACTTATCCCCATTAAGAACCACGAGCGGCTCGCCCCCGACGAGGTGGCCAAGGTCGCCATGAGGTTGATGAACGACACCCAGAAAGAGGCCTTCAGGAAAGTCCACCAGGTGGACATGGCCTACAGCGTGCCCGGGCTCGGAAGGTTCAGGGTCAACATCTTCCAGCAGAGGGGCGCGGTAGGGGTGGTCTTAAGGGTAATACCGATAAAGATACAGACGTTTCAGGAACTCAACCTCCCGAAGGTGCTCGAGACCATCGCCGGAGAGGTAAGGGGCCTTGTGCTCGTCACGGGCGTCACCGGCAGCGGAAAGTCCACCTCCCTCGCCTCGATGCTCGACCAGATAAACAACACGCGCTCAGGCCACGTCATATCGGTCGAGGACCCGATAGAGTTCCTGCACAGGGACAAGCGCTGCATCATAAACCAGAGGGAGATCGGGGTAGACTCGAACTCGTTCTCCGAGGCCCTGAGGGGCGCGCTCAGGCAGGACCCGGACATAATCATGGTCGGCGAGATGAGGGACCTGGAAACTATCGAAATAGCCCTTACCGCGGCGGAGACGGGCCACCTTGTCCTCTCCACCCTCCATACGATAGACGCGATGGAGACCATAAACAGGATAGTATCGGTCTTTCCGCCCTACCAGCAGAAGCAGATAAGGATACAGCTTGCGGGGGTCATAAAGGCGATAATCTCCCAGAGGCTCATGCCGACCAAGGACGGCAGGGGAAGGGTCCCGGCCGTGGAGGTGATGGTGACCACATCGAGGGTGCGGGAGTGCATCGAGGACAAGGACAAGACCAAAGAGATAACCGACGCCATAACCAAGGGCTTTACCTCGTACGGCATGCAGACGTTCGACCAGTCCATACTCTCGCTCCTGAACAGGGGCCTCATATCCTACGACGAGGCGTTGAAGCAGGCGAGCAACCCGGCCGACTTCGCCCTCAAGGTAAAGGGCATAACCGGGACGAGCGACATGGGCTGGAAGGACTTCATGAAAGAGGACGACCAGGGCCTCTCCGGACCGCCGCGCGACAACGCCGACCGCTTCTGACGCGCAGGCGGCGTACCCCCACCCCGGGAAGACGCCGCCTTTTGATTTGTTTCGATATAACGGCAACAGGTTTTTTCCGTTATCCTGATATAGACCGGGTTGACTTCCAATGCCTTCAAAAAAGGAGAGCCGTCCCGACGCCGTCACCACGGCGCTGAAGTTCCTCGCCTCAAGGCCCAGGAGCGTCGCCGAGGTCAGGGACCGTCTCGACTCCAGGGGCTTTGAGGCGAAGGATGTCGAGCGCGCCGTCAAATCCCTCATCCAGGCCGGATACCTCGACGACGAGAGGTTCGCGGAGATACTATGCGGGTCGAGGGTAAGGTACAAGAACTGGGGCCCCGTTAAGATCGCTTGCGAGCTCAAGGTCAAGGGCATAAGCGAAGAGATCATACACCGCGCCCTCGGCTCGATAGGGGCCGCAGTGGAGGCCCGAACAGCGGGTACGGCCCTGAGGAAGTGGGCTAAAAAAAACGGGGTAGCCCTCCCCGTCGGCAGAAAAGACAGGAAGGCGGTTGAGCGGGCCTTCAGGTTCCTGAAGGGACGCGGCTTCTCCAACGCCATGATATTCAAGGCGCTTGACGTGGAAGAAGGCCTGGAGCACGAAGGCTTTGAACATGCAGAGCGGGCGCATGCTCCGCAGTTTGCTGCGGGGTAAAGCGAGCGAATAGAAATATATACTCCCTTATATGTCGAAGATTCCCCGCGGAAAAGCCGCGGGGAGCTTCAAGGCTGACGCATAATGATACCCCCATGGGCCTGGAAGCCACGGGGGTATCAGAACGCTAAAAGGTAACTGGACTATGAAATCCGCGGAGATAAGACAGAGGTTCATCGATTACTTCAAGAAAAGAGGGCACACGCATGTCCCCTCCTCCGGCCTCGTGCCCAAGGGCGACCCGACGCTCCTTTTCACGAACGCCGGCATGGTCCAGTTCAAAGGCGTATTCCTGAACGAAGAGACGCGCGAGTACACCAGGGCGGTCTCGTGCCAGAAGTGCATGAGGGCCGGGGGAAAACACAACGACCTTGAAAACGTCGGCTTCACCGCCCGCCACCATACGTTCTTCGAGATGCTCGGCAACTTCTCCTTCGGGGACTACTTCAAAAAAGACGCGATCAGGTACGCCTGGGACTTCCTGACGAACGAGGTAAATCTCCAGGTAGACAAACTATGGGTAACGGTATTCGAAGACGACGACGAGGCCGCCATCATATGGGCGAGGGAGACGGGGATATCCGAAAAGAGGATAGTGCGGATGGGGGCAAAGGACAACTTCTGGTCCATGGGGGACGTGGGGCCTTGCGGGCCCTGCTCCGAGATAATATTCGACCAGGGCGCGGGTGTCGGGTGCGGCAGGCCGGGGTGCGCCGTCGGGTGCGACTGCGACAGATTCCTGGAGATATGGAACCTCGTATTCATGCAGTTCAACAGGAGCGCCGCCGGTTCCCTCACCCCCCTGCCCAGGCCGTGCATAGACACGGGTATGGGCCTTGAGAGGCTCACCTCAGTCCTGCAGTCCAGGCACACCAATTACGACAGCGACCTGTTCATGCCGATAATAGAGGCTATCGAGGGGCTGACGACGGTCAAATACTCCGGTGGCGGCCATCCCCTGGACGTCTCGATAAGGGCCATAGCCGACCACGCAAGGGCCATCACGTTCCTCATCAGCGACGGCGTGCTGCCGTCCAACGAAGGCAGGGGCTACGTGCTCCGGAGGATCATAAGAAGGGCCGTAAGGCACGGCAGGCTCCTGGGCAGGAAGGAGCCGTTCCTCTTCGAGGTCTGCGCCGGGGTCATCGACCTCATGGGGGGCGTATATCCGGAGATAGAGCGCGCCGGGGATATCGTCTCGCGCGCCGCAAAGGGCGAGGAAGAGCGGTTCCTTGAGACACTTGAGAGGGGGTTGGGCCTGCTTGCCGAGGAGACGCGGCTCCTTAAGGAGCGGAAAAAGACCGTCATCCCCGGGGACGTGGCCTTCAAGCTCTACGACACGTTCGGGTTCCCGTTGGACCTCACCTCCATAATCGTCAATGCCGAGGGCTTCACGGTGGACGAGGAGGGCTTCTCAAGGTATATGAACGAGCAGAAGACCAAGGCCAGGGCCTCGTGGAAGGGCATAAAGGCCGAGGCCGGGACTCAAGACCTCTACAAAAAACTCTCCCAATCGGGGCTCAAGTCCGAGTTCGTCGGCTATCACATGGAGGTGGCCTCTTCAAGGGTCCTGTGCATAATAAAGGACTCGGCAAACGTGGATACGGCGTTCAAGGGCGACATCGTCGAGATAATCACCGCTGAAACCCCTTTCTACGGAGAGTCCGGCGGACAGGCCGGGGACACCGGGACCATGGTCGGGACCGGCTTCAACATAAAGGTGACGGACACGTTGAGGCCTTTGAACGACCTAATCGTGCACCGCTGCGAAGTGATGGAAGGCTCCGTGTCAACGGATGACTGGGCCGAACTCATACCTGACCTCGATAAGAGGAAGGCCGCCAGGCGCAACCACACGGCTACCCACATCCTCCATGCGGCGCTCAGAAGGGTCCTGGGCCCTCACGTGAGGCAGGCGGGCTCGCTCGTCGCCCCGAGGGGCTTCAGGTTCGACTTCAACCACTTCGAGGCGTTGAGCGCGGAGGCCATCGCAAGGATTGAAGACGAGGTAAACTCGATAATACTTGAAAACCTCGAGGTAAAGACGGACGTACTCGCGTACCAGGAGGCTATCGAGAGGGGCGCCCTCGCATTTTTCGGGGAAAAATACGGCTCTACCGTCCGGATGGTCCATATCGACGGCGTGAGCGCGGAGCTATGCGGCGGCACCCACGCGGTGAGGACCGGGGACCTTGGGCTCTTCAGGATAACTGGCGAGAGCTCAGTTGCCTCAGGCGTAAGGAGGATAGAGGCCGTGACCGGGGAAGGCGCCATAGAGGAGGCCCGCCGCACCGATACGGCGTTGAGGGAGAGCGCCCAGGCGCTCAAGGTCCCGAGGCTCGAAGTCCCGGATAAGGTAAAAAAACTCATCGAGTATCAAAGGGAGCTTGAAAAAGAGATAGAGCGGCTCAAGGGCAAAGGCAAGTCCGGTGCGGCCGACAGGCTCGCCGGAGAAGCGCGCGACATAAAGGGCGTAAAGGCCGTCGTTGCAAAGGCGGACGTGGCGGACCCGAAGGAACTGAGGGAGATTGCCGACGCGCTGAGGATAAAGCTCGGCTCAGGTGTGGTGGTGCTCGCCGCGACGACGCAGGACGGAAAGGCGGTCCTCCTTGCCGCGGTCACAAGGGACCTTGCCAGGAGGATAAGCGCCGGGGAGATAATAAAGCGCATCGCCCCTATAGTCGGCGGCAGAGGCGGCGGCAAGGAAGACCTGGCGCAGGCCGGAGGGACCGACGGCGGTAAGATAGACGAGGCCGTCAAGGCGGCATGCAGGGTGATAGAGGAGTTGGCCTGAGCCGCGCCCCGTGCCCATCGCGCCAAGCATTGTTTATTCTCTCTTAGTGCCTGACAGCCCGCCAATACCCCTTGTATTTTGTCGAGAACAATACGAAGAACCGCCTGCAATGAGGTTGAGATTTTCAAGATTCCCCGCGACAAGCCGCGGGCCTCGCGCTCGCCATGCATGTTCAAGCGGGTCATTTGCGGCCCGATATGACGACGTTCGACGGCAGGCCGAGCGTTTTGCACTTGAACACCGACAGCTCCGCCACAGGCGGGACAAGGCTTGTAAATTCCTTCGGCGTCAGCAGGTTCAGGTTTTCGGTACTGGCCCAGAAGCCCAGGCCGAGCCCGCGCAGCGCGGCTTGATGCAGAGAGCGGGGCAGCCAGTGCAGGAACGGCAGGATCGTGTGGAACTCAACCGGGAACCTGCGGTCAGGCGTGGTTATAAAAAAACTCCGGCTCACTCGTATACACTCGCCTATGAACTTCCTCTGCGATTCCGTATCGCCCACATGCTCCAGTACCGCTGAACAGAAGAGTATGTCGAACTGATCGTCCGCGAAGGGCAGGCGGCCGTCCCGCCCTATCATAACGAACCGCAGGCCCGGGTATGCCTTTTCCAGGAAGCTCGCGTCCTCGATGCTTGCCGCCACTATCCTGTCCTTATACGGATATAACTTCTCGAAGTAATTGGACTCGGGCAGGCTTTCGTCCGGGGTGACCCCGATATCGAGAACGGAAGACGAGGATGCAGGACGCATCACTTTCATGAAAAGATCGAACATTTTACGGCGCGCCTTGAAGGAGAAATGACTGCGCATGCCGCTCAGCGGATGTCCGTAAGAAAAATAATTTATCGCTGTTTGATGCCTGATATTGTCATCCAACATTCTTTTTTTCTCTTTTGATATCATGATGTCTTTTTACTTGGGAACCCAAGATGAGATTGAAGATTCCCCGCGGCAAGCCGCGCTTAATCTTCGACATATAAGGAAGTATCTATTTCTATTCGCTCGCTTGACCCCGCAAGCCAAGGCTCGCGGGGAATGTGCTCGCTATGCATGTTCACTATTATACCTTTTTGCTTTCCGTCTTGCGCAATATCAGTCTTTCGCCGTCTATAAATATGAGGGCTGACGATATTAATAAGAGCGGATAGGCCGAGGACATATAGACCGTATACATGGCGGGAAAAGACGAGACTTCTATCATCGCCAGTATCAACAACCTTATCACGATCGCCATGATAAGGGCCGTGGAGATAACGTAAAAATCCGTAACTTCGCGGTTTTTGATATTCAGCACCGTTGCGGCGATATACGCGGCCAGGGCAAGGATTGAGAGCACAGGGACAGCCCTCTGATATACCCGGGCGATTTCAGTCAAAAGCCTTTCCTTCATGCCCCTCAACCTTGTCTGTTCCGCAAATCCATTATTGACATAATCGACCGTGAAATAGAGGTCAGGGGTCCATCTGGACTTTAAGTTCTCGAAACGCGTCCGTTCAACTATCGCATCGCCTTTTTTTATGTATAGATAGCACCCGCCGGCGCAGTGCGCGGTGATGAAAAAACGGGCCTTGCGGGCGTTGGGAAAGGACTTTCCGTCCTTCAGGAAGTGGTCGTATACGTCAGGGCTGTCCGAGAACTTAACGCCATCAGATATTATCTCTCCCTCTTTGTTGTGGACGGAGATATATACAGGGGAGTCAGGGCTGAAGGCCCAGCCCACGAGCCTCTGCCCTAATAACCCGTCCGATGAGAGCCGCCCTCCCGTCATATCACGGAATATCTCAAGGAGCTCCTCCGGGCCTACGGTCGGGGCCGAAGCGGCTGAAAAGCCGTCGAATCGCGCCAGACTGACAACACCCGTTTTAAAAGAGCCCAGCAAGGGCCGCAGGTACCGGTTGTCCCACGGGGGCGACAGGGACGCCCTCTCAGGGCCGCATTCGAGCCTGCCGTCTTTGCAGGCGCCGTTCACCTCAGCGGAGATACGGCGGTAGTAATCCGCCGCGGTCTTCGCGGATTCATAGCGGCCAACCGCCGAAACGGCTTCTCGGAACAGCCAGATGAACCATCCGCCGGTGATGTCGTCGCAGACCGAAAGATAAAGGCATGAGTTGACGGTCCAGGCCCTTCCGAGGTCGCCCTCCAGAAACGGCCTGATCTCGGCGAACGCGGGGCTGACTTTATAGACCCGCTCGCGCACGTCCCTCGGCACAGGGACCATCGGATGCCACTTCTCATGCTTCACGCGCGTAAGGGCGCCGTAGGCGGCCAGGAAGGCCGGGGACTTTAACTCAACCGTAGTAAAGACGCCGTAGTGGCGCCTGTTGACTTCGCTGACCACCCCGATGGAGGCGAGCCATACGCAAAAAGGCAGGACGCAGAGCAGAAGTCCGCGGACGCGGCCTCCATGCCTCGTAACCAGCATCGATACGGCGGCAAAGGAGATAATCAACAGGACGGAAGGCATTATCAATACGCCTTCCTCCCGCGTAAGATAAAAGGCCGAGAGACTCAAACCGAGGAATACCGACCACGGCAGGAGTTTTTTAAGCCCCTGGCCGCGCCTTGTCAGCAGACCCGCCGCGCTTCCGAGGACGAGCATCGTAAGCGCGGGATATATGCCTTCGCGGAACGGCCTGTCCATCACCTGGCCGCTGTAGCTCATCGGATTGAAAAGGAGTACCGTAAAAAAAATCAGAAGGACAACCGGCCTTTTGACGAGCGGACGGACGGCCAGGGTAAAGACCATGCACGCAAACGCGTAAAGTAGCTGATAGGAGAAGAGGAGCGGTATGCCGAGTAAAAAGACAACGGCTACCCAGATAGGATAAAAAGGCCCTTTGGCGAGGGTAAGGTGATTGAACCGGCCGAGCCATCCGCCCTCTAACAGGTTCCGCGCGAGGGTCAGAAAGAGCCTGTCGTCGTATCCCGAATCGCCGTTGGCGGCTACGGTCTGCCCGACCGAGAGCCACAACCTTAACGCTATGACAAGGAGGAAAGCGAGCTTCACCCACGCGGGAAAAGGCTCTGTCCTGACACCGTTCGAAAATCGCGCAAAAACCGCCTTGAGCATGGGATCGATCCGAGGTCTACGGGGTTTCAAGGCGGCGGCCGTATACAAACCTGTTATGCATCCATCCGAAGAAGCTCATCTGTGCTTAAGCCCCAATATGCTTAAAAAGAAACTGGAGAACATTATCTGCACACCGGCCACGAAGAGCGTTAGCGACGGTATCGTTATCCTCATCATCGACCTTGGCGACAGGGGGCCGAACGACGCCGAAGACCATTCCAATACGGCCATGACAGTGCCTGCCCCTCCGAGAAGGCACAACACCGCGCCCAGGATAAGCCCGTTCTCCAGACTGAAAAGCCTCAACGCCGCGTCTATCCGCCCGTCCTCGGGAAGCAGGCCATTCCCGATGGCGAAGACCTTTGCGAACAAAGCGAACGCCACTACCTGCAACCCCAATATTATGGACATGGATGCGTAGAGCATTGTGTGTATATCGAAGGTGACGCCCGCGACCGTCCTCGGCTCCGGCAGGAGATAGATCATCGCCGCCAGGCCGAGAGCCGTCATGGCGGCCCCCGGATAGAGGAAGAGCCACCGGGGGCTGTAGATCAGAAGGAACCTCAAGTGACGCCAGCCGTCGCGCCAGGTGCGCAGATGCGGCGGACGGCTCCGGCCGTCCGGAGAGAGCGTCGTAGGGACCTCGGCTATGCTGAGCCTGTGGAGCGTGGCCTTGACCACCATCTCGCTGGCGAACTCCATGCCCGTGGTGCGCAGGTCCAGCGACTCTATGGCGCGTTTCTTAAACCCCCTCAGGCCGCAGTGGAAATCTCCTACAGGGCTGCGGAAGAAGAGGCGGCCTATGCGCGTCAGGACGGGGTTGCCCAGGTACCTGTGCAGAACAGGCATGGCCCCCGGCTTTATCCCCCCCTTGAACCGGTTGCCCATGACCAGGTCGTAGCCCTCGCGCAGCTTGTTTATGAACTGGTCGAGTTCCGAAAAATCATAGCTGTCATCGGCGTCCCCCATTATAACGTACCGGCCCCGCGCGGCCTTTATGCCTCCCAGAAGCGCCGCTCCGTACCCCCTCGCCGCCACGTTTACGACCCGCGCCCCATGCGCCCTGGCAATGGCCTGGGACCCGTCCGTGCTCCCGTTGTCCGCGACTATCACCTCTCCGGATATGTTGTTGGCCTCAAAAAAAGAACGCGCCTTGTCAACGCATACGGCCAGGGTCTCGGCCTCGTTGAGGCACGGGATAACGACGGATAACTCAACCTCGTTAGCGCGGGTCTCGAAGCTGACTAAATTGTCGGGTGAGGCCGTCTGTTTCATCGGATGTTCCGTCAAGGTTGCGCAGGCCGGGGATGTCAGGGTTTCCGTCCGCCTACTCGCACGGCGGCTTTGTAACAAGGCTCATGTACATGTTGGCGAGCTGATTGTCCGGGTTCTTATCGAGCACCTCAATCCACTCGCTCCTGGCCCTGTCGTACTGCCCCATCGCATAGTAGGTGAGCCCGAGCTGGATGCGCGGGGCCGGGTAGGACAGATGGAGCTTCTTGGCCGATTCCAACTCCGTCAGGGCGTTCGGGTAATCCTTCATATCCCTGTAGACCACGCCAAGCTCGGTCTTTATATCGACGAAGTCCGCCCTCAGCGAGAGCGCCTTCCTGTACTCGTCAGCGGCCTCTTCGTACATGCCGAGGTCCTTGTATATCCTGCCCAATCCGGCGTGCATATTGGCCAGCTTGCCCTTGACGTACGGGTCGAGATAGGACTCCGAGTCCTTTCTCGATTGCCGCGCCTTCGTGTACGTATCGCAGGAGTTGTCGAACTGGCCGACCTCGTTATACACGACCGAGAGGTTCAGGTAGACCTCGGTATAATTGGGGTTTATCTCCACCGCCTTTTTAAAGGCCAGTATTGCCTCGGGGATCCTTGAGAAGCTGTAGTATATGAGGCCGAGCATGTTGAATACGTCCGCGAACCCGCTCTTCTCCCTGGAGACCTTCTCAAGATAAGACAGGGCCACGTCGTATTTCTTGTCCTCGAAGGCCTTCTTTCCAAGCTCGTAGTTATGCTGCCAGCCTTTGTGCATCAAACCTCCGTCAGCCTGCCTGAGATGATTTGAGGGCGCCTCTAAAAATTGCTCTTTTCCCCGATCTCTTCGTTAGGGCGAAAATAAAAATGCTCACATATTAACATATATGCTCCGCTTTTTATTTCCACCCCGCCTCGACCTCGGAAAAAATATCTAATTTTTAGAGGCGCGCTTGAGTCTCCTGGGCGCGCTTCGGGGCCTTTTTAGCCCTCGGAGAGCCTCTTCCTCGCATCCCCCGCGTAGGGGCTGTCCGGGAAGTCGCTGATGAGCGTGGTGTAAGCGTCTGTAGCCAGCTTCTTCTCGCCGAGCCTCGTGTACGACTCCCCTATGTAGTAGAGCGCCGTAGCCGTCCACGAACTCTCCGGGTAGCTCTTCAACAGGTCCCTGAGCCTGCCGAGCGCCCCCTTGTAGTTCTTGTCCTTGTAGTAGAACCGGGCCACGTAAAGCTCTCTTTCCGCGAGCCTGTTCCTGAGGAACGCGATGAGCTCCCTTGCCCTCGGCGCGTACGCGGAGCCCGGGTGGGCGGATATGAGGTCAAGTAACGCGAAGATCGCCTTCCTGGTGGAGGTCTGGTCCCTGTCGACGCTCAAAACGTCCTTGAAATTGCACATGCCCTTCTGGAAGAGTGCGTAATCGGCCTTGGGGTGCCTCGGGTGGAGGGCCGCGAAGTTGGTGTAGTAGGAGTTCGCGTCTTCGTACCTCTCCATCCCGTAGTAGACGTCGCCGAGCTTGAGCTGAGCCTCAACGGCGTACTTGCTCAACGGGAAGTCCTCCATCAATGCCTTGAAATTCCTCTCGGACTCCTCGTACCTCTGCGCCTGGTAAGAGCGCGTCCCGTTGTCATAGAGCTCCGTAGGGTCCTTTTTGCCGGCCAGCTCCTTTGTGGCCGCGCCGCACCCGTTGAGGATCAGCAAGACCGAGACGGCAAGGACCGCGCCGGAATACCGTACGGCGGACGGAAGACGGAGCGCTGCGATATCTGCCTTTTTTCTCAATACGACCTCCCAGGCAAAGAACCGCCTGACATGGATATTAAGGGATTAATGCGTTGCGTATAAATTATCACATTAAAGCCGCCATTTTCAACCAAAATGAACATGCATAGCGAGCGCATTCCCCTAAGCCCAAGCTATATATACTCCCTTATATGCCGAAGATTAAACGCGGCTTGGGGCTGGGGAGCTTCAAGGCCGGGTACATCGAGGGGGTGCGGCCATGGCCAGGGTCGCCGGGATGGTCAGTATGAACCGGGTCCCCTTGCCCTCGACGGTCTCTATGTCTATTGAGCCGCATAGCCGCGAGACGTTCTCACGCACCACATCCATCCCGACCCCTCTGCCGGATGTCTCCGTCACCGTCTCTTTCGTTGAAAAGCCCGGAAGGAATATGAGGTCGAGCGCCTCCTTTCGAGTCAGCCCGGCGGCCTCTTTCGCGGTGAGTATGCCCTTTTCCACCGCCCTGGCCTTTATCGACTCCACCCCTATGCCGGCCCCGTCGTCCTTCACCTCCACGACGACGTGGGTGTCCTTCTGATACGCGCTCAGGGTGACGGTGCCGCAGACGGGCTTGCCGAGAGCAACCCTTGTCCTGGGCGGCTCTATGCCGTGGTCGACCATATTCCTTATTATATGCATCAAGGGGTCGGCCAGCTCCTCTATTATGACCTTATCGAGCTCGGTCTCGTCCCCCCTGGTCTCCATCGATACCTCCTTGCCCATCTCCCTGGAGAGCCTGTTCAATACGGTATCGAACCTGTTAAAGAGCGTCCCTATCGGCACCATCCTCACGTCAAGGACGGCGCCCCTGAGCTCGCTCAGCCTTTTCTCGAGGTTCCTGTCTATCTTCGACAGCTCCGCGCCGCAAGCCGTTGCCCTGCGAGGGTCTTTAAATCTTGCGGCTACCCTCGATACCTCGGCGCTTAAGGCCCCGAGTTCGCTTATGATGTTGAGCACCCTGTCGAGTTTCTCTATATTGACCCTTACTATGCCGCCCAGCCTCCTCAACGTGTAGCCTGTTGCGGGGGATTTCGGCGGACCGGCGGCTTCAATGCCTGACAGAGGCCGCAGCGCGGACGGCCCGGCCACCAGCCTTACGGCCACGGGCGAGAAGTCCTTAAGGAGGTTAGACAAGAAATCCCCGTCCCTCAAGGTGCCGGCGAGCACGTCGAAACAGATCATCTCCGGCCGGCTCCTTTCCGACGGCAGGGTGGCTATGACTTCGGCCTCGGTCTTAAGAACCCCTGCCAGAGACAGATACCCCTTTTCAAAGCCCGGCACGGGGAAGCCGACGTTGATGGACCATACGCTTTTACCGGCCCTTAGGTTCTCCGCGAGCCTGTGCGTCTCGTACTCGGTAAGCACGGACTTAAGCCCCTTGTCTATCGCGTCCGTTTCCGCGGATTCCATCGGGCTGCAGCATGCGCGCAGCCTGAGCTTCAAGCCCTCTATCTCCTGAACGAAGCTCCCGTCCTCCTTTGCGGCGACTATCTTTACCATAAGCTCGTGCGCGCACATTATCGCGTCAAAGACCTCGCCCGTAAAAGAGGCCTTTCCCTTGCGCAGCATATCGAGCGTGTCCTCCATAGCGTGGCTCAGCGAGGCCATCTCCTTGAAGTCAAAGAGGACGCACATCCCCTTCAAGGTATGCGCGGAGCGGAAGACGGCGTTCAAGACGGCATGGTCCACAACGCCCGCCTTCAAACACCTGCCGAGCGGGATCAACCCATTGCCCATAGCGTTGAGTATGTCCTCGGCCTCGGCAAGGAACTCCCTGAACCTCTCTGTCTTTGTGTGTTTTCTGTCTCTCTTACGCAATGTCCTTGCGCCTTTATGGAAGATGGCAAATGAAACCATCCAGGGCCTAAAAACCCCCAAGGTTTCAGAACGCTAAAAAAATGAAGTTGCCGGAATAGCGCTTTCCCACGGTCAAACGCCTCAATGCGGGCAAGAAAATCCTGTTATTATATCGGCGCTTATGCCGTAATATTTTAGGGAACCTCTGATTAATTCTTTTTTTAATGTCATTGGAACCTCTGATTAATTCTTTTTTTAATGTCATTGCGAGGAGCGCACGCGACGAAGCAATCTCCAAGTTATTGATTTATCAAAAGATGAGATTGCTTCGCTTCGCTCGCAATGACGCACCAAGGAATTAATCAGAGCTTCCTTAGGTATTTTATTGGTTTGCCGGACTGCGGCGGACAAAGTGTCGAAAAAGACGGACAAACAGGAGCGGTTCCACTCGCCATGCCGGTTGACGCGGACCATATGCGGTCTGGGGAGAATCATGCGGGTATTCTCCAATGAAGCCTCCCCTGGCTTGGAAGCCACAGGGGTATCAGAACGCTAAAGAAATGAACCCACCCCGGGCTCAAGGGCCCTGGGGTATCAGAACGCTAAAAAAATCAAGAACAAACCATACGTTGGCGCCTGTTGGACGCCGTTTATAACCATATTAATATTTATTAACATAATTGAGGGGTTATGTAAAGGGGTATTCCGTCTAAAAAAAGGGGGCGCAAAGACCGCGCCCCCTTTCATAAACATCTTTGAAACTCCCCGCTAGCCAAGCTGCGGGGAATGCGCTCGCTGTGTGTGTTCAGGGTACTGCTTACAGGTGGGCACGATGGCCGTAACGCAAACCTAGCCCCCTCAGCGGCAGACCCGGCTCTATGTGCCCATCTCCCATGAGGAAAGGTACTTCCTCTGCTCGGCCGTGAGGATATCGATCTTCATGCCGAGGCAGGCGAGCTTGAGCCTCGCTATCTCGTTGTCTATCTCCTGCGGGACGGTGTAGACCTGGTTATTGAGGGACTTGCCCTTTTTCACGAGGAAGTCGGCGGCAAGGGCCTGGTTCGCGAAACTCATGTCCATGACGCTTGCCGGATGGCCCTCGGCGGATGCGAGGTTTACGAGCCTGCCTTCGCCGAGCACGTATATCTTATTGCCCCCCTTTTTCAGCTCGTACTCCTCGACGAAGTCCCTGACGACCTTTTTGCCGTTGCTTATGGACTTGAGCCCCTCGAGGTCGAGCTCCACGTTGAAGTGTCCGGAGTTGCATACGAGGGCGCCGTCCTTCATCTTGAGGAAGTGTTCCTTCCTTATGACGTTGAGGTTGCCCGTCACCGTGCAGAATATATCGCCCTCCCTGGCCGCGTCGGCTATGGGCATTACCCTGAAGCCGTCCATTACCGCTTCGAGCGCCTTGAGGGGGTCTATCTCGGTGACTATCACGTTTGCGCCCATACCCCTGGCCCTCATGGCGACACCTTTACCGCACCACCCGTAGCCGCAGACCACGAACGTGGAGCCGGCAAAGAGCCTGTTCGTGGCCCTCATTATGCCATCCAGGGTGGACTGTCCCGTCCCGTAACGGTTATCGAAAAAGTGCTTCGTGCAGGCGTCGTTTACCGCTATGACCGGGAACTTGAGGAGCTTGCTCGCGGCGAGGCTCTTGAGCCTTATGACCCCGGTGGTCGTCTCTTCCGTGGAGCCGATGACCTTGTCGACGGCCCCTTTCCTGTCGCTGTGGAGCAGGGAGACGAGGTCGGCCCCATCGTCCATCGTGATGTTCGGCCTTTTGTCGAGGGTGGCGTTCAGGTGCTTGTAGTACGTCTTGTTGTCCTCGCCCTTTATGGCGAAGACAGGGATCTTAAAGTCCTTTACGAGCGAGGCGGCGACGTCGTCCTGCGTGCTCAAGGGGTTGGAGGCGCACAGCGTAACGTCCGCCCCGCCCGCCTTGAGCGTTATGGCGAGGTTGGCGGTCTCGGTCGTGACGTGCAGGCACGCGGCCACCTTTGTTCCCTTCAGGGGCTTTTTCCTGGAGAAGTTCTCCTTCACCTTCCTCAATACCGGCATGTCGAGCTCGGCCCACTCTATCCTTTTTTTGCCCCTGGCGCTCAAACCCATGTCTTTTACGTGAAAATCCATCTTCCCTCCGATTTTCCTTAAAACTCTCCGCAGCTTGCTGCGGAGAATTTTCAAGTAAGGAATTTATTATTTGTAATTCGCTCGCTCCTCCCCGCAACAAGTTGCGGGGAGGAGCTCACTATGCTTGTTGAAATTGTACTGTCCCGGCACCTGACAAAACTGAAGGCTTGAGCGGGTATCTCCGGCAATGAACCACCCAGCGTGCCAAGCAACGGGGTATCCGAAGGAAACATTAAAAAACCCGCCCAAGCCTCAATGAACACACACAGCGAGCGCATTCTCCACAGCTTGCTGCGGAGTTAGCGAGCGAATCGAAATAGAACAATTCCTTATGTGTCGAAGATTCCCCGCAGCTTGCTGCGGGGAGCTTCAACGATCAGCCGTCTATAGACCGGCGGCCTTCCTTAGTGCGCCGGCCTTGTCGGTAAGCTCCCACCTGAAGCCGTCGCCCGTCCTGCCGAAGTGCCCGTAAGCGGCCGTGTTTCTATATATGGGCCGCAGCAGGTCCAGGTCTTTTATAAGCTCCGCGGGCTTCATCCTGAAGTGCGCCCTCACAAGGTCTTCTATCTTCTCCTCGGGTATCTTCTCGGTGCCGAACGTGTCCACCATGACCGACACGGGGTCGGCCACTCCTATGGCGTAGGCGAGCTGGAGTTCGCACTCGGAGGCGAGCCCGGCGGCGACGATGTTCTTGGCTATGTACCTGGCGAGGTATGACGCGCTCCTGTCGACCTTGGATGGGTCTTTCCCGGAGAACGCCCCGCCGCCGTGGCTCCCATGGCCGCCGTAGGTGTCGACTATTATCTTCCTGCCGGTAAGCCCGCAGTCCCCGTGAGGGCCGCCCACCACGAACTTGCCGGTCGGGTTTATGTGGTACTTCGTCTTGGAGGTAAGGAGGTTGGCCGGTATAGCCTTCCTGACCACCTCTTCCATGACGGCCTCCCTGATGGTCTTCTGGTCTACATCAGGCGCGTGCTGTGTGGAGACCACCACGGTATCGACGGAGGCCGGCCTGCCGTCGGCGTACCTTACCGTAATCTGGCTCTTTCCGTCTGGCCTTATGAAGTTCAGTATCCCCTTTTTCCTGACCTCGGACAGCCTCATCGTCACCTTGTGCGCGAGGTCTATCGGCATGGGCATGAGCTCAGGGGTATGGTCGCACGCGTAGCCGAACATGAGCCCCTGGTCTCCGGCGCCCTGCTCCTTCGCCTCGGAGCTGTCGACCCCCATGGCGATGTCCGGGGACTGCCTGTCCAGCGCCACCATAACGGCGCATGTGCGGTAATCAAACCCCATGCTCGCGTCCGTATAGCCGATGTCCCTGATGGTCTCTCTTACGACGTCCTGGTAGTTGATATGCGCCTTTGTGGTTATCTCCCCGGCGATGAGCGCAAGCCCCGTTGTGACAAGGGTCTCACAGGCGACCCTGCTGCGGGGGTCCTCCTTAAAGATCGCGTCAAGCACCGCGTCGGATATCTGGTCGGCCACCTTGTCCGGATGCCCTTCAGTAACTGATTCCGATGTGAATAAATGCTCCCTCATTCCCACCCTCCTTTATTAATTCTTTTTGCTCAGTGAATTATATATTATTTAATCTTGAGCGTAAATTGTCAACAAGATTTTTGAAGCCCGCTTGAGCCAGGGCCGCGGGACCCGCGCTCGCCGCGCATTTTCATGCGAATATTTTGTTCAGGGTCTTTCGCGCCATGCAGGGCGCCGGGGGTGTCGGCTCCGCTCGCTGCCGGGGCGGCTCACGGGCGCGGCAAACCAGTCCGCCGGCCGGTACGGAGGGCAGGTCATGACGCCGCCGGCCGATTCCCGGCCATGCGGCGTGTCAGCTCCAGAACTCTTCCTTATACAGGCCGGGCAGCTTCGAGGTTATGTAATGCTCCACCTCCTTGGCCGTGGCTATCCCGATGATGGTCTTGCATATCTTCTTCGCCTCGGCGTGGCTTACCGACCTTATGAGCCTCTTGACCCTGAGTATGGAAAAGGCGTTCATGGAGAGCACCTGCACCCCGAAGCCAAGGAGTATAAGGGCGTACTCGGGCTCC
>JACRLF010000068.1 GCA_016235365.1 Deltaproteobacteria bacterium | reverse complement strand
GACGTGGTGGTGTTGGAATGGAACGGCGTGGCGCTGGAGCGCTGTATGCCGGTATTCATGTACGCGCCGTTGTCGTAGCATACATAGAGAAAGTCATGGCCCCTCTCAAGGGCGCCGGAAAGGGCCTGCAGACCTATGTCGTAGGTGCCGCCGTCCCCGCCGAAGGCTATGAACTTCATATCCTTGTCCTGCGGGATCTTGCCCCTTTTCTTAAACGCCCTGTAGGCGGTCTCTATGCCGCTTATGGTAGCGGCCGCGTTCTCAAAGGCCGAATGTATCCAGGGTATCCTCCACGATGTGTACGGGTCACTATCGGCGGGATGCCGCACCCGGCGCACAGCCTGTGGCCGCCGGAGAAAAGCTCGTCTTTCTTTGACAGTTCTTTAAGGGTAGCCATATCTCATCCTCTTTAAAGACCCTCGAGGGCCCTTTATTTTACGGTCCATCGCCCGTCGACTGCGCCCCCGGCGGCCCGGCCCGCTTTCGCGCACGGCTCTGTCCCTACAGGGTAATGTACTTCTGTAGGGTATCCACCTTGCCGGTAGCCGCTATCTTGAGGACGTCGTCGAACACCGCGAGCGCGTCCTTTACCTTGTAGTCCCTGCCCCCGAGTCCGTAGATCCTGCTTATTACGCGGGGCCTCTTCTCAAGCTCATAGAGCGCGGAGCGGACCTCGTTGAACACGGGGCCGCCGAAACCGGACATCGAATCGGCCCTGTCGAGGACCGCAAGGGCCTTTACGTTCTTTAGAGCTTCGGCTATCTCGGCGAACGGGAAGGGCCTGAAGAGCCTGGGCCGGAGCAGGCCGACCTTCCTTCCCTGTTTCCTCAGCTCGTCCACCGCGACCTTCGTGGTCCCGGCCGCGGAGTTAAGTATCACTATGGCGGCTTCCGCGTCGTCGAGCCTGTATGTCTCAAAGAGCCCGTAGGCCCTGCCGAACTTCTTGCCGAACTCCCTGCCCACCTCTATGACCACGTCCCTGGCGCGCGCCATGGCCTCGGACTGCTGGCGCTTGAACTCGATGTAGCTGTCCTGGAGCGTCATAGCCCCCATCGTCACCGGGTTGTCGGTATCGAGGAGCGAATGTACGGGCCTGTACTCCCCGACGAACTCCTTTACTGCGGCGTCGTCGATGAGGGTTATGTTCTCGATGGCATGGCTCGTGATGAAGCCGTCGAGGCAGACCATGGCCGGCAGGAGCACGTTTTTGTTCTCCGCTATCCTTACGGCCTGGATGAGGTTGTCGTAGGCCTCCTGTACCGTCTCCGAATAGAGCTGTATCCAGCCCGCGTCCCTTGCGCCCATGGTGTCCGAATGGTCGCAGTGTATGTTGATCGGCGCGGAGAGGGCCCTGTTGACGTCGGTCAGGACTATCGGGAGCCTCATGCCCGACGCCACATAGAGCATCTCCCACATGAGCGCGAGCCCCTGGGCCGAGGTAGCGGTCATCACCCTTGCGCCGGCGGCGGACGCCCCGATGCAGGCGCTCATGGCCGAATGCTCGCTCTCAACGGTTATAAGCTCTGTCTCCACCGCGCCGTCGGCCACGTAGCTTGAGAACTCCTCCACTATGCCGGTGGACGGCGTTATAGGATAGGCAGGGCTGACGTCCGGGTTTATCTGCTTCATGGCATAGGCTATGGCGGAGTTGCCCGTGAGCCCGGCCTGCCCCTTTGTCATCGTGATAGCCATCAGTCGGCCTCCTCTATCATTTTTATCGCCTTCACCTTGTCAGGGCACTCGACGGCGCATATGCCGCACCCCTTGCAGTGCTCCATGTCAAAACCCACCATCTTGCCGTCCTCGGTTATTATGGCCGAATCCGGGCACATCACCCAGCAGATGAGGCAGTTCGTGCACTTATCCCTGTCGAGCACGGGCCTGAGCTTCCTCCACCCGCCGGTGGAGTAATCGTGGGCCGTCCCGCCCTTGGGTATTACGCCCCCGAGGGGGTGTTCCTTTCTCTCGTCCATATATACCCCTTTCGCCTGAGGCGATAGTTAACAGGCTGCTGAAAAAGTCCATCTGCGGCGTTATCTTCGTCGCTCGTCACTGCGGCGTACAAAACAAGTACGCCTCATTCCTCGCTCCTCGATGCCTTCGGGGCACCCACGCCAAGTGGCGTGGGTCGGGAGCTTTTTGAGCAGCCTGAATGAAATCTCCTTGGAATGAAAACCACAGGGGCTCCAGAACGTTGAAAAATCTTGAGTTTTTCCGCAACCTTTATCGACGCCTGACCCGGACTACTCTCCCTTTGCCTCGCTGAAACCGCGTTTCATGGCCTCGACGTTGCCCTCTATCACCTTGGAGCTGAACTTCTTGGAGTAGTTCTCCTTGAAGTTCTCCATAAGGGCATCGAGAGTTACAAACCCCGTGGCCTTTGCAAGCGCGCCGAGGAGCGGGGTGTTCGGCATGAGCCTGCCGAGAGTATCAAGGGATATCCTGGATGCGTCGAGGGTAAAGACCCTCGCTTTCTTGCCGGCGAGTCCGAGCTCTTTTCTCATCTCCTCAGAGCTTTTGTGAGTGTTTACTATGAATACCGCGTCATCAGGCGCGCCTTCGGTCACGTTGACGGTCCCGATCAGCGTAGAGTCGGCTATAAGCACGTACCCGGGGTCAGAGACCTGGCAATGGAGCCTTATCGGCTCATCGGATACCCTGTTGTAGGCCCTGACCGGGGCGCCCATCCTCTCCGGCCCGAATTCGGGAAAGGCCTGGACGTATTTGCCCGATCTCAGGCATGCCTCGCCCAATACCTTCGCCGCCGTTACAACACCCTGCTGGGCCCTGCCGTGCCACCGTACCTCGATATAGTTTCCCATGGACATATCCCTCTTCTATCCGCCTTTTATTATGTTTCAATCCACGCTCCCGCGCGGGTAGCGACACGCAAACCTCAGGGGCTTCAGAACGCTAAAAAATAAAACGGCCCTCCTATTGAAAATGCGCAGCGAGCGAGGCCTGCGGCTTGGGCTTAATGGGGCTTCAACACACGCCGCCCTGCCCGCAAGAGCCGCCGCTGTCCCCTTGCGATAGGCATCAGGCCACGACCTCTTTCCTGCCCTCCATCGCACGGCCGAGGGTGGCGCCGTCCATGTACTCAACGAAGCTGCCTACCGGTATGCCGGAGGCTATCCTTGTAATCTTAACGCCGCATGGTTTCAGAAGCCTGGCCAGGTAAACGGAGGTGGATTCCCCTTCGGGGTCGAACCCGGTGGCGAGTATCACCTCTTTGACGCCGTCCGCCTCCACCCTGCCCAAAAGCTCCTTTATCCTTATCTCGTCCGGCCCCACGCCCTTCAAGGGGGCGAGGTTGCCGTGGAGCACGTGGTAGCTGCCCCTGTACCCCCCCATGCCCTCTATCGCCACCATGTCCTTGAAGTCCGAGACCACGCAAATCGTATGCGCGTCCCTTGCGGGGTTGGCGCATATCCTGCAGGGGTCGGCGTCCGAGAACGTCATGCAGCCTGAGCAGAGCGCGACCTTCTCCTTCAATCCGGCTACGGACGCGGCCAGCTCATCCGCGTATTCGTTCCTTGAGTTGAGGATGAAGAGCGCGATACGGGTGGCGGATTTCTCGCCGACGCCGGGAAGCCTGGAGAGCGCCTTTATAAGCCTGTCTATAGGCTCCGCGTATTGCATAATACCTGAAACCGCTCCACTCTATGAAACCACCGGGGGCTTTAAAACCCCTGTGTTTTCAGGACGCTAAAAAAGAAACCAGAAGGGGTTAAAAAAACCGGGGCATCCATATATTGAAGCTCCCCGCAGCAAGCTGCGAGGAATCTTCGACATATAAGGAAGTATCTATTTCTATGCGCTCGCTTGACCCCGTAGCAAGCTACGGGGAATGCGCTCGCTATGCATGTTCAAGGTTAAGGCGGCTCCGCTTACGAGCGGCCAACAGGGTGATGAAAAAATCCCTGATAGTCATTGCGAGGAGCGTTTTCACGCCACGAAAATCTCCAGGTGATTAATCCGCCTAAAGACGAGATTGCTTCGCGGAGTTTATCCTGAGTGAAAAAGCGAGATTCTTCGCTACGCTCAGAATGACATAACGAAGGGCTCGCAATAACGGCAAATCGAGTTCTTCCGCAGACTGCTAAAACATCCCGGGCAGATTCAACCCGAGCCCCGAGGTAAACTTGGACATCTCATCCGATACCATCTGCTTGGACCTCCTGAGCCCCTCGTTGACCGCGGCTACTATGAGGTCCTGAAGCATATCTACGTCCTTCGGGTCTATGACCGACGGCTCTATCTTCAATGCGACAAGCTCCTGCCCTCCGTTGACGGTGGCGGTTACCATGCCCCCGCCGGAAGACGCCTCGCAGGTCTTCAGGGCCAGTTCCTTCTGTATCTCCGCCATCTTCTCCTGCATCTTCTGGGCCTGTCTCATCAGGTTTCCCAATTGCTTAGACATTGCTCCTCCTTCGGTCCTCGACAACCCTGCCCCCGAGTATCTTCAACGCGTCCTTTATTAGGGGGTCGGCCTCTGTTTTTTTCCTGGCCGCACTGCCTCCCATACCGTTTATCCTTATATCGACCGCCCTTCCGTAGAACTCCCTGCAGGCGGCCTCCAACAGACCTTTCTTTATGGCGAGCTTGGCGCCGAGCCTTCCGCCGGCGGTTATATTGAGGACGTCGCCCTCGAGGTTCAATCCAACTGAGCCGAGTATCCCGGCGAGTTCCGCGTCCTTCTTGCCAACGTGGGCCGCGATGCCGTCGGGCCGCAAGGATGCGGGGCCCGCAGCCATGTCCCTCTCTTGAGCGTCCGCGGCCTCTGCCGCGTACTCCGCGTCTCTTTCGCGCGCCTGCGGGGCGGAAGCCGGCAACGCGCCGGCCTCAGCCCTTTTGACCGGCGCGGCCATGCGGGCCTCACCGGCCGCCGGGGCCCCGGTTGGGGCTGCTGCCTTGCCTGCCCTGCCGAGGGACTCAAGCCTCGATATAAGCTCCCCGACCGGCTCTATCTCGTCGAAGTGTGCGGCCTTTACAAGCGCCATCTCAAGGGCGTACCTCGGGAAAGCGCTCCTTGAAACCTCTTCATACCCGCGGGATATTATGCTGAACAGCATCTGTAGGCGTTGAACGCCGATGTTTCCGGCAAGCGCCCTGGCACGCTCAAGCTCGCTGTCCGGCAGGTCAAGCAGTGCGGTATCCCCGGTTACTTTTATGACCGTTAAATCCCTTATCAGCTCAAGAAGGTTGCCGCAGCCCCTTTTCAAATCATATCCAAAATCGTATATCTTTTCAACAATATTCAGACACTCCGCGGCGTTCTTCGAGATTATCGCCTCGGCGATCGAGTAGAGGACGGACCTGTCCATCAGTCCCAGCGCCTCGGTGCAGTCGGAGTCCTTGAGGCCCCCCCCGGCAAAGGCCAGCACCTGCTCAAGCAGGCTTTGGGCGTCCCTCAAGCTGCCGTCGGCCTCCCTGGCCAGGGTGAAGAGGGCCTTATCCTCGAACTTTATCCCCTCTTCGGTTACTATTTTTCTTAAGTGCTGCTGAATTTCCCTGAACGGTATGCGTTTGAAGTCGAACCTCTGGCAACGCGAGAGTATCGTCAGGGGTATCTTGTGGACCTCGGTGGTGGCGAAGATGAAGACGGCGTGCGCCGGCGGCTCCTCAAGGGTCTTTAAAAGCGCGTTGAAGGCGGAACCCGAGAGCATATGGACTTCGTCTATTATATAGACCTTGTATCTGCCCTGGCTCGGGACGTACCTGACGCTCTCCCTCAGCTCCCTTATATTGTCCACGCTCGTGTTCGAGGCGCCGTCTATCTCGAAGACGTCAACCGAAGAGCCGCCTGCTATGGACCTGCACGCAGAGCACCTGTTGCACGGCGCGCTCGTGGGGCCGGATTCGCAGTTGAGGCACTTGGCCAGTATCCTCGCCGCGGTGGTCTTGCCCACCCCCCTCGGCCCGGAGAATAGATAGGCGTGCGCCACCCTGCCCGAAGATACCGCGTTCTTGAGCGTCCTGACAACATGGGCCTGGCATAGCGAGCGGATTCCCCGCAACTTGGCTTAGGGGAGGAGCGAGCGAATTACAAACGATAAATTCCTTACTTGAAAATTCTCCTAAGCCCAAGCTGAGGAGAATTTTAAGGGCGGGTCAAAGCCGAGCTATGAAACCTCCCAGGTCTTAAGACCCAGGGGGTTTCAGAACGCTAAAAAATAAAAAGCAAGTACCTTGCCGACAATCCCCGCCATTTATGGCGGGGTAATTGAACGGCCCGCCCGCAGACATGTACATTAAAGAAGCATATGCGGATGGACCCGCACCCCCCTGTCCCTTACGGGCATTATTGATAGCCAGGCGCCCTTGCGGCACATGGATAGAGCCGCTACCGTTGCTTCCTTCCGGACCTGGCGGGATTTGCAGCCTCTCCATTGCGCAAGACCCGGCTATCAATAACGCCAGTAAGGCGGTTGAACATGCATAGCGAGCGCATTCCCCCTAGCTTGCTACGGGGTCAAGCGAGCGCATAGAAATAGATACTTCCTTATATGTCGAAGATTCCTCGCAGCTTGGCTAGCGGGGAGCTTCAACCTTTCCGCGGCTTTTCTGTCGGGGTATCCGAAGGGGGATTCATTTTTATTACACGCGGCAAGCCGCGCCTAATTTTACCCGAAGAAAATATTAAAACATCCTTGACGGATTATACCAGACCAGAGCGACTTATGGGCTATGCTTATTGATATCTCAAAAAGAGACGCACGGCTTCACGGATTGGCGCGCCATGGACTTTTGACAATGTTCGAATCCCCGCGAACGCCGCACTCCATTATGGCGGAGAGAGAGGGATTCGCCTACAGTCGTCGGCTTCCTGCCTCCTCCTTACGGCCCGGCCATCTTCGCTTTCGGCCGCGTCCTGCGGCCTCTTCCTCGCTCCGCTCAGCCTCTATTCCTCGGCGTCCTGCCTCGTCATTCCGGCCGCGCGCCTTCACTTACGGACGCATCCATGCGTCCTCATCCTCGCTCAGCTCGGCGTTCAGGCGTTGCGGCTCCGCCGCCGCTCGGACGGCTTTCGAATCCCTTTTTAGCGCCGCAGTCTATTCTGGCGGAGAGAGAGGGATTCGAACCCTCGGTACATTTTACTGTACATACGATTTCCAGTCGTACCCCTTCGGCCTCTCGGGCATCTCTCCGTTAAATTTTTGCCTTTTCAATGCACTTCAATACGCGCCATCAACCGCCGGCGCCGTTATAGCTCGGACGGCATTCGAATCCCTGCGAACGCCGCAGTCTATTCTGGCGGAGAGAGAGGGATTCGAACCCCCGGTTCCGGATAAACGGAACAACTGATTTCGAGTCAGCCCCCTTCAACCACTCGGGCATCTCTCCGGGATAT
>JACRLF010000067.1 GCA_016235365.1 Deltaproteobacteria bacterium | reverse complement strand
TGCCGGAGGACGAGTACCTCTTTTTGAAAGAGGCCCATCTCTTCTACAGGCTCCTTGAGATGCAGCTGAGGATAGTGCGCGACAGGCCCGAGGGCTATCTCATCAGGGGTTCGGAGGATATCTCCACGCTCGCCAGGAGGACCGGATACTCGGGCAAGGAGGCGGCCGAGGCGCTCCTGAAAGATTATCTGCGCTACTCTGGCAAGGTAAGGGAAATATATCTTAAGACCCTTGAGGGGATCAAGGGCGTCTGAAAATGCGTGGCGGGCGGACTCAACTCGGCCTGTGTCGCGGGGAGCTTCAATTTTTTTAACGTTCTGAAACCCCTTGGGCCTTGAAGCCGGGGAGGTTTCACATATCATAACGATACGCCGCAAGAAAAGGGGTGGACTACTGTGGACTCAGGCTACGGAAACCTCTCAAAGATAAGCGTGCCCAGGCTGCTCCACCTCATCTACTCAAAAAATGATGAGACCGCGGTCCTGGAGATGGTGCGCGAGCCGGCGAGGAAGCGCTTTTTCTTCAAGAACGGCCTGCCGGTGGCCGCCTCATCCAATATCCTGAACGAGGTGTTAGGAAGGCTCCTGGTCCAAAAGGGGGTGATTTCCCAGGACGATTACCAGAGGTCCCTGGAGGTGGTGCTCAGGGAGAAGAAAAGACACGGAGAGGTCTTGATCTCCATGGGCATGATCTCCAGCGAGAAGTTAGACGACTTCCTCTCGCTGCAGTTGAAGGAGAGGATATTGAAGGTCTTCGGCTGGACCGAGGGAGAGTACCGCTACGCCGTGGCGCCGCGGCTCCCCGCCGACATGAGCGAATACCCCCACCACCCCGCGGCCCTGATAATCGACGGCATAGAGCTCGGGTTTTATCCCGACTCCCGCGCCAGGGAAGAGCTCAGGGGCTACCTCGATAAGAAGACGAAACTCCGCAGCACCCTCGGAAGATACCGGCTGGAGGACCTCCGCCTCAACCTGCAGGAAAAACGGTTCCTCGACCTCTTCGACGGCACGCGCACGCTGAGGGAGATACTCGATGCGGCGGCCCTTTTAAGGCGCCGGGCCGTCTCCCTTGCCTTGAGCTTCATCAACATGGGGCTTGTAAGCGTAGAGGGGTTGAGCGAGGGTTTTGAGATGCTCGGCACCGGCACCGAGGCGTTGCAAGCCGTCGAGCAGGCCGGGGGCGACTCCCGGCTCAACGCGGAGTTCCTTTTCGTAAAGGCGAAGTCCGCCCTCTTAAACCGCGACTACCGGGGCGCCCTGGAGATACTCGAAAAGATCACCGATATAAACCCGCTCGAGGGCGAGTACTGGGCCTACCTCGGCTGGGCCGTCTACAACGGAGACCACGGCAGGATAAAAGAGGCCCAGGCGCTCATCAAGGACTCTATCGACCTCGATAACGACATCGACATGGCATGGTACTTCCTCGGCGTCCTCTTCCTCGAGCAAGGCGACCTGTCCTGGGCCGAAAGGGCCTTTAAGACCGCTCACGCAAAAAACCCGTGGATCTCCGAAGCCCTCGTCGAGCTGAAACGGCTCGAGATGGCAAAGGCCCTCGCGCCCCCGGATGACGCGGATAGAAAGGGGCTCTACGCCGAATATTTCTCCTTCTCGAAAGACCCATTCTCCACTGCCCCTAGCCCCTGTCCCGCGCCCCTTGCCAGGGAAGAATCCAGGTGCGTCGATGGGCTCGTCCAGGGGGTGGAAAAAAACGCCGGCGGGATGCTCTTGACCGGCGAAGAGGGCGCGGGCAAGACCACGGTAGCCCTCGAGCTTATCAGGAGGCTTTCAAACAGCCGGGTCCTGTGCGCAATGGTGCTTGAGCCGGAGGATAAGGAGCTCAGGCTCATGAGGACCATCAACTCGGAGCTTTACGCCTCCGTTGAGTCCCAGGCCATAAGGGAACTGCTCATAAGCCTCGGCAGCCGCGTCTCCCAGAACGCCATCCTCGGCGGCCGCACCCTTATAATCATCGACCGGGCGGAGACGCTCACAGAGGGGTGTCTAAAGTTGGTGCAGTACCTTACGAGGCTCAAGACCCTTCAGATAATACTTGCGGCCCGGCCCGCTTTCATCGAGCGGCTCAAGGCGCCGGAGTTCAAGGAGCTCGATCAGAGGCTTTCAACGAGGCTCTCTCTCGGGCCTTTCACACCTGAAGATACGAAGGCGTTTATCCTGCGCAGGATCGAGTCCGCGAGCAAAAGCGGCACCAGGCCTATAATAATAAAGGACTCCGCCCTCGAGCTCCTCCACTCGGGTAGCCGCGGGCTTGCCTCTCTGGTAAACGCCAACGCGGCGCGCGTGCTCGCCCTCGCGGCGGAATTAAGGACCAATATCCTGGATAAGGAGCTTGTCGAGCTCGCCCTTAAAAGGCCTGAGGGGCGCGAACCCGCGCCTGTACCCCCGGCTTTGTCCGCAGACAGGGTTATCAAAAAAGAACCCCCTCCGCCTCCGACGGTTAAGGCAAAGGGGGTCGATGTAAGTGGTGCGGAGGCTGAAAGGTTTGTACCGGCAATGGGGCCGGACGTGGCAGAGGCCGGGTTTGATGAAGTGGAAGAGGCCCACATAGAGCCTGCCACGGTGTTTGAAGCGCCGGAGAGCCCTCTTCTGGAGGCCGAGGTAGAGCAGGGACAGCCCGAAGCAAGGACCGGGGCGGAGGGAGAAGCCTCTGCTGTAGCTCCGCCGGCCATGGAGATGACTGCGGGGCTGGCCCAGCCAGTCCCGGCTACTCAGACCCCCACGGCTACGCCTGCCCCGCAGGCCCCGGTCAAGGGGGTCGAAGCGGGGAAGGGTTTGAAGAGGCTTACGTTAATCATCCTCCTTATAGTGCTCGCCGGCCTTGCCATAGGCGCGGCTACGGGGTATTACTACCTTATACAAAGCAACGGCGGACCGGACTCTACAAGGGGGGCCGCCCCGATCGCCGCACCCCCGACGCCCTCCCCGTTGCCCCAGGAAGCCCCAACCCCACCGGCCTCCCCCACGGGAGCTGAGGGCGACCCGCCCCCGGCCGATACGCCCGGACAGTCCGCCCCTGGAGGGGCCATTAACAACCCGGGAGCAGGCACCGGGCCCGAAGGAAACGATGAACCACCCCGGAGCTTGCTCCGGGGTATCCGAAGAGATTTACGTTGAAGCTCCCCGCGGCGAGCCGCGTGGAAAATCTTCGACATATAAGGAAGTATCTATTTCTATTCGCTCGCTTGACCCCGCAGCAAGCTACGGGGAATGCGCTCGCTATGCATGTTCATAGCTTGCGAAGCAAGCTTCGAGGAATTATACCCGAAGGAAACGTTAAAACCCCCTTAGGGGGAGAGGCCCCGGCCAAGGGCGCCGCAGGCCCCGCTTGACAAACCTGAGCTTATATTTTTAAACTCAACAGTCGCGGCAGTAAAAAAATCCCTTATGAAAGAGGTGACCCGCCATGCCGGAGATGAGCTTTTTCCAGGAGGTGCTTGCAAACCTTGACGAGGCGAACAAGCACCTGAACCTGTTGCCAGCGGTATACGAACGATTGAGGAACCCGCGCAGGGCCCTTATAGTCTCCCTGCCTGTAAAGATGGACGACGGCAGAGTCGAGTTTTTCAAGGGGTACAGGGTACAGTACGACTTCGCAAGGGGGCCGGGCAAAGGGGGGGTACGCTACCACCCGAAGGTCTCGCTCGACGAGGTGACCGCCCTGGCGGCGCTCATGAACTGGAAGTGCGCCGTTGTAGACATCCCCTTTGGCGGGGCCAAGGGAGGGGTGGAGTGCGACCCGACGCGGATGAGCAAGTCCGAGCTTGAGAGGCTCACCAGGAGGTATACCTACGAGATAGGGCTTCTGATAGGCCCTGAATCCGATATACCGGCCCCTGACGTCTATACCGACGAGCAGACGATGGCGTGGATGATGGACACCTACTCGATGATGAAGGGTTACGCGGTGCCCGGCGTGGTGACCGGCAAGCCTGTAAGCATAGGAGGGTCGCTCGGCAGGAACAAGGCCACTTCGGCGGGGCTCGTCACCGTTGTTGTGGAGGCGCTCAAGCACCTCGATATGGGGCTCGACGATCTCCGCGTGACCGTCCTCGGGTTCGGCAAGGTCGGCTACCACGCCGCCAGGATACTCCATGAAATGGGGGCAAAGGTGATAGGCGTTGCCGACTCCAAAGGCGCCATATACAACCCCAGGGGGCTCGATATAGACGCCGTGCACAGGCACAAAACAGAGACCGGCGCCCTTAAAGGCTTCAAACCAGCCGAGGATATGACGGTGGACGATCTCCTCGGCATCGAATCCGACGTACTGGTCCCGGCGGCCCTCGAGGGGCAGATACACCGCGCGAACGTCGAGAGGATAAGGACCAGGGTCATCGCCGAGGGCGCGAACAACCCCATAACCAACGAGGCCGACAGGGTCTTGATGGATAAAAACGTCTTCATACTCCCAGGGGTCCTGGCCAATGCCGGGGGCGTGGTGGTATCTTACTTCGAATGGGTACAGGACCTCCAGAGGTTCTTCTGGAACGAGGCCGAGATAAACCAGAGGCTCACCGCTATAATCAAGAAGGCGTTCGGGGAGGTGCTCAACATCTCCCTCGAAAAAAAGATGGACATGAGGACAGCGGCCACGGTCCTTGGCGTCCAGAGGGTCGCCGAGGCTATCATGATACGCGGACTGTACCCCTAAACCAAGCGGCGGGGTATCTTAGGGATATTTGCTTCAAAACTTGCGATAGCCAAGCTTCGAGGAATTATACCCGGAGGAAAAATTAAAAGACTTGAAAACATACTCTTACTCTGGTACATTTGCCTCCTACCGGGGATAAAAAAGTTATCAACAGATGTGAATAAACCTGTGAATACTTTTTGGCCCCAATCCCTGTAGCGGGGCTGGAACTGGGCGTAATATCTTACCTTTTAACTCTTAGCGTTTCTCTATAAGCGGGCCTCTTTATGACCGACTCCGAAGTGATCTGGAAAAGCTGCCTTGCCGGTGTTGTTGAGCACGTAAGTCCTCAGCACTTTGCCACATGGTTCCGTCCGATGAAGCTCCTCGGAGGCTCTCCCGACTCGATAGAGCTCGAGGTCCCGAACCGCTTCTTCCTCGAATGGATAAGGGAGCACTATCTGCCGCTCATCCAGGAGGTCATCAGGCGGGTCGCCAAAAAAGACGTCTCCATCGCCTGGAGGGTCGGCGACGAGTCGGACGACAAGGGCGCCCCCTCAAGCAAGAAGGGGTCTTCGAAGGAGAGCGGGGCAAAGACGGCAAAGCCCGTGGGCCTCGGCCTGAACCCCAAGTACACGTTCGAGAACTTCGTCGTGGGCAAGGCCAACGAGTTCGCGCACGCGGCCTGCAGCGCCGTTGCAAACCACCTCGGCAGCAAATACAACCCGCTCTTCATATACGGGTGCGTGGGTCTGGGCAAGACGCACCTGCTTCAGGCCATAGGGCAGAAGGTCCTGCTGAACAACCCCAACGCCAAGGTCTGCTACTACACCTCCGAGCGGTTCATGAACGACTTCATAAACTTCGTGAGCAGGCAGAAGATGGCGGACTTCAGGGGTAAGTTCCGCAACGTCGACGTCCTGCTCATAGACGACATACAGTTCTGGGCCGGCAAGGAGAGGACCCAGGAAGAGTTCTTCCACACCTTCAACACGCTCTATGAGTCGCACAGGCAGATAGTGGTCACGAGCGACAAGTTCCCCAAAGACATCGACGGGCTTGAAGAGCGCCTGCGGAGCCGCTTTGAATGGGGCCTGGTGGCGGACATTCAACCCCCGGATACCGAGACCAAGATAGCGATCCTCAAGAAAAAGGCGAAGGCCGAGGGCATAAAGCTCCACGACGACGTCGCCGGCTGGCTCGCTTCGGTCAGCAGCTCCAACGTAAGGGAGCTCGAGGGGTTTTTAAACAGGATCCTGGCGGTCTCCAGCCTTACGAACCAGGAGATAACCCTGCAGATGAGCAAGGAGGCGCTTAAAAACCTCCTCAAGGAAAAGGAAGAGAAGGTCCTGACCATAGACGAGATACAGAAGGCCGTCTGCGCGTTCTATAATATAAAGTTTTCGGACTTGAGATCGAAGAGAAGGCATAGGGTCATAGCGCTGCCGCGCCAGGTCGCGATGTACATATCGAGGGAGTACGGGAAGTTCTCTTTCCCGGAGATAGGGTCGTGTTTCGGCGGGAAGGACCACTCAACAGCCATACACGCCGTTAAAAAGATAGAGAAGAACCTTTTGGAAAACCCGGAGCTGAAGTACGCGCTCAGGACCATTAAACAGAACCTCGGCGTCAACTGATTTTTTTAACGTTGAAGCTCCCCGCGGCAAGCCGCGCTTAATTTACCCGAAGGAAACAATGAACCACCCCGGAGCAAGCTACGGGGTATCCGAAAGGAAGTATCTATTTCTATTCGCTCGCTATGCATGTTCATAGCTTGCTTCGAGGAATTATACCCGAAGGAAACATTAAAACCCCTTAGGCCTTAACCTGGTAGGTTTCATATAAGACCCCTTGCAAGCCGTGCCGGGCGCAACGCCCTCCATACATTTTCCGGCGCTGTGCGTAACCCTGTTAGTCAACTGTCGGCAACTGTTGATATGGTGTTGGCAAGTTTTGGGCTGTTTGCGTTCTTTCATGAAAAAGGGGAACGATGTTGATAAGCTAAAAGAGACATCAACAGGCAGAGCGTGGTTAAATTCAACTATATTCAACGGCTTGGCGGCTTATAAACATATCTGCAACGCTTACTACTACGGCTGCTAAGCTTTATAATTATTTTAATGAACCACCCCGGAGCAAGCTCAGGGGTATCCGAAGAAATTTACGTTCATAGCTTGCGAAGCAAGCTTCGAGGAATTATACCCGGAGGAAACATTAAAAGGGTGATGAAAAGCACCATTCCATGCAATCCATGTACGGATTGCCAAATTGCGAGGCTTGGCGGAATCCCATTCGGCCAAGCCGTAGTTGAAAAGGCCATGAATGGACTTTTTCAACATACTGATAGAGCAAAGGGGGGATCATAGAGATGAAGTTTACTATAGATAAGGTCAATTTCATAAAGGTGCTCCAAAGGATACAGGGCATAGTGGAGAAGAGAAATACGATGCCCATCCTCGCAAACGTCCTCCTCGAAGCGTCCAGTTCCCGTATTTCAACGATGGCGACGGACCTTGAGGTCTTTATAAAAGACTCCGTACAGGCGGATGTGTCCGAAGATGGCTCCGTGACGGTGAACGCGAGGAAGCTCTTTGAAATAGTAAAGGAGCTCCCGGGAGACACCATATACCTCTCTTCGACAAAGGACGATAAGGTTGCGCTAAAGGCAGGAAAGGCGAAGTTCAACATCATGGGGCTGCCCTCAAAGGACTTCCCGATATTCCCGTCGATAGATGAATCGAAAATAGTGGGGTTTGATAACGAAGTGCTCAAGGAGATGATAGACAAGACCTCCTTCGCGGTGTCGACCGACGAGACGCGCTACAATATAAACGGATTTCTGCTCGAAAAAGAGGACACCAGGATAAGGATGGTGGCAACCGACGGCCACAGGCTCGCGTTTATAGAGAAGAGCGACGTCAGGGGGGTACAGTCAAAGGAGAGCGTGCTTCTCCCGAGAAAGGGCGTGATGGAGATGAGAAGGCTCCTTGAAGAGAAGGAGGGCGAGTTCTTGCTCGGCGTCACGCAAAAAAGCGCGGTGATGAAGAAAGACAATACCGTCATAAGCATCAGGCTCCTTGAAGGCGAGTTCCCTGACTATAAAAAGGTGATACCAAAGGATAACGACAAGGAGATAATCGCCGTAAGGAACGCGCTCCTCTCGACACTGAAGAGGGTCTCCATACTGTCGATGGACAAGATAAAAGGGGTTAAACTGAGCTTTTCGAAAGGCAGACTCGTCGTCTCCTCATCAAGCCCCGATATAGGGGAAGCTACGGAAGAGATGGACGTGGAGTACGCCGGAGACGACATAGATATGGCGTTTAACGCCAGGTATTTCATCGATATGCTCGAGTGCCTCGATGAGGAGGGCGTAAGGATAGCCTTGAAGGACTCTTTAAGCCCGGGTATCGTAAGGCCCGTCGGGTCGGAGGACTATACCTACATAATAATGCCGATGAGGCTCTGATGCGCCGCAGATTCGATCCGGCTTCAGACAACGTGAGCGCGTTCTGGAGGCAGGGACAACGGCCCATGCGGGCAAAAAAGCCTTGACAGGGGTGGAGCCTTTGTGTCTAAATATCCGTTTACGTTTCAAAACGCATAGATAACGAGGTGTATGTATCATGAAGAGGACTTATCAGCCGAGCAACACAAGAAGGCTAAGGACCCACGGTTTTCTCGAGAGGATGAGGACCAAGGGCGGCAGGGCCGTGATAAACCGCAGAAGGGCCAAGGGCAGAAAACGCCTTAGCGTCGCCATTAGCACGAACAAGTAACCCTCTGCTTGCGGAAAACGCGGCTTTATCCTCGTCAGAGGGGTGGGGTTGGCGCCCTGCGTCAGTCAGAAAGAAACCATGAAACCTCCCCGGTTAAGGCCCAAGGGTTTTCATAACGCTAAAAAATTGAGCCACCCCGTAGCATCCGGTGTATCCGAGGGAGCTTGCGTTCATGGCTTGCAGGGAATTCGCTCGCCATGCTTGTTAAACCTACAGATAACGCGGTAAACAGGTGAAGCGCGGGGGCAAAGAGGGGACGGTCAACGGGGCCGGAAAAGACTGTGGGGCTGAAAAGAAGTTATCTTTTCCCAAGGGCGAGAGGCTTCTAAAAAGCCAGGATTTTACCAGGGTGCGCAAGGACGGCAAGAGGCTCTACTCCAGGAGCTTCACCGTTTTCATCCTGCCAAACGCGCTCGGAAAAAGAAGGCTCGGCCTCTCTGTTGGCGCGAGGGTGGCCGACTCCCCGGGACGGAACAGGGTCAAACGGCTTATCAGAGAGTTCTACAGGCTGAACAAGGGCTCTTTTCCTGATTCTTCGGATATCCTGATATCCGTAAAGACCGTAGACAATATAAAATGGTACAGGGACCTGGAAGAGGAATTCAGGAAGGTCTTAAGGAGATCACCTTAGCAGGCTGGTTGAAGAACAGCCTGCTAATTTACTTTTTTAGCGTTCTAAAGACGCCTTGGGTCTGAAGGCCATCAAGTCTTTAATCTTGCCGTATCTAAAGACGGTGGAACGGCAAAAGGGTGTTGCGGTGTTCAGAAGGGCGTTGATATTCCTCATACAGGCTTACAAGGTTTT
>JACRLF010000066.1 GCA_016235365.1 Deltaproteobacteria bacterium | reverse complement strand
GCCGACAGGCAAGGCTTGGGTTCCTGTCCCCTGTGGCCTATGAGCAAAAGTTCTATGCTGGACAACTGGCAGCATGAAAGGTTTGGTGTCCACTCTTGACATCCGACCTCAGATTGAACCCGAATGATTTGTGGCTGCCAAACGAATTTCAGGGTTCAGGTTGCAAACCTGAACCCGCCAATGGTTCATCAACTGCGATATCCGGGCCTTGGTAACCTCGAAGCGCCGGGGCGTTTCGAGTCTTTTCGCGCACTGCCGGATTCCCCCGTTTGCGTCAAGATTCCCCTCGAATATGGCCCGGTACTCAAGTATAATTTCATAGGCGCGCGTCCCGCCGCGCTCTTAATTATTATCAGGTTGCAAAAAAACGCAACCTGACAGGCAACCCTATGAAAAAATTCGCCGAAATAGCCGTTGAGCTTCCGATAGAGAATACCTTTACCTACTCTGTCCCCCCGTCTCTCGCGCCCATGACGTCCATAGGCAAGAGGGCGCTTGTGCCGCTCGGCAGAAGGACCGTGACCGGCTTTGTGACGGCCCTCCATTCGTCCGCTACGCCCGGCGTCAAGGATGTGGAGATAAAAGGGCTTATCGACATACTCGACAACGAGCCTGTATTCGACGAGAAGATGCTCGGCTTCTACAGATGGGTCTCTTCCTACTACTTCACCCCTCTCGGGGAGGTCCTGGCGCTTACCCATCCAACGGGCATTAACATCGAAAGCCGCCTCCACCTCATCCTTACGGAGTCCGGGAGGGCCGCCATAGCGGGCAGGAGCGGCCTTGACCTCGACATATTGACGGCGGCAAGCGGCGGGCTGACGATATCGACAATACAGAAGCGCCTCAAAGGAAAGCCCCTGCACTCGGCCATTGAAAGGCTTAAAAAAGAGGGCCTCATACGCGAGGAGACACGGCTCAAGGGCGGGGGCAGTGCCAAGACCGAGGTCTACCTGAGCGTATCCGTAAAGGACCCGGTCCTCAAAAACTCAAGCGCGCAGGAAAAGGTGTTGGACTATCTTCTGAAGAGGGAGGAGACGCCGTTGAGCGTCCTTAAAAGGGAGCTTGGCCCCTCTGCCAGCGCCGTCAAGAGGCTTATAGATAAAGGGATAGTGCGGGCCGAAGAGAGGCGGCTCCTTAGGGACCCGTTGAGCGGTCTACAGCCCAGGAGCGCGCCGTTTGAGCCGAACAGCGAGCAGAGCGCGGCCATAGCGGCCATCACCGGGGCCCTGTCCAAAGGGGCCTACTCCCCCTTCCTCCTATACGGCGTTACGGGGAGCGGAAAGACCCTTGTCTATTTGAAGGCCCTCCAGGAGGTGGTCAGGCTCGGCAAAAAGGCTATAATTCTCTCCCCGGAGATAGCGCTGACCCCGTGGCCCGCCGCCTACCTGAGAGCCATCTTCCCGGGCAGGGTCGCCATATACCACAGCGGGCTTTCCGCAGGAGAGAGGTTCGACGAGTGGATGAGGATATTGAACGGCGAGGCCGACATAGTGGTGGGGGCGCGGTCCGCCCTGTTCTGCCCGATAAGGGACCTCGGCCTCATAATAGTGGATGAGGAGCATGAGGCCTCTTACAAGCAGGAGGAGGGTGTGAAGTACAACGCGCGGGACTGCGCCCTCATGCTCGGCAGGCGCCTCGGCATAACCGTAGTGCTTGGCTCGGCCACCCCGTCAATGGAGACCTTCCACAACGCAAGGAGCGGCAGGATAACGGAGCTGCGGCTTGAGGGGAGGGTCGCCGGAGGGGCACTGCCCGAGGTGGAGATATCGGACATGCGGGGCAAAAAGGGCGCGGTGCTCTCCGAGAGGCTCGTCAATCTCATGAAAGAGACCTTTGAGAAAAAGGAGCAGGCCCTGCTCCTCCTAAACAGGAGGGGGTTTTCAAGCTCCATAATATGCAGGGACTGCGGCTTTTCCTTCATGTGTACCAACTGCAACGTCACCCTCACCATGCACAAGCGCGCCGGGGTCCTCAAGTGCCATTACTGCGACTCCTCAGTCCCGATACCGCATGAGTGCCCTTCATGCAAGGGCATGAACCTGATACAGCCCGGCGCGGGCACCGAGAAGGTTGAGGAAGAGGTCAGAATGATATTCCCAGGGGTAAACACCATAAGGATGGACAGGGACTCTACCGCAAGGAAGGGGGCCGTTAGGGAGATAATCGACGCCGTGGAGGATAAAAAGGCCGACGTCCTCATAGGGACCCAGATGGTGTCCAAGGGCCACCACTTCCCAGGGGTCACCTTCGCCGGCATAATCTCCGGGGATACGTCCCTCTCCATCCCTGAGTTCAGGAGCTCGGAGAGGACATTTCAACTGATAACCCAGGCCGCCGGAAGGGCCGGCAGGGGAACGGCCCCCGGGGTCGTGGTCATCCAGACCTTGAACCCTGAGCACTACTGCTTCAAAAACGCGCTAAGCCACGACTACGAGGGCTTCTATGAAGAGGAGATAAGGCTGCGCGAAGAGGCCGGATACCCGCCTTTTACCCGCCTGTGCAACATACGGATAGACGGGTTGAAGGAAGAGCGGGTCATAGGGGCATGCAATATCCTGAAGGCAACAGCCTCGCGCCTGCTCAAAAAAGAGGCCTTGGACCTGCACGTCCTCGGCCCGGCCCCGGCCCTCCTGTCGAGGATAAAGAACCGCTACCGCTACCAGATGCTCGTTAAAGGGTCGAACGTAAAGGACCTCCACCGGTTCATAAAGGGGCTCAAGGCGGCCTTTGATGCAAGGAGGTTCGCCGGGGCCGGCATTACGATAGATATGGACCCTATCTCGTTGATATAGGTCAGGCTGAAAAAACTTTATCGCCCGCGTAAATTGAGGTATAATTTAATAACATGCTGTCCCATACGAAGCAAAGAGGCTTGATATAAAAATGGCTCTGCTCAATATATTGAAATACCCGGACCCGTTCCTCAAGACAAAGGCCGCCCCGGTCCAATCAATAGACCTTGAGGTCAAAAAGCTCATCTCGGACATGGTGGAGACGATGGCCATGGCCAGAGGCATAGGCCTTGCCGCCACCCAGGTAGGGGTCGGCAAGAGGGTCGTCGTGCTCAATGTGCCGGTGGGTGAGAACGACGAAGAGAGGCGCGAACGCGGGAAAAACCTCGTCGTCCTCGTAAACCCGGAAATAGTCGGCTCCTCCGGTTCCATAACATACGACGAGGGTTGTCTGAGCGTGCCGGGGGTGACGGCCGAGGTGGAACGGTTCTCTAACGTGACGGTAAAGGCCCTTGACCGGGATGGGGCTCCGTTCGAGATAAAGGCGGAGGGCCTCTTCGCCATAGCCCTGCAGCACGAGATAGACCATCTCGACGGCATACTCTTCATAGACAGGCTCTCCCGGTTAAAGCGGGAGCTTATAAAGCGCAAGTACAAGAAGGCCATGGAGAGGCAGGACAGGGCGCTTTGATCGCCGGGCGTCCGCGGTATCCTATTTCACGAGTTAGGAGCCCTGACGGAATTGAAAAGAGATAGGGCGGAAAAGATCGTCTTCATGGGGACCCCCCGGTTCGCCGTCCCTTCCCTGATAGCCCTGATAGAGGCCGGATACGACCTGGCCGCCGTCGTCACGCGGCCGGATAAGCCGAGGGGCAGGGGGCTTGCCACACTCCCCTCGCCCGTCAAGGAGGCCGCGCTCGAGCGCGGCATACGCGTGCTTGAGCCGCGCAACATACGGGATGAAAGTTTTATAAAAGAGCTCCGGTCGATAGCCCCGGCCTTCATAGTGGTCGTGGCCTACGGCAAGATACTGCCCCCCTTCGTACTCGGGATACCATACAGGGGGTGCATAAACCTCCACGCCTCTATTCTGCCGCGCTACAGGGGGGCCGCCCCGATAAACCGGGCGATAGTGAACGGCGACAAAGAGACCGGGGTATCGACGATGTTGATGGACGCTGGCATGGACACCGGCCCGGTCCTGCTGGCCGAAAGGGTCGCGATCGGAGATAACGACACGGCCGAGGACCTCGACGGGACACTCTCGACCGCCGGGGCGCGTCTGCTTGTCGAGACCATAGGGCTCCTCGCTGAAGGCAGGATAACCGGGACCCCGCAGGACGACAGGGCGGCCACCTACGCCCCGACGCTCAAAAAAGAGGACGGCAGGATAGACTGGGCCAAAAGCGCCTCGGAGGTCAAGAACCTGATGAGGGGCCTCTACCCCTGGCCCGGGGCCTATACTGTCTGGAAGGGTATGGTCTTGAAGATACACTCCGGCAACCCGGGCGGCGTCTATGCAAGAGGCGATAATACGGAACCCGGCACCGTAATTGACGTCACAAAGGACTCCATCATAGTAAAGTGCGGGGGGTCGGCCTTTGAGATAACCGGGCTTCAGCCGGAGAACAGGAAAAAAATGGGCGCAGGCGACTTTATCAAGGGCTACAGGATAAAAAAGGGAGATGTCCTTGGCCGATAGCAACGAGAAATGGCAGGGCAGCCCGGAGAGCATCGCCGCGGTATGCGCCGCGGTATTGGGCGGTGCCGCGCTCATCTTGAACGCCGCCGTGAAGGGGACGGTCCCCTTCTACTCGAAGTGGCTCAGGTGGCTCCTTATAAAATTCTATCTCCCCGTCATGGTCATGGCCGGCGGGCTTATGGGCATACCCAAGATACGGATAGAGCGGACGTTCATAGAGATAAACAACCAGATGGTGCGGCTGATGGGCAGGCGGTTCAGGCCCGAGAAGCTCCTGCTGCTCATGCCCCACTGCATACAGTTCGACAACTGCAAGATAAAGGTCACCAGGAACGTCCGCAACTGCGCGGGGTGCGGCAAATGCGAGATAGGGGACCTTCTGTCGCTCAGCGACGAGTTCGGGGTAAGCCTCTTCATATCTACCGGCGGGACCGTTGCGAGGAGGAAGGTCTATGAAGATAGACCTGACGCGGTCATAGCGGTTGCCTGCGAGCGCGATCTAACAAGCGGGGTCATGGACGCTTACCCCCTGCCCGTGCTCGCGATCGTCAACAAGCGCCCCCGCGGCTACTGCATGGAGACCGGGGTCTCCATAGGGGACGTGAGGAAGGGTATCAAGTGCCTCATGGGGGTTGGATAGGCACGGTCCTCAAGGCCCATTCTTACCGGGCGGGCGCGCTATTGACATATGTTGGCTTCGGCCCTATATTTTATGATATAATTTTATAATTATACTCCCATAGAAGCAGGTTGCGGAAAAACCATTCGTCCAGGTTGCTATATAGGGATTTTCGGAGGTAGCAGGTAATGAACTACATAAAAACAGCGGCTTTGCTCGCCGTACTTACGGCGCTGCTGGTGCTTTTAGGCAACGTGATAGGAGGCAGGAACGGGGCGACGATAGCGCTCATGTTCGCCGGCGTGATGAACTTCGTCTCCTACTGGTTCAGCGACAAGATAGTCCTCGCGATGTACAGGGCCAAGCCGGTCTCGGAAGCCGACGCCCCTGACCTCTACAGGACCGTCCGGGAATTGACGTTGAAGGCCGGGATGCCGATGCCGAAGGTGTATATCATGAAGAGCGACACCCCTAACGCGTTCGCCACCGGCAGGAACCCCGACCATGCGGCAATAGCCGTAACTACGGGCATAATGAGCCTTCTGAACAGAGAAGAACTCAGCGGGGTCATAGGGCATGAACTGAGCCATATAAGGAACAGGGACATCCTCATCGCCACCATAGCCGCCACCATAGCCGGGGCCATAAGCTATCTATCCCATATGGCCTACTACGCATCCCTTTTCGGCGGCTCAAGGGACGATGACAGGGGCTCCAACCCCCTTGTCACTATCGCTACCTTGATAATAGCGCCGATAGCGGCCATGATAATACAGATGGCCATATCAAGGTCGAGGGAGTACGGGGCCGATGAGGGCGGGGCCTCCCTTACCGGGAACCCGCTCTATCTCGCGGACGCGCTGAGGAAGCTCGAGTACTACAACAAGAGGATACCGATGCCAGGGAATAACGGGGCCACGGCCCATATGTTCATCGTAAGCCCTCTCAGCGGCAGAAGCCTCGTCAAGCTCTTCAGCACGCACCCCCCGACTGAGGAACGCATAAAGAGGCTTGAGGCGATGGCGGGCCACAGACGCTGAACATGCATAGCGAGCGCGAGGCCCGCAGCTTGTTGCGGGGTCAAGCGAGCGAATAGAAATATATACTCCCTTACATGTCGAAGATTCCCCGCGGAAAAGCCGCGGGGAGCTTCAACCGATAAAAAAAAGGGCGGCACTCTACGGACAAAAAAAAGGGGGCTTTAATAAAGCCCCCTTTCAGCTGATGCAATAAACAAGTTACAAGATTCTTCGTAGCCTTCGGCTCCTCTGAATGACAACTTTGAGGACTTTTCCCGCAACCTTTTAAAACGGACCCGACAGGATACCGACGGTGGTTATAAAGGCCGTTTCTTATCCCCCTGCCGGCCTCCCGGCTTCGTCCTCGGGCCGTCCTTGGAGAGCAGGTATTCCTCCATAACCCTCCTGTCATCGTCTTTCATGTCAAGGAACATTATGCCGTAGCGGTTGAGCCTTCTCTGGGCCGATTGCGCTCCGGCCGGGTGGCCGTAGTGGGCCATGGACGGGGAGCCCTCGCTCCTCACTATCTCCCCCGTTATATTAAGCGGGGTCTTGATCCCCGGTATGCAGAAGGAATACTTGAGGAGCGAACCTATCGGTATGGCCGCGCCCGTCTCAACGAACGCGCCGCTGAGGCTGATATTGACGGTGTTGCAGAAAAAAGACTCCTCGTTCCCGTTGCCCCTGTCGATAGTCAGCCTGGCCAGGATCTGCAGGACATGCCTGGATGCCCTCAAAAACTGTTTTCCGATATCTTCCATGTCCGTCATTTGAAAGGGTCCTTGAGTATTATGGATTCCTTTCTGTTGGCGCCCACCGATATTATATACGGTTCGACCCCCGTAAGCTCCGCAAGCCTTCTTATATAGGCCTGCGCCCCTTTGGGCAGCTCATCGAAGCTCTTGGCGCCCTGGGTGCTCCGCCTCCATCCGTCGAACTGCTCGTATACGGGCTCGCACATGGACAGGATGTTGCTGTCGGTCGGGAAGTCGTCCATCAGCTTGCCATTGAATCTGTAGGCGGTGCATATCTGGATCCTCTCGATGTTGTCGAGCACGTCGAGCTTGGTTATCACAAGGCCGTCCATGCCGTTTACCCTGGCGGCATAACTCGCCGCCACGGCGTCGAACCAGCCGCACCTGCGCGGCCTCCCGGTGGTGGCGCCGTACTCGCAACCCTGCTCGCGGAGCCTGTCGGCCTCCTCCCCCTTGAGCTCGGTGGGGAACGGGCCCTCGCCGACGCGGGTGGAATAGGCCTTTGTCACGCCTATGACGGCGTCTATCCTGGAGGGCCCTATGCCGCTCCCCGTGGAGGCCCCTCCGGCCATCGTGTTGCTCGACGTCACGTAAGGATACGTGCCGTGGTCGACGTCCAGGAGCGTGCCCTGGGCCCCCTCAAAGAGTATGTTCTTCCCGGACCTTATCGCGGCGTCCAGGAATTTCGAGGTGTTCACTATGAAAGGCTCCATGCTCGCGGCGAACTGCATATAGTCGTGGTATATCTCGTGTATCTCGAAGCCGGCCTCGTGGAATACCGTCTTTATGTAGTGGTTCTTCTCAAGGAGGTTCTGTTTAAGCTTCCCCCTGAAGTCCGCTTCGCTCAGGAGGTCGCCGCACCTTATGCCGCACCTTGCGACCTTATCCTCGTACGCGGGCCCTATCCCCCTGCCGGTGGTGCCTATCTTGTTGGCGCCGCGGAGCCTCTCCCTCGCGACGTCGAGCCTCTTATGATACGGCATTATGAGGTGCGCGTTCCTGCTTATAAGCAGGTCCTGCGGCCTGAATATGCCGCGCTTCTTCAAGACCTCTATCTCCCCGAGGAGCACCTCCGGGTCCACGACCACGCCGTCGCCTATTACGCATGTCTTCCCTGGATGGAGTATGCCGGAAGGCAGGAGGTGGAATATGAACTTCTCGTCCCCGACGATGACGGTGTGCCCGGCGTTGTTGCCCCCCTGGAAGCGGACTACGACGTCGGCCTTGTCCGTCAATATGTCTACTATCTTGCCCTTACCCTCATCCCCCCACTGCGCCCCTACGATTACGATGTTCTTTGCCATCTGGTATCGGTTTCCTTAAGCCGGGGACTCCCTGGCTGTATTGAAATTTACAACCCGGTTATTTTACGATATTTCTGACGGATTACAACGTTTTTAATGTTTCCTTCGGGGTCTGATTAAGCGTAGCTTGGCAACATTATCTTCGGATACCCCGCAGCTTGGGCTTAGGGGAATGCGCTCGCTATGCATGTTCATCGCTCCGGCCTCAGCCCGGCGCCCTGTCGAGCGCGGATACGATGTTCTCCACGTCAAAGGCGAAACCCGTGGCGGCGCATCCATAGCCGTACCTCTCGATCAACGTGTCGTATCTGCCGCCGCTCAATATGGGCTTGCCTATGCCCGATGCAAAGCCTTCGAATATAATCCCCGTATAGTAGTCAAACCCCCTGAACTCGCCGAGATCTATGGTAACGAATGCGCCGAGGCCCCACTCCGCGATTATGCCGACAACGCGCTGGAGGTGGTTCAAAGACGCCCTCGCGTCCCCATCGTCGCTGAAAGAGAGGGCCTTTTCTATAACCTCGTCCTCCCCGTAGAACGTGGTGAGGTTCAGCAGGAGCCTCCTGTCCCGCTCCCCTATGGACGCGCCGATGGCATCCAGCACGGATTCAAGCCCGGAGGCGTCCTTTATCGCTATTGTCTCCTTAATGACCCTGCGCGCATCTTCCGTGACCGGGAGGCGGTTAAGTATGGCCCTTAAGAAACCGACGTCGCCTATGTCTATCTTGAAGCTCTTGACGCCGAGCTTTTTCAGGGCCTCTATGCCCATTATTATCATCTCGGCGTCAGCCTGAGGCTCAGCCTTGGCGGATATGTACTCTGCCCCTATCTGGAGGACCTCCCTGCTCTTGCCGTCCCTCGGCTCCTGGTACCGCAGGACGTTCTCGTTATAGCAGAGCTTGAGCGGCAGGGGAAAATCCCTCATCCTGGTCGCCACCACCCTCGCTATCTGCGGAGTTATGTCCGGCCTGATGGCCACCACCTTGCCCGTGGACGGGTCTATGAATTTCAACACCCTGTCCTTCAGGCTCTCCCCCATGCCCAGAGAAAGCACGTCCACGTATTCAAGGAGCGGGGTTATCACCTTCTCAAACCCATGCGCCTCGAATACCGAGAGTATGGCGGACTCGACCGCCCCGATCTTCCTTGCCTCGTCGGGGAGGATGTCTCTGACGCCCTGTGGGAGCGATATGCCGGGCTGAATGATCATAAGGAAATTGTGCGCGAGTCGACCTCCATCAGGCCCTTTGAGATGGGGGTGTCCACGGACCAGACCGACACGGCCTCTCTCCCCACCGATTGTCTTCCGAGGTGGAGGCGCGCTATATTGACGCCGTTGGCCCCGAGCAGGGTCCCGACGTTGCCGATGACGCCAGGCTTGTCCTCGTTGTGCAGCAGGAGGAGATAGCCTTCGGGGACGGCGTCGAGGAAGAACTTGTCTATCCTCACTATCCTCGGCTCCTTCTTCCCGAAGAGCGCGCCCTCGACTATGTTCTCCTCGTCTCTTGTCTTTACCTTTATGGTTATGGAGCTCGTGAAGTCCGTCGGCCTCGAGCTCTTCATCTCGACGACCCTTATCCCCCTCTCCTTTGCCACGAACGGGGCGTTGACGAAGTTGACGTAGGTGTCCATTACCTTGTCGAGGAGCCCCTTCAGGCAGGCTATGGTGATGGGCGCCACGTCGTAGTTCACCACGTCGCCGCTGTACTCGACCGTTACCTCCTCTATGCCGCCCTTCAATATCTGGCCCTGGAAGCTCCCGAGCTTTTCGCCGAGGGATATGTAGGGGTTGAGCGCGGCGAGGAGCTCCGCGGGCACGCTCGGGACGTTGACGGCGTTCCTTATGGTGCCGGTCGTGAGGTAATCCGCTATCTGCCCGGCTATGGCTACGGCGACGTTCTCCTGGGCCTCGTGGGTGGAAGCGCCGAGGTGCGGCGTCAGGATGACCTCTTCGAGCGTTAGCAGCGGGTTGTCAGCCGGGGTCGGTTCCTTTTCGAAGACGTCGAGGGCCGCGCCGGACACTATCTTGGCCTTTATGGCCTCGGCAAGGGCGCGCTCGTCCACGATGCCGCCCCTCGCGCAGTTTATTATCTTCACGCCCTTTTTCATCTTCTTGAAGGCTTCCTCGTTCAGGATGTTCTTCGTCTCGTTGGTGAGCGGCACGTGGATGGAGATGAAGTCGCTCCTCTTGAAGAGCTCGTCCATGGACACAAGGGTCACGCCCAACTTGTCCGCGGCCTCGGCCGAGATGAACGGGTCGTAGGCGATGACGTTCATCTTGAGCCCCAGGGCGCGGGATACCACCACGCCGCCGATGTTGCCTACGCCCAGGACCCCGAGGGTCTTGCCCGTCACCTCCGTGCCCTCGAACTTCTTCTTCTCCCACTCGCCCCTCTTCATGGACGCGGTCGCCTGGGGTATCTTCCTTGAGAGCGAGAGCAGCATGGCCACCGCGTGCTCCGCCGTCGTGACGGTATTGCCCCCCGGGGTGTTCATGACGACGACGCCCTTTTTCGTGGCGGCCACGGTGTCGATGTTGTCCACGCCCGTGCCGGCGCGCCCTATGACCTTTAGGTTCTCGGCGGCTTCAAGGATATCCGCGGTCACCTTGGTCGCGCTCCTGACCACGAGGCCGTGGTAATCCTTTATTCTGGCCTTGAGCTCATCCGGCTTGAGCCCCGTTATCACGTCGCACTCTATCCCCGGCGTGTTCTTCAGAATCTCCACGGCCTTGCCTGACATGCTGTCGCTTATGAGTATCTTCATGCTATTTATAACCCTCGCTTAGGATTTCCTGCGCGGCCCCTACGCCCTTGCCGTACCGGACCTTGTGGCCGAACTTGTTGAATGCCATCTCTATGGACGCTATGGCGATGATTATGTCGAACGTGTCTACGTACCCGAGGTGCGCTATCCTCAGTATCTTGCCCTTCAAATGGTCCTGGCCCCCGGCCATCGTGACCCCGACCTCGTCCCTCAGATACTTTACCAACTTCCCTCCGTCCACGCCTTCAGGGACGAATACGCCGGTGGCGGCGTTGCTGGGGCTCTCCGGGGCAAGCGCCTTGAGCCCGAGGGCCGCCGTGGCGGCGCGCGTGGCGCGGGCCAATCTATCGTGCCTCTTGAACACGTTCTCAAGCCCCTCTTCCTTTATGAGCTTGAGCGCTTCCCTCAGCCCCGTTATGAGGGAGACGGCCGGCGTGTAGGCGGTCGTGTTGTCCTTGAGGTTCTTGCGCTCCTTCTTGAAGTCGAAGTAGAACCTCGGGCACTTCGCCGTTTCCTGGAACTTCCAGGCCCTCTCCGAAAGGGCCGCGAAGGCAAGCCCCGGGGGGAGCATGAAGGCCTTCTGGGAGCCGGAGACGAGCACGTCTATGCCGCAGTCGTCCATGCTGAGGTCGAATACGCCCACGGCCGTTATCCCGTCCACTATGAGGAGGCAGTCCCTGCCCTTCGTGAGCTCAGCTATCTCCTTTACCGGGTGGGCCGCCGTAGTGGAGGTCTCGCTCGCCTGTACCATCACGCCCTTTATCTTCGGGTTTGCGTCCAGGAGCCTTGTGACCTCCCTGGTGTCCACGGCCTTGCCCCACTCCACCTTTATCTCGTGCGCCTTGAGGCCGTAGGCCTCGGATATCTTGGTCCACCTCTCGCCGAACTTGCCGCCGTTTACCGTGATCACCTCGTCACCGGGCGAGAAGAGGTTGGTGACGGAGCCTTCCATGGCCCCTGTGCCGGAGGCCGCCAGTATCAATACGTCCTGCCTGGTCTGGAATACGTACTTGAGGAGCTCCGCGGTCTCCCTGAAGACCTCTGAGAACTGCGGGGTCCTGTGGTGGATGATAGGCTGAGCCATCGCCAGAAGCGCCGATTCCGGGACGGGTGTCGGTCCGGGTGCCAAAAGATACTTCTTTCTCATAGACTTAAGACTCCTCCTTTATGTATGGATAATACGTTTAAAACGCATAGCGTGACCCGCGGCCTGGGCTCAGGGTAGCTTCAACCACCCGCGTGCCCGGCAATAGGCTATACGAAGGATGACTTTTTATATCCGCTCAAGCTAACAAAGGCAAATGGTCCAAGTCAAGGGAAAATCCGCGCGGTCTTGCCGGAACGGCGGACCCATGTGGCAAGCCCTTCAGGGCAAAAAAAACCGCCTGAGCCTGAGCGCACATATCTATTCAACATGCCGCTATTTGCCCAGACGGTCGACGTATATTGATCCCGCGCTTCCCGGTGGTTATCCACCTTTATTCCGTCAGTCGCGCAGGATGTAGCCCGATGTATTACGCTCTATCTTAATCCCTGGGGCCGGTTTTGTCAAGCGGTATCATCTGCGGGGTAATGTACCATATCTTGTGTCAGTAAAAGGAAAGGGGTATCTTTATAGCGGCTCGCAACCAACTATAAGGAGATACCCCTATGGCCCAGAGAGCCACGATTGAGAATTTCTCACAAGCCTCGCGGATAGTCAAGGAGTT
>JACRLF010000074.1 GCA_016235365.1 Deltaproteobacteria bacterium | reverse complement strand
GATGATATGGAGCAGATAAATCTGTCGGGCCAGGCCAGGCAACAGACCGGCAAATGTCCTGCCGGAAGGCTTCGCAGGGGCGGGATGGTGCCGGCCGTGCTTTACGGCACCGGCGTAAAAGGCGCCGTGTCCCTCGCGTTGAACACAAAGGAGCTTGAAAAGGTGCTCCACACAGCCGCGGGCGGCAACGTGCTCGTAAACCTGAGCCTCGAGGGCGACAAGGGCGCTACGGTCATGTTCAAGGACATATACCGCCACCCCGTGAACGGCAGGATACAGCACGTCGACCTCTTCGCCATACAGATGGACCACAGGATAACCGTCGAGGTCCCCGTGCACATCGTGGGCAAGGCCGTCGGCCTGGCGTTCGGCGGCATAGTCCAGCAGGAGACGAGGAAGATAAGGATAGAGTGTCTCCCGTCCGACATCCCGGACAGCCTGGACTTAGACGTCACTCCCCTTGGCATCGGCCAGTCGCTGCACGTAAGAGACGTAGTCCTCAAGGAGGGCTTACGGGCCGTCGACGACCCTGAGATGACCATAGTCTCGGTTGTCGCCCCGACCGCCGAGGTCGCGCCCAAGACGGCCGAAGAGGTACAGGCGGAGCTGGCGAAGAGCTTTGAAGAGAAAGAGGAGGAGAAGAAGGAGGAGTAATCCGCTTTTTCTCTTTCCGCGCCCTTTGGGGTCCCTGGAATTACCAAAAAATATCTTGAGGCTAACAGCTTGTTCCTTATCGCAGGCCTGGGTAACCCCGGCAGTGAATACGAGGATACGAGGCATAATGTAGGGTTCATGCTTATCGACAGGCTTTCCGAAGCCTGCGGAGTCAAGTTCAAAAGGTCTGGCAAGGCCCTCTACGCGGAGGGCCTGTTGGCTGGTGAGGACGTGGTCCTTCTCAAGCCCCAGACCTTTATGAATTTGAGCGGCGAGGCGCTGGCCAGGTTCAGCCTGCGGTACCGCGTCGGCGTGGAATCCATAGTAGTCGTCTATGACGACTGCGACCTGCCCATGGGCAGGATCAGGATAAGAAAGGGCGGAGGCAGCGGAGGGCACAAGGGCATTAACTCCATAATAACCATCCTCGGCAACGCTGAGTTCCCGAGGGTCCGCCTCGGCATAGGCAGACCCCCTTTCGGGGACGTGGCGGATTACGTCCTGAGCCCGTTTGAGCCCGAGGAGGCCGAGGCCCGTTTGCTTATGCTCAAACGGGGGGCCGACGCCGTAGAGACCATCATAACGCGCGGCATAGACTGCGCGATGAACTCTTTCAACTCCGCGCCGTAGCCTGCGGCGAAAAACACCCTGCTATGCATGGACGTAGTTGAAAAAGCCATGGATGGACTTTTTCAATATCCTGCGAGTGCATAGCCCTTGTTTTATGTTGATTTTGCCGCTTGATTAATAGGGTGATCCCGTATATAATCTTGCGGATTCCAGAAATACATACCGACCGCTATCAAGCCTATTGAGTTAAAAAAAACTCACATATATGGAGGATTATGCAAAACATAACCACGTACGCCCCATTCTTAGGAATAGGCGGCCTTGTAATGGCGCTTATCATCTACCTTCATATCTCAAGGCTCCCTGACGGCAACGAAAGGATGAGGGATATCGCCGGCCAGATCCACGACGGCGCAATGGTCTACCTCAAGAGGCAGTACACCATCCTGGTCATCTTCATCGCGGTGGTCGCGGCGCTCCTTGCATTATATATCAACCTGAACACGGCCATAGCATATATCTTCGGCGGCATATCATCGATGCTCGCAGGCTTTTTCGGCATGAAGGGCGCCACGAAGGCGAATGTAAGGACCGCTGAAGCGGCCAATAGATATAAGCCCGACATGGCAAGGGCGCTGTCTTCGGCCTTCCTTGGGGGGTCGATAATGGGGCTTTCCGTGGCAAGCCTCGGTCTTTTAGGGGTAGGGGTGCTGTTCATGATCTTCGGCAGGCCGGAGACGGCGGCCGTGATAAACGGATACGCGATGGGCGCATCGTCCATCGCACTTTTCGCCAGGGTTGGCGGGGGTATATTCACCAAGACGGCGGACGTGGGCTCCGACCTCGTCGGCAAGGTAGAGGCAGGCATACCGGAGGACGACCCGCGCAACCCAGGGGTCATAGCCGATAACGTCGGTGACAACGTGGGGGATGTGGCCGGGCTCGGAGCCGATATATTCGAATCGTACGTGGGGGCGATCATCGCTTCTATTGCGCTCGGCGCAACGGCTGTAGCCGGGAGCGAGATGGCGGGTTACGGGTCGAGCGCCGCGTTGATGTCCTATCCGATACTGCTTGTCATGGCCGGGCTTGTCTCGTCGATGTTAGGGATACTTTCGATAAACATCCTTGAGAGGTTCAACCCGGCCGCGGCGCTGCGCTACTCCACGTTCATAGCCACCGCGATATTCCTTGCCGTGGGATACTTCGCCGCCAACATCGCCGGCTGCAGTATAAGGGTCTATGTGGCCGTGGCCGCCGGGTGCATAGGGGGCATTTTCATAGGCCTTGCAACCGAGTACTTCACCTCCGCAGGTCCTGTAGAGCAGATAGCGGAGTCTTCAGAAACCGGGGCCGCCACGAACATAATTACTGGCCTCGCGGTCGGGCTCAAGAGCTGCGCCCTGCCCCTCATATCGATATGCGTGGCGATATTCGTGGCCGACTACGCCGCCGGAATATACGGGATAGGCGTCTCAGCCGTGGGGATGCTCGCCACCACGGGCATAATAATGAGCGTTGACGCATACGGCCCGATAGCCGACAACGCCGGAGGCATCTCGGAGATGAGCGGGCTCGGCGAAGACGTCAGGAAGATCACCGACAGCCTCGACTCCCTCGGCAACACTACCGCCGCCATAGGCAAGGGCTTTGCGATAGGCTCGGCGGCCTTGACCGCGCTCGCCCTCTTTTCGGCGTTCGGCCAGGTCATAACGGTAAAGACCGGAAGGCCCTTTGTCATCTCGCTGACCGAGCCTTATGTTGTCATAGGGCTCCTTATCGGGGGCACAATCCCCTTCTACATCGGGGCCCTTACGATGACGAGCGTAGGCAAGGCGGCCTTCAAGATGGTGAACGAGATAAGGAGGCAGTTCAGGGAGATACCCGGACTGCTCGAAGGCCGTGCCGGTGTCAGGCCCGATACCGCAAGGTGCATAGACATCTGCACGAAGGCGGCCCTTAAAGAGATGATAGCCCCGGGCGTGCTCGCGGTAGTAGCCCCTGTCGCCGTAGGCTTCGCACTGGGGGCTGAAGCCCTCGGAGGCATGCTCGCCGGAGCTACCGTCACCGGAGTCCTGCTTGCTATCTTCATGGCTAACGCGGGCGGGGCGTGGGATAATGCGAAAAAACATATCGAAAAAGGCAACCGCGGCGGCAAGGGCTCGCCGGCGCACAAGGCCGCGGTAGTGGGCGATACCGTTGGAGACCCTTTCAAGGACACATCAGGGCCGGCCATGAACATACTTATCAAGCTGATGTCCATCGTAGCGCTTATCATAGCGCCGCTCCTTATCTGACGGACGTGTCCAGAGGTTTCCGGGCCGGCGTTCTAATGCGCTCAAGCCGGCCCTATTTTTTTGTCTTTTTTCGGCCGTCATCCGAGAGCCGTCCCTGGCTTAAGGGCGATGGCGCTCGTAACATTAAATATAAAGCATAAGAAAGGACGTCCGGTCCGCGCCTGGCGCGACGGCCGGCAAAGTAAAGAGAGATGGGCTTTAACTGCGGCATAATAGGACTCCCCAACGTCGGCAAATCCACTATCTTCAACGCGATGACCGCCGCCGGAGCCGAGGCGTCGAATTATCCCTTCTGCACGATAAACCCGAACATAGGCATGGTGCCGCTGCGGGACGAGAGGCTCTACAGGCTCTCGGAGCTTGCGAAGCCGGAGAAGGTAGTGCCGACGGCCGTGGAGTTCGTCGACATAGCCGGGCTTGTGAAGGGCGCGAGCAAGGGCGAGGGCCTCGGCAACCAGTTCCTCGGCAACATAAGGAGCGTTGATACCATAGCGCATGTCGTGAGGTGTTTTGAGGACCCGCAGGTCGTCCATGTGGCCGGCAAGGTAGACCCCGCAAGCGATATAGAGGTCATCGAAACGGAGTTGATACTCACGGACCTCGACGCGGTGTACAGGAGGATGGAAAAGTCCTCCAAGCTCGTCAAATCAGGCGATAAGACGGCCCTTGAGTCCATGGCCGTGTATGAGACATTGAAAAAATGCCTTGAGGACGGCCGTCTCGCGAGAAGCGTGCTTACCAGAGAGAGCGCGGAGCTTGTAAAGGACTTGAACCTCCTTACCGCCAAGCCGGTAATCTATGTCGCCAACGTGGATGAAGATGACCTGTCAGGGTCGTCTCCGGCCGCCTCGACGGTGAAGGAGATAGCCGCAAGGGAAGGCGCCGGTTTTGCGGTGATATGCGGGAAGATAGAATCGGAGATAGCCGAGCTTTCCGAGGAGGAGAGGGCGGAGTTCCTCAAAGGGCTCGGGCTTAAGGAGTCGGGACTCGACAGGCTCGCCGCCGCGGCCTACAGGCTCCTCGGGCTCATCACGTTCTTCACCGTCGGGAAAAAAGAGGTCAGGGCGTGGACCGTGGAGGCCGAATCCAGGGCCCCGAAGGCCGCCGGCGTCATACACAGCGATTTCGAGCGCGGCTTTATCAGGGCCGAGGTCATATCGTATAACGATTTCATCACCTACGGCTCGGAGGCCGCGTGCAGGGAAAAGGGGCTTTTGCGGCTTGAAGGCAAGGATTACATCGTAAAAGACGGCGATATTATGCACTTCAGGTTCAACGTCTGATAAATAGCCCACCATAAGGCCTAATGCCTTTTCTGCCGAATATATAAGCTCCCATCCTAAACCGCCAATCGTGTGTAAAAGCCACAGAGAGCGCATGACTTTAAATATCCGATATAAAATTTATCCTATTTCAATTGAATTATTACAAATATAATGTATTTTTTTGAATAAAACTTGACAAATTTTATAAAATATCATATAATATTTATGCTTAAAACAGCTTGAAAATTGGTCCGTATGCCCTAACCATGGGTTGATGCTCCGTATTTTGTATTCCCAGTCTTACGTCGCATTTCTCAAACCCTTATTCAAAAAAACAATTTAAAAGAGTGCCTATTCCTGACCATGCGCATTGAAACGCGATGAGTAACTGTCGCCATTAAACTCAAAAAAGCGTCCAGACGGGATGTCGGTTGACAAACAATTAGTAGACCCGGACGCTTTTTATGGGGAACTCAAAGGCGACGGGGTTGAGATAAGAGGCCTTTTATGGCCCCTTGCGGAATTGAGTCCGAGGGAGAGGGCCGTATTCACCGAGTACCATTACTGGAACACCCACATGAGGGTGATAGCGGAGAGCCACCGGATTTCGGTTACGAGGGCATATGAGATACTCTACAGGGCGGAAGAAAAGATCGCATCTTCAAGGACACAGGAAAAGGAGGAGGGTCTTTGAGTTGAGAAGCCTGAGTAAATCGTCTGTATCAGGTTTGAACTGGACGCATTATAAGACCGTCAGGCAGTACCAGGCGGTCGGGGATATGCTCGATGAGTTCAAGAGGTACGGCTTCAGGGGCGGGGTGGAGAACATTGCGAACAGAGACAGGAACGTAATGAAGGAAAACGGCCACGGCTGGCTGACGGAGGATATGTCGATCTGACTGACCCCTGTATCACAGGCATCTGACGGACGAACATGCATAGCGAGCGCGAGGCCCTAAGCCCAAGCTGCGGGGTCAAGCGAGCGAATAGAAATATATACTTCCTTATATGTCGAAGATTCCCCGCGGAAAAGCCGCGGGGAGCTTCAACTTCAGGCGCGGCGCTTTATGATCGAGGAGCCAGGCTTTTAAAAGCCTGGCTTTTTTTATTTCAAGGTCCTTTCCCCTCCCGCCGACCTCCGTCCGCCTCAATCCTCCGTCAATGAGCATGGCGGGCGGAGCCCCCGCGGCTTGGCTGCAGAAAGATTTAATACCGATGAACCCGTGGGGGGTTGAATAAATATTGCCCTTTTGTTCCATGAATACAAGTGGATAAGGAATTTGGGGTTGAAAAAAAACACCAGTATGTGAAGACACAACAGGAGGTTATGGACATGGATGCGGATCTCAATCTGTCTGGCTTCAGGAGCGCGGATATGGCCGGTTCTTACCGCGGGATAAGGAACAGGGTGTTGTTGAGGGAGCCGGAGAGGTGCAAGGAGTGCAACAGGGTATTCATAAGCCTCTACGAATTGAGGGATTGCAGCGACCATGACGGCCTTGAAGAGATATAGGCCGGATATTCGCTGCCCCGAAAGGGCCGACACATGGCAGTATCTCACTAAAGCGTTTGAGGGTTATTTGTGGGAATCGACTGGGAAGGGATTAGAAGGGATTATTGCGATTGCGGTGTCTCCTTTTCAGAACTGTCAAAAAGATACAAATGCGGCGCCGATACGATAAGGAAGAGGGCGGGGAGGGAAGGCTGGAAAAAGGCGGCCTGTAAAAAGGGCGGGGAGCAGGCGCAGCCGCCTGAAGAGGATGAACGCACCAAGCCCGAAGACGTGCTCGACGAGCACAGGGTGCTCTGGAGGGGCGTTAAGAGGAGGCTGGTGAAGGGGCTCAAGACGAGCGACGCCAAGGTCGGTCTTGAGGAGCTCAAGGTAGCCAAGATTGCCGGCGAGGTGCTCACGAACGTGATAAAGGGAGAAAGGCAGGCCTGGGGTCTTGAGCAGAACTGCGAAGGCCAGGACGACAGAGAGGAAATTGCCGGCGAGATGGTATGCCTTACGCTACCACCCGGAACAGAGGAGACTGTGGACTGAGGGCAGGCGTTTCGCCGTAGTGCCGGCCGGGAGGCGGAGCGGCAAGACGGAGCTGGCCAAGAGAAGGCTCGTGGTGACGCTCTCGGAGAAAAAACAGTGGGCAGACCCGCGTTACTTCGCGGCGGCTCCGACAAGGGGCCAGGCAAAAAGGATATTCTGGAACGACATCAAGCTGCTGACCCCTCCATGGTGGGTAAGGCGCGTCTACGAAACAGATATGTGCATCTCTACCGTCTTCGGCAGCGAGATATGGGTGGTGGGCCTTGATAAGCCGCAGAGGATAGAAGGCACTCCGTGGGACGGCGGGGTCCTGGACGAGTACGCGGACATGAAGGCCCGGGCATGGAGCGAAAACATAAGGCCGGCGCTCTCTGACAGGGGCGGATGGTGCTGGTTCATAGGGGTGCCGCAAGGGCTCAACCACTTTAGGGACATTGTAAACTACGCACAGGAGAGCGGGGATTGCGAGTGGGGCCTTTATACCTGGAGCTCTTCGGACATACTGCCGCGCGAGGAGCTCGAGGCCGCCAGGAGGGTACTCGACCCCAGGACTTACCGCCAGGAGTACGAAGCGAGTTTCGAGGGGGCGACCGGGAGGGTCTACTACGCATACAGCGCCTCGGTGCATGAAGCAGGGTCGATAAGGCTGAACCCGGACCTGCCGATCGCCCTCTGCTGCGACTTCAACGTCGACCCGTGCGTATGGGAGGCCGCCCAGACCGACGGCAGGTCGGTATGGGTCTTGGACGAGATAGCCATGAGGAACACGAACACCCGCGAGATGGCCAGGGAGGCCCTGAAGAGGTTCGGCGCTCACAGGCCGGGGGTAACGGTCTACGGGGACGCCGCAGGGATGAGCAGGTCCACCGCCGGGAGCAGCGACTACGCCATCCTCCATGAGATGGGGCTCAAGAACCAGCGCGTAAGAAGATCGAACCCGCACGTAAAAGACAGGGTCAACGCGGTTAATTCCATGCTGATGAACTCGATGGACGAGCCTCGGCTCTTCCATCACCCCAGGTGCGTGGAGATCAGAAAAGACCTTGAGACCGTGGAGTGGCGGGCAAACGGCGTTGACATGGACAAATCGGACCCGATGAGGACTCACGCATCCGATGCCCTTGGATATTTTTTGGAATACGAGTTCCCGTTAAGGATACACGCGTCCAGGGCAGGGCTCAAGTTTTACAAATAATACGAACGTAATAAATGACTCTGCGCCGCTGATTCAACAAGCATAGCGAGTGGATTCCCCGCAGCTTGTTGCGGGGAGGAGCGAGCGAATTACAAACGATAAATTCCTTACTTGAAAATTATCCGCAGCTTGCCGCAGAGAATTTTAACCATATTTGTCAAGTCCATATAAGTTTCCAACGCCGCGGAAAAGGAGAACGAATGACAAGAGAAGAGCTTGAGAAGACGCATCCCGACTATGACGCCAACATAGAGAGCTGGATGTTCTTCATGCGCTCCTACTTCGGCGGGAATATGTACAGGGATGGGAACTATCTGCTGCAGCACCCGTTCGAGAGCTCGTCGAACTACAGGCGCAGGAAAGATACGGCCTATTTCTACAACTACTGCGGCCCGATAGTGGACATCTTCGTCTCCCACCTGCTGAGAAAAGACGCGAGGAGGGACTACGGCTCATTGACGCCGGACACCCTTTTCAACGCCTTTTTGCTCGACTCCGACATGGAGGGCAATTCGTTCAGGCACTTCATGAGGGAGGCGCAGAGGTTCTGCAGCATATACGGGAGGGTCTCCATCATAGTGGATAAGCCCAGGATATACGCCTCCACCAGGGCCGAGGCCGAACAGTTCGGCATACACCCCTACGTGACCCTTGTTACGCCGGAGAACCTCCTGGACTGGTCTTACACGAGGTTGTCATCAGGGCAGACCGTGCTCGATATGATCAAGGTCAGGGAGCCCGGCAACGCCCACCGGATATGGACGAGGGACGGTTGGGAGTTGTGGAGGGCGGGGGAAGACGGCGACGCGATGCTTATGGACGCGGGCTGGCACAATCTGGGGGAAGTCCCGGCGGTCCACCTCTACAACAAGCGCTCCGGCATAAGGATGACAGGCATATCCGACATACAGGACATAGCCGATATCAACAAGAACATCTACTACCTCTGTTCGGACGCCAAGGAGATTATCGAAAACACCGCCTTCCCGATGCTCGCGATGCCGTATTCAAGGGGAGGCGCGGGGGGAGAGAAGGAGGTGGGCCCCCACAACATACTTCAGTTCGACCCCGCGGAGCCCAACGCGCGCCCGTACTGGCTCGAGGCCCCGCACTCATCCCTCTCCGAGATACGGGAGTGGGTAAGGCAGGACATAAACGAGATATACCGCATAGCGAAGATGGGAGGGGTGAAGGCGTCCGAGGACTTCCAGAACGTAAAGTCCGGGGTAGCCCTTGAGCTTGAATACCAGCAGCTCTACTCGGCCCTGAGCGAAAAGGCGGACAATCTCGAACAGGCGGAGAGGAAGGTACTGGAGCTGTGGGCAAGGTGGGAGGGGACGGTCTTCGACGGCGCAATAGACTATCCGGACGACTTCTCGGTGGAGGACCTTGAAAGGGACCTGTCCAACGCCATAGGCGCACAGTCGGCGGCGGTGGCTTCAGTGACATTCAAGAAGGAGCTTCAGAAAAAGATAGCCTCGATGGTATTGCCGAAGCTCGATAAGGAGACGATGCTCCTTATCAACGCGGAGATAGAGAAGTCCGTAGCGCTATAGACGGCAGGGCGGATTTTACCGGGAATAAAAGAGGCCGGGGCGGAAAAATTACGGATGGGGGCGGGAGTTCCGGGGGTCCGGGCATCAAAAAAATATCCTTTCAGGAGGTCTTATGACACAGGTTGACGAACTGAAAACGGCGGAAAACAGCGATGGCCTTGGCGCCGGATACGCGGCACAGCCGCAGAAGGTCGTATTCACGCCGGAGCAGCAGGAGAAGGTCCAGGCCCTTATAGACGAGGCGTACAAGAGGGCGTTTTCAAAGGCCCAGAAGTACAGGTCATCGTCTGAGGACGTGGAGAGGCTGAAGACCGAGGTCGATAAGCTCAGGCAGGACAAGAAGATGGCCTACCTGCTGCGCTCCATATCGAGGCACAACGTGGTGGACGCCGAGGAGGTGGCCGACCTTTTAAATGACCGGGTAAGGATGGACGACGACGGCGGGCTGAGCGTGGCGGGGGATTCCGGCTCCGGCGTCATAGACGGGTCTGGGCTTCCGATATCCGTCGACGAGTACGTCTCCAGGTGGCTCGGCGAAAGGCCCCATCACTTAAGGACCGCCGCGGGCGCGGGAGCAGGCTCCTCCGGGGCCAGGTTCGGGGCCGGCAGGGCAAGGTACGATCTGAACGACCCTTCCGTCTGGCGCAATATGCCGAGGGAGGATCTCGACAGGCTCCTCAAGGACGGCATCAGCGTGCAGGGCTCGGCCGGGCAGACCTATCAATTCAGGGATGTCAAAAACCCGTTCCTTGAGGCGCGCAGGAGGAAGTTCCAGACCGTGAACTCCTCAAACGGCTGAGGTAAGGCCTTTGCGGCTTCCCGAAGCGCATCGAATATG
>JACRLF010000073.1 GCA_016235365.1 Deltaproteobacteria bacterium | reverse complement strand
CTTCGTGTACCTTCCCTGCGGAATCCCTTTCATTCTGACACCTCCGTCTTTGTATTTTATCAGACTTTTGGTGTCTACTTTTTCCATCTTACCTCAAACAATCGCTGTCCCGAACCCGTATGGTTTATCTAGCCCGTTTCTTTGGTAGCGCCATAGGATGCGCTTCGTTCCTCAGCGCATCGTTCGCGTGGCATAAGAGTTCTGTAGGTCAGGTTGCGCTTTTTAACTTATAGTCCCGATGCATGGACTACCTCTTTCAATGGTCTCACGCGGCCCCGTCATTCCTCCTTGAGCACGTAGCCCACGCCCCTGACCGTATGGATGAGCTTCTTAGGAGAGTCCTTGTCTATCTTGGTCCTCAGGTGGTTTATGTACACGTCCACGACGTTGGTCTCCGTGTCGAACGTCTGGTCCCAGACGTGCTCGGCGATAAGCGTCCTGGTAAGGACGCGGTTCGGGTTTCTCAGCAGGTACTCGAGGAGCGCGTACTCCTTGACCGTAAGCTCTATATCCGTGTCCCCCCTCCTGGCCTTGCGCGTGGCCGGGTCGAGCGAGAGGTCGGCGAACTTGAGCGGCGCGGCGCCGTATCCGCCCCTCCTCATAAGTACCCTCAACCTCGCAAGGAGCTCCTCGAAGGCGAACGGCTTGGTCAGATAGTCGTCGGCCCCGAGGTCGAGCCCCTTCACCCTGTCCTCGACCGAATCCCGCGCCGTGAGCAGGAGCACCGGGGCCTTGACGCCGAGTCCCTTCAATTCCTTCAACACCTCAAAGCCGCTCTTCTTCGGCAGCATTATGTCGAGTATGATGGCGTCATACTCGTTCACCTGCGCGAAGTTCTCGCCTTCCGTGCCGTCGTAGGCAACGTCCACGGCGTAGCTCTCCTGCTCCAGCCCGGTCTTTATGAAGCCGGCCACCTTCTTCTCGTCCTCGATTACGAGTATCCTCATGACAAATACCCCTTAACGGGCGCTCTTAAGCCCTCTCGGCAGCCCCCTGGAATTGACCCTGCCCATGGCCACCATCGTAACCCTGTCCGGGGTGAGCAGGCGGCCGCAGATATCCTCCATCTCCCTCATGGTGACGCCGTCTATCCCCTTCACTATCTCCCTGACCGGGACCACCTTGCCGAAGTATATCTCGTCGCGCGCAAGCTTCGTCATGCGGCTGTCGCTGGTCTCAAGCCCTAAGAGCATCCCGCCCTTGAGCTGCTCCTTGGCGTTTGTGAGCTCCTCCTTAGTGACGCCCTTTTGCAGTTTCCTGAACTCCCGGAGTATGAGGCCGACCACCTCGGTGAACGTGTCGGCGGACGTCCCGGCGTATACCACGAGCGACCCCGCGTCCCTGCACAGGCTCAGGTACGAATAGACGGAGTAGACGAGCCCCCTTTTCTCCCTTATCTCCTGGAAGAGCCTCGAGCTCATCCCTGAGCCGAGGATGGTATTGAGGAGATATACCTTGTACCTGTCATGGTGTGGCTGCGGCGGCGCGGGCACGCCGAGGCACAGGTGCGCCTGCTCAAGCTCCTTTTTTATAATCCTCACTCCGGGGGCGGAAGCGGGGGCGGCCGCCCCCTTCTTCACCGGGCCAGGCTCCATGGAGCCGAAGGTCTTTTTTACCAAGGAGAGCACCCTACCGTGCTTGAGCCCCCCTGCGGCGGTGATGAACACCCTGCCCGGGCCGTAATGCTCCCTGAAATAATCGAGTATCTCGGCCCTGCCGATAGACTCGATATTCTCCTTTGACCCCAGGATGGACCTGCCGAGCGGGTGGCCTTTCCAGAAGTTCTCGGCGAATACGTCGTGTATGAGGTCGTCAGGCGTGTCCTCCACCATCTTTATCTCCTGGAGGACGACGAGCTTCTCCTTTGCGAGCTCGTTCCTGTCGAATTTCGAGTTCATGAATATATCGGAGAGGATGTCTATGGCGAGGGCGAGGTCCTTATTGAGCACCTTGACGTAAAAGCAGGTGTTCTCCCTCGACGTGAAGGCGTTGAGGACGCCTCCGACGGATTCTATCTCCTTCGAGATGTCGAGAGAGGTGCGTCTCTGCGTCCCCTTGAAGAGCAGGTGCTCTATGAAGTGGGTAACGCCGTTCACCTCGGTATTTTCATCCCTTGAGCCGGTATTGACCCATACCCCGACGGAGCACGACTCCACATCGGGCATCTCTTCGGTTATGACGTTTATTCCGCTATGAAGGGTGGTTTTCTGGATCAGGGACATCTCTGGTAAAATCCCCGCTTATGATAGGATTGCGCCCTAACAGGTTGCTGAAAAAGTCCCATCTGCTTTGTCGTCATCGGCGCTCGTCACTGCGGCGTACAGAAAAAGTACGCCTTCCCATTGCAATTGTAAAGACGCAATGGGAGCCCTGCCTCACTTCTCGACTCCTCGCATCTGTAACTTTTTGAGCAACCTGACGCTATGCCGGAGTTTTTCAGCAACCTGCCAAAGGATGCCGCGGCCTTAAAACTTCACTGGATAACGGAGCCGACCTCTCCGTCACATAAAAACATGCGTGCCGCCCTTTGGACGGCACGCCCGATGTATATCTCATTGAGACAAGGGACCTCAGGCGAGTGTCTGGCCGAGGGCCTCTTTCCTGGAGAGGCGGATCTTGCCGGCCTTGTCGACTTCTATAACTTTTACAAGGACTTCATCGCCTTCCTTGAGTACGTCACTTACGTTTTTAACCCTCTCCTCGGCCAGTTGCGAGATATGGACGAGCCCCTCTGTCCCCGGGAATATCTCGACAAAGGCGCCGAAGTCCATTATCTTTTTGACCTTGCCCATGTACAGCCTGCCTATCTCCGGCTCCTGGGTAAGCCTTTTTACTATATCTATGGCCTTCTGCACGGCAACGCTGTCCATGGACGCTATGTTCACCTTGCCGGTGTCGTCTATGTCTATCTTGACGCCGGTCTCGAGGATGATGCCCTTTATGTTCTTTCCGCCGGGCCCGATGACGTCCTTTATCTTTTCCTGTTTCACATAGATGGTGGTGATCCTCGGCGCGTAAGCCGACAGGTCGGCGCGCGGCGCCTCTATGGCGGAGCGCATCTTGCCGAGTATGTGTAGCCTGCCCTCTTTTGCCTGGTAGAGCGCCTCTTTCAGTATCTCAGGGGTGACCCCGCCTATCTTTATGTCCATCTGGAGGGCCGTGACGCCGTTTTCCGTCCCGGCGACCTTGAAGTCCATATCGCCTAAGTGGTCCTCGTCCCCGAGTATGTCGGAGAGGACGACGGCCTCATCCCCCTCTTTTATAAGGCCCATCGCTATGCCGGCCACGTGCCCCGTGGTCGGCACACCCGCGTCCATCAGCGACAGGGACGCCCCGCAGACGGTAGCCATCGACGAAGAGCCGTTTGATTCGAGTATGTCGGAGACTACCCTGATAGTGTATGGGAACCCGCCGTCGTTGGGGAGAACCTTTGACACCGCCCTCTCGGCAAGCGCGCCGTGCCCTATCTCCCTTCTTCCGGGGCCCCTCAATATCTTCACCTCGCCCACGCTGAAGGGGGGGAAGTTGTAGTGGAGCATGAACGTCTTGTATTCCCACCCGGACAGGGCGTCTATCTTCTGCTCGTCCTCGGAGGTCCCGAGCGTGGTGACGACCATCGCCTGGGTCTCCCCCCTTGTGAAAAGCGCCGAGCCGTGGGTCCTGGGGAGCAGGCCCACGTCGCAGGTTATATCCCTTATGTCCCTGGGCCCCCTGCCGTCCACCCTCTTCTTCTCCTTTACTACCATCTCCCTCATGAGATCGTACTTTATATCGCTCAGGATGGCGCCTATCTCCTTGCCCCTGCCCTCGAACTCCGCGGCGAGCGCTTCGATGGTCTCCTTCTTGAGGGCGGCTACCGCAGAGTACCTGTCCTTCTTCACCGGGACCCTGAGCGCCGCCTTGAGCCTCTCTAATGCGAGCTCTCTTACCCTCGATTCGAGCGCGCCGTCCACGGGGACCGGGGCCACATCCATCTTCTTCGTCCCGGCCTCGCTTATTATCCTCTTTTGAAGCTCCAGCACGCCCTTCATGTTCTCCTGCGCGAACTTCAGCGCCTCGATGAGGTAGTCCTCCGAGACGAAACGCGAACCGCCCTCGACCATGATTATCGAGCCCTCGGCCGCGGCCACTATCAGGTCGAGCTCGGATTCCTTCTGCTGCTTGAGCGACGGGTTGCAGATGAGCTTGCCGTCTATGGAGCCTATCCGTGCCGCGGCTATCGGGCCGTTGAACGGTATGTCGGATATGCCGAGGGCGATGGATGCGCCGATGGAGGCTATTAGCTCAGGGTCATGCCCCTGGTCAACGGAAAGGACGGTGGCTATAACCTGCGTCTCGTGATGATACCCTTCGGCAAAGAGCGGCCGGAGCGGCCTGTCGATGAGGCGGGAGCCGAGCACCTCTTTTTCGCTCGGCCTGCCCTCGCGCTTGAAGAACCCGCCGGGTATCTTCCCGGCCGCGTAGGTCATCTCCATGTAGTTTACCGTGAGCGGCATGAAGTCGAGCCCCGGCGAGGGCGCGTCGTTGCGGCATGCCGTGACAAGGACCACGGTATCGCCGTACCTTAAGGTACATGAGCCGTGCGCCTGCCTGGCCATCTTCCCGATATCTATACTAAGCGTCCTGCCGGCGTATTCAATCTCGTAATGCCTCAATTATATTCTCCTGTCTGATCCCATTATTTTTTAAAGCCTGCACCGTGCGTTTCAAAAGAATATGAATGACGGCCCGCTCCATCCGCGAGCGATTATCGCTTCCGCCCGCGCCTGAATACCACGCACCCCCGCATAAACATGGACAAACGCACAGGTGGACCGAAGATGGTCTACACGTGGAAGCTCCGGGGCATCCAAAGACGATACGCCTTCGATCCCGGGAAATCCGCTCCGTAGAATTCGACCCTGAAGGAATCAATGAACCGCCCCGTAGAAGCCGGGCAATATCCATAGTGACTTGCGTTCATAGCTTGCGCGGCAAGCTTCGCCTGATTATACCCGAAGCAAAGGTTGAAACTGAGGGCGGAGCGGTCTAACGCCTCAGGCCGAGCCTCTCCACTATGCTCTTGTAGCGCTCGACGTCCTTCCCCTTTACGTAATCGAGGAGCCGCCTCCTGCTGCCGACCATCTTGAGAAGCCCACGCCTTGAATGATGGTCCGACTTGTGGGTCTTGAAGTGGCCGCTCAGGCTGTTGATCCTTTCGCTCAAAAGGGCTATCTGAACCTCCGGAGACCCGGTGTCGCCCTCATGGGACTTGAAAGTGTTGATTATTTCCTTTTTCTTTTCTGCCGCCAACATCCGTTATCTACCTCCTTTTTTCTCGTACATCCATGTCGTATGTTCTTTTGTCGCCGTCCGCAACATAAAAAGGCCGTTTGAACATGCATAGCGAGCGCATTCCCCGCGGCTTGGGGCTGGGGAACTTCAACCGCGGCCCGGACCTGACTGACCACGAATATTAACATCTATAAGCCTGCAAGGAAAGTCTTTTTTTGGCAGGTTGCTGAAAAAATCACATCTGCTTTGTCGTCTCGGCGTTGAAGCTCCCCGCGGCTTTTCCGCGGGGAATCTTCGACATGTAAGGAAGCATCCATATCCGATTCGCTCGCTTGACCCCTGAGCGGGCCTCGCGCTCGCCATGCATGTTCGTCATTGCGGCGTACAATACAAGTACGCCTTCCCATTGCAATTGTAAAGACGCAATGGGAGCCCTGCCTCACTTGCTCGACTCCTCGCATCTGTAACTTTTTGAGCAACCTGAATGAAATCTCCCTGGAGTGCAAACCACAGGGGTTACAGAACGTTAAAAAAATTTTGGGGTTTTCCGCACCCTGTTAACCGCACCCCGACTTAGCGGCGTGGCCCGCGCCGCCATCCATCGTCTCTATCCCGTGTGTATCCTCGCCCGTAGGGCAGAGGGCCTGCGCCGAAGAGCGCTTAATCGCCTCTTCAATGGGGATGATGGAGCTTATGAGGGCCTCTTTTCCGGCCTCCGGGCTGACGGACTCCTCTATGGTAAAGGCCCCGGATGCGACCCTCCTGAGGCCGGTCAAGTGCGCGCCGCAGCCGAGGACGGCGCCCAGGTCGCTGCAGATCGACCTGACGTACGTGCCCCTTGAGCATACGACCCTGAAATCCAGATAAGGGGACGCGATATTGAGCGCCTCTATGCCGAAGACCTCCACGTCCCTGGCCTCGCGCTCCACCACTATCCCGCGCCTTGCGAGCCTGTAGAGCGGCACACCCGCCCGCTTTATGGATGAGTACATCGGCGGGACCTGTCGTATCCTGCCAATAAAGCCCGAGAGGGCTCGCAGGATGTCGCCCGGAGTAACGTGTGAAAAGTCCCCGGTGGAGAGTACCTTCCCTTCGCTGTCATACGTGTCTGTCGCTTCGCCGAGCTTTAGGGCGGCTATATAGTCCTTCCTGCCGCCTTCAAGGAGGCAAGAGGACTTGGTAGCCCCGTCTATTACAAGCGGCAGCACCCCGGTGGCGAGGGGGTCGAGGGTGCCTAAGTGCCCGACCTTGCGCGCGCCTATCTTCTTTTTTACGGCCGCCACAACGTCATGCGATGTCCAGCCCATCGGTTTATCGGCTACGATTACCCCGTTGAAGCTTCCCGCGGCTCGCTGCGGGGAATCTTCGAAATGTAAGGCGGTCGATTTCGATTCGCTCGCCTGCCTCCCGCTAATCATGCCGCTGGCCTCGCGCTCGCTATGCATTTTCATACCTTTTGACCGTTGGTAAGCCGCCCCCTGACGGCATCTATCACCCTTGCCTTTATCTCCTCAAGACCCCCCTTCATGGTAAAGCCGGCGGCGTTGCGGTGCCCGCCGCCGCCGAACGTCCTGGAGACCTCGGCCACGTCGACGCCGCCCTTGGACCTCAAGCTCACCTTGTACTCAAGGGCCCCGCACTCCCTGAAGAGCGCCCCGACCTCTACCCCTTCTATGCCGCGGGCGTAGTTGACGAAACCGTCGGCCACGTCCTTTTCGGCGCCGGCCTTCCTGAACATGTCGAGCGTTACCGAAAGGGTAGCTATCCTCCCGTCGCCTTTCATCTCTATTACGTCGAGCGTGGAGAGCACCATCGCCAGGAGCCTGTATCTCTTAGCCGGGTAGTTCTCGTAGACCCGCCTCGATACGTCCCACGGCTCCGCCCCGAGCCTTACAAGCTCCCCGGCCTTGATAAAGGCCTCGGGCGTGGCTGAAGAGTACCTGAAGGACCCTGTGTCGGTATGTATCGCCACGTAGAGGTTTACGGCAATATCGCGCGTTATCTCCAGGGAGGCCGCCTTGCAGAAGTCATATACGAGCTCGCCCGCGGCGCTCGCTCCGGGCTCTACTATGTTAATATCCCCGAAACAGTCGTTTGTGGCGTGGTGGTCTATGTTTACCACGCAGCCCGGGTCCTTGAGGTTGACGAAGTCCCTGCCGAGCCTGTCCTTCTGGCCGCAGTCGACCGCGAACGTGGCGTCAAAAGGCCCCAACCCCTCGAGGGTGTGCACAACGGTCCGGGCGCCGGGGAGGAACTTGAAGAGGTCCGGGATCCGGTCCTCGAGGTAGGCCGTGGCGTCCTTGCCCAGGCCCCTCAGGGCGAGCGTCAAGCCGAGCAGGGAGCCTATGGCGTCGCCCTCCGGGCCCACGTGGGAGACGACCAGGAACCTCTTGCCCCTCTTCAATACCTCTATGGCCTTGTCGAAACGTCTATCCATGTTTTAATGTTTCCTTCGGGTATAATTCCCCGGAGCTTGGGCTTAGCGAGCTATGAACATGCATAGCGAGCGCATTCCCCTAAGCCCAAGCTGCGGGGTCAAGCGAGCGAATAGGAATAGATACTTCCTTATATGTCGAAGATTCCCCGCGGAAAAGCCGGGGGGAGCTTCAACATAAATTCCATAGAACGGCGCAAAACGCACGGCACGCGCCTTACCGCGACCGCGCGCCCGGATACTCTCCCCCTCCCCGATGCGATCGGAGTACTCTATGGAGTCGTCGAACAGGCAGTTTATCGTAGGTATGCGCCTTATATCGAGCCGCTTGGCAAGGTATCTCCTGATGTAGCCGCTCGCGCTGTTCAGGCCGCTGCGGCTCTTTTCCTTTTCCGCGGCGCTCCCTATCTGGCTGAAATAGACCTTCGCCTCCTTGAGGTCCGGCGTCATCTCCACGTGGGTGATGGTCACAAAACCTATCCGCGGGTCCTTTATCTCCCCCTGGATTATCATGGAGGCTATTTCCTTTTTTATGAGGTCCCCTACCCTGTCGGAACGTTTGTAATCCATAACCATGCTTCGAGGAATCATACCCTAACAGGTTGTTGAAAAACCCTCGCGTCCGTTCAGGCTGTTCAAAAAGCTCCCGACCCACGCCACTTGGCGTGGGAGGCGTCGAGGAGCGAGGAATGAGGCGTATTTTGTCCATACGCCGTAGCAGAGCGACGATGACAACGCAGTAGATGGACTTTTTCAACAGCCTGCTAAGGAAACGCTAAAGGTTTATCAACTCTATGCCGTGGTCCAGCACCTCGGCCCTATGGAGCCCAACTATGAAGTCCAGCACCTTGTCTATGACCGAATTGACGTGGGCCCTGTCGCTGCCTATCGCGCAGACCCCGACGGTAGCCCTCTGCCAGAGGTCGTTGTCCCCGACCTCGGCTATGGAGACGTTGAAGCGGTTCCTGACCTTCTCTATGATGCTCTTTAAGACCTGTCTCTTCCCCTTGAGGGAATCGTTGTCGTGGATGAGCAGGCTTATCCTGCATATTCCTACTACCATAAAAAATCGTGTGAATCGGTTTGAGCCGGGCGTGTGGAGTCAAGCCCTCGGCCTCAGAGCTTGGCGGCTTCCTCCCTGAGCGTATAGAGCTCTATTACGTCGCCCGCCTTCATGTCGTTGTACCCTTCTATCGTCATGCCGCACTCGTAGCCGGAGGCGACCTCTTTCACGTCCTCCTTGAACCTCTTGAGCGACCCGAGCTTGCCCTCATAGATGACGACGTTGTCCCTTATCAGGCGCACCTTCGCGCCCCTGACGGCCTTGCCGTCGGTCACGAAGCACCCGGCGACCGGGCCCACCTTGGTGATGCGGAATACGTCCCTTATCTCGGCCCTTCCGAGCGCCTCTTCCCTCACCACCGGGGCGAGGAGCCCCTCCATGGCGTTCCTTATCTCGTCCACGAGGTTGTAGATGACGGTGTAGAGCCTTAAATCCACGCTCTCCTTTTCGGCGAGGGACTGGGCCTTGGACTCCGGCCTCACGTTAAAGCCTATCACTATGGCGTTTGAGGCCGAGGCGAGCATGACGTCGCCTTCGCTTATCCCTCCGACGGCGCTGTGGATGACCTTGAGCTTAACGGCGTCGGTGGAGAGCTTGCCGAGGGTCTCCTTGAGCGCCTCTATCGAGCCCTGCACGTCGGCCTTAATGACGAGGTTCAGTTCCTTGACCTCGCCCCTGTTTATCTTGTCGTAGAGGTCTTCGAGGCTGACCTTCGCGGTCTTCATCCGGTCCTTCTCTATGCTCTTCCTCTGCCTGATGGCGGCTATCTGCTTGGCGGTGGCCTCGTCCTTCACCGTGACGAAGGTCTCTCCCGCCTGGGGCACCCCCGAGAGCCCGAGTATCTCTATGGGCATGGACGGGCCGGCATCGTCGATCCTCTTGCCCCAGTCGCTGATCATCGCCCTTACCCTGCCGTAGTGGATGCCCGTGACTATGGCGTCGCCAACGCGGAGCGTGCCGTTCTGTATCAGCACGGTGGAGACCGGGCCCCTGCCCTTGTCGAGCTTGGCCTCCACTACCACGCCCTTGGCACCGGCGTCCGGGTTGGCCTTGAGCTCGAGCACCTCCGACTGCAGCAGTATCATCTCGAGGAGCTCTTTTATGTTTATCCTCTTCTTGGCCGATACCTCCATGAATATGGTGTCTCCGCCCCACTCCTCGGCGACAAGCCCGTACTGCGTCAGTTCCTGCTTTATCCTCTTGGTGTCGGCCTGAGGGAGGTCTATCTTGTTGATGGCCACTATTATCGGCACGTTTGCGGCCCTGGCGTGGTTTATGGCCTCTATGGTCTGCGGCATGACGCCGTCGTCCGCCGCCACGACGAGGATGACTATATCCGTGGCCTTGGCCCCGCGCGCCCTCATGGCGGTGAACGCCTCATGGCCCGGTGTGTCGAGGAAGGTCACGTCCCCCCTGTCGAGGTGGACGTGGTAGGCGCCTATGTGCTGGGTGATGCCTCCGGCCTCGCCCTCAACGACGTTGGTCTTTCTTATGGCGTCGAGAAGCGAAGTCTTGCCGTGGTCGACGTGTCCCATTACGGTGACGACCGGCGCCCTGTGCTTCAGGCCCTCGCCGGCCTCTTCCCCTGCGCCAGGTTCGATGAGGGATTCTTCCTGGACCGCCACGCTTTCCACCTCGTAATCATAGTCCTGCGCGACGAGGCTTACGGCGTCTATGTCTATGAGCTGGTTGACGGTGGCCATTATGCCGAGGGACATGAGCTTTTTGATGAGGTCCCCGGCCTTGACCCCGATCCTCTGGGACAGGTCGGCCACGCTTATCGCGTCTACTATCTTTATGACCCTTTTGGCGGCCTTGGGCACCGTTATCTCGGTCTTTTTCATCGGACGGGCCTGCTGCTGGCCCCTGCCCTTTGCGTAAGCGGCGTCCTTGGCGGCGTGCCTGTCCTTCTTTGCCGGGCGCTTGAAGAACTTCTTCAGCTCCGGCTCCTTTTCAAATACCTTTACTTCCTTATGGCGCGCCGCCGGCTTTTCCTCGGGCTTCCCGGCCTCCGCCGCAGGCGCCTCTACCGCCGTCTTCTCAGCCTGGGCCGCCGCGCCCTCCTCAAGAGGCGCAACGTGGGCCGCTTTTTCCTCGGCCTCTTCGACCTTCAACTCGGCCAGTATCTCGGCCGCCGTCTTCTCGCGCACCTTCCGGGGGGCCGTCCTCTTGGCGACAGGCTCTTTTTCCTTCTTCTCGGCGCCCGCGCGCACCCGTCCCCTGGGCTTTTTCTCTTCCTTCTCCTTGACCGCCTGAGCCGCGGCCTTGGCCTCAGGTCCCGCCGCAACCGCCGCAGGCTCCGCAACAGGAGGCTGTACAGTAGGGGCCGCTTCCGCGGCCTTCGGCTCCGGAGCCGCCTCAACGGGCTTCGGTGCTGACCTCCTGCGTATGACCGAGGGCTTTATCCTCTTTTCCTCTATGGCCGTAGCATCTTTTTCTTTTTTTGTTTCTGTCATTTTCAAATGTATTAACCGCCTTTTGAAGCGGGCGCGGTCTTATCTGCCGCCCTTGTTGTTTTGTTGGATTTCGAACCGTCCTCTATATCGACCCATAGCGCATCGATGTCCGGGAGGCCGGCCTTTGTCTTAATAGCCCTTTGGAACGCGCCCTTTTTATACGCCGCGGCAAGACAGTCCTTATCCGGGCATATGTAAGCCCCCCTGCCTTCGAGGACGGCGTCCCTGTCGTACCTCAAGGTCCCGCCTCCGGCAACCAGCCTCACCAGACGCGCTTTCTCGACCTTCTTCCTGCAGGCGATACAGGTCCTCAGAGGCATCAACCGCCGCCGGACCTCTCTTTCAGGGCATCGAGGATACGCCGCGCATTCTCTTCGCCGACGCCCTCTATGGCGCAGAGACCCTCAACGGTTGCCTGAGCGAGGCCGGCCGCCGAGTCGTATCCGGCGTTGACAAGGGCCTGCGCCACCTCGACGTCAACGCCGGTCAGCCCTGCAATCTCATTTGCCGCCGCGGCTCGCGCCACCCTCTCCTTTTCATCGACGGCCTCCATCTCTTTGCGAAGCGCCTCTTCCGGGGAGAGCCCCTCCCTGCCGGACTTGACCTCGGATTCAGTCCTTATGTCTATCTTCCACCCCGTGAGCTTGGCGGCAAGCCTTACGTTCTGCCCGCGCTTGCCGATGGCGAGCGAGAGCTGATCGTCCGGCACTATCACCTCCATGGTGTGGTCGGTTTCGTCCATTATCACCCTGGATATCTGGGCCGGGGAGAGCGTATTTTTGACGAATACCGCCGGCTCGTCCGCCCAGTGCACTATGTCAATCTTCTCCCCTTTGAGCTCCTGGACTACGGCTTGGACCCTTGATCCCTTTACTCCCACGCACGCCCCTACGGGGTCGACGTCCGAGTTGTGGGACTCCACCGCTATCTTCGCCCTGTCGCCGGGCTCCCTGGCCGCGCCCTTTATCTCCACTATGCCCTCGTATACCTCAGGCACCTCCATCTGAAAGAGCTTCATGAGGAACGCCGGGTGCGTCCTTGAGATGACGACCTGGGGACCCTTGGCCTCGGTCTTGACGTCGAGCACGACCCCCCTTATCCTCTCGCCCGGCTTGTACCCCTCGCGCCTTACCTGCTCCTTTTTTGGCAGCACCGCCTCGGCCCTGCCCAGGTCAACTATAATGTCGCCCTTCTCGAACCTCTGGACTATACCGGTTATTATCTCGCCCTTCTTCGAGCTGTATTCGGTGAATATTATGTTCCTTTCGGCCTCCCTGACCTTCTGGATGATTATCTGCTTGGCGGTCTGCGCGTCTATGCGCCCGAACTCCTTTGAATCGAGCTTGACGCCGAGGCTGTCTCCGAGGACCGCCTCAGGGTCGAGATCCCTCGCGCCCTCGATGGATATCTCCGTATCCGGGTCTTTGACGTCTTCCACCACGGTCTTGAAGAGGAATAGCTCTATCTCTCCGGCCTCTTCCTGGTAGTGGGCCTCTATGACCTTGTTCTGCCCGAAGCGTTTTTCGGCGGCCTTGAGCATGGCCGTCTCAAGGGCGTCTATGAGCACGTGCTTGTCTATGCCCTTGTCCTTGCCTACCTGTTCGATTATGTTGCCCAAATTTAACGACATTTTTTTAAAATCCTCCAAATATGTTGAGCTTGAAAAAGTTTATTTTTTAACGTTCTGAAACCCTTGGTCTCAAGCCAGGAAGGTCTCATTTTTAGCGTTCCGAAACCCCGCAGGTTTTATAAGGGCGTGGCTGACGCTCAAGCGGCCGGCGTCAGATCTCTATCTCGAGGTTCGCCTTTTCTATGTTGGACAGGGGTATCTCGTAGCGCCTGCCGTCAGCGTCGGTTATCCTGACGACGCCGGAGTCAGCCCCGTCTATGGTAGCCTTGAAGTTCCTGCGGCCCTCTATGTCCGTCCTTGTCCTTATCCTTGCCTTCTTCCCCGAAAACCTTATGAAGTCCCTCTCCTTTACCAGCGGCCTGTCGAGCCCCGGCGATGAGACCTCGAGGGTGTAGCTCCGCGGTATCGGGTCCTCGACGTCGAGGGCCGTTGAAAGCTCCCTGCTCACGTCGCTGCAGTCGTCGATAGTGACTCCGCCCGGCTTATCCACGAATACCTGCAGTGTCCACCTGCCGTGGCCGGTGGTGAACTTGAGGTCGACGAGCTCGAGGCCGAACCCTTCAACGACCGGCCCGGCTATAGTCTTTATCTTCTCTTCCAGGCCCTCTGTTTTCAATAACAGCCCGCCTTGATTTCATATATAAATCCCGGGAAAAGCGGACCGCTCATCCTGAGGGAACTCACCCCTCTCCGAAAAGAACGGCCCGGGGAAAACGGCCCTATCATCCTGAGCCCCCTTAAGAAGCGACCCGAAGAAGTACCCTATCATCCCAAATCTCACCTTGACAGAAAGCGCCCCGGGAAAACCGGCCCCTTTCAGCTCAAACAAAAAAGTGGGCAGATGCCCACTTAATCTCTCCGTAGAGGGTGTCGATATATAAATTTAACATACAAGGGAGCCCTTTGCAAGAGGAAATGCGGAGTTTATATAAAGTTTTTACTCTTGCGTCCGGATGCGCCGCACCGGGCCCTGGCCCCAAAACGCTTGTTAATTGCATGACGCTCTGATATACTGAAAAAAGTCCGCCACAAATGACGGAGATTTTGATGTCAAAGGGCAGTATCTGTCCCTATTCGCTCGCTTAACCCAGCGGGCCGGGCACTCGCTATGCATGTTCAAGGAACTGCGCAGGTCAAAAAAACTCCCGGAAGGATGAATTCAACCATGCCCGGCAAAGACACCTCTGTAAACGCCATGAAGGCTGCGCTCACCGAAAAGCTCCACATAGACTTGAGGTCCAACCCGATACACGTGAGTATGGACGGGGACGATATCGTGATTGATGGCGCCGTAGAGACCATAGCCTGCAAGAAAAGGGCTCTGCTGATAGCAATGGGGCTTGAAGGGGTCTCCGGCGTCATAGACAGGCTCAAGGTCCGTCCATCCTCCACCATGTCGGACGACGAGATAAAAAAGCACTTTGACGACGCCGTCTGCTCCGAGCCGACGTTCAGGGGCCTGAAGATAAAGGCCGAGGTCAATGGCGGCGTCATCGACATGGAAGGGGTTGCGCCGTCGCTCTGCCACAAGAGGCTCGCGGGCGTGCTGGCATGGTGGGTCCCGGGCTCGGCCGACGTCATAAACAGCCTTGAGGTATCCCCTCCGGAAGAGGACAACGACGACGAGATAACCGAGGCATTGCGCCTCGTGCTCGAAAAGGACGGGATAGTCAACGCAAGCGAATTGAGCGTGGTCACAAGGAGCTGGGTGGTGACGTTGAGGGGGGTGGCCGGGAGCGAGGCCGAGAAAGAGGCAGCCGAGGACGACGCGTGGTACGTCTGGGGGGTCAACGACGTGGTAAACGAGATCCGCGTGATAACCTCCGGCACGAAGCATGCTTGATCTCTCGATATGCGCCCCCTGAATACGGTTCCCCTATCATTTACAGGGTGCCTCTAAAAATTAGATATTTTTTCTGAGATCGAGGCGGGGTGGAAATAAAAAGCGGAGCATATATGAGAATATGTGAGCATTTTTATTTTCGCCCTAACAAAGAGATCGGGAAAAAGAGCAATTTTTAGAGGCACCCTACACATTATGCGCTGAACAATCGGCCCTGGCAGTACGCCCCGGGCCTTTTCCGTTGAAGCTCCCATAGGCCCAAGCCGCGGAGTATGCGCTCGCTATGCATGTTCATGATATGAACGGGGGTTGGAAATTCTCCGAGGAGGCATCGATAGACCGTGAAAAAGATAAAGATCACACATGTAGACCAGAGGGTCAGGACGCAGAAGGGGCTCTTCGGCGACGGCTGCTACGGCAGCGCCTGCAATGACGAGTGCTGCGTCTGGGGCTGCGACGTGGACCTTGCCGCACTCGAACTCATCGAGAAGCACCGGGAGCTGATAGAGCCGCTCGTGGGGGCGAAGATAGAGGAGTGCTTCAAGACCAACTTGACGGAGGACGAAGATTATATCGGTGGGTCATACCGCGAGACCGCCGTCAGGAAGGAGGACGGGCTGTGCGCGTTCCACCTGAAGGGCAAAAGGGGCTGCTCGCTCTTCTACCTCTGGGCCGTGGAGGGGCTTCCCAAGACGATAGTGCCGACCATATGCAGGGTCTATCCGGTGACATGGCACAGGGGAAGGCTCTTTGTGGATTCCCCGCTGAGGAGGTCGTGCAAGTGCAAGGAGAAGACACCGAGGGGCGCCAAGGTCCCATCGCTCTTTGAGACCCAGGAAAAAGAGATAATGGCGCTCTTTGATATCGAGGAGGACGAGTAAGCCGATGGTGGCGTATGAGCCGCCGCGGTTCTTCCACAATAGCCGCTCGCAGGCGCCATAAAACAGGAGAGGGGTTGGCTTATCGGAAGCCAACCCCTCTCCTGTTTAAGGCAAAAAGGAAACAATAAAATGGTCGGGGCGAGAGGATTCGGCTTCCGCTCGTCGCCTTCCTGGCTCCTCTCTCCAGCCGCGCCGCCTCGCTTCCGGCCGCGTCCATGCGGCCTCTTCCTCGCTCCGCTCGGCTCTCGGCGGCTTTCGAATCCTCCAGTCAACTCTATCTAAGGAACCTCTGATTTATTCACGTCAAGGCTAAGGCATCTGTCTATGCGTCACTCGATTAAGGAAAATATGTCGTCGGTTATCGGCGAAGGCGGTGGGTTTTGCCGGTTCCGTGCCGCT
>JACRLF010000039.1 GCA_016235365.1 Deltaproteobacteria bacterium | reverse complement strand
ATCTATTCCCATTCGCTCGCTTGCCCCCGCAGCAAGCTGCGGAGAATGCGCTCGCCATGCATGTTCAAGTTCATATCGGACACTGTAACCGCCAGATTAAAAAGTAATAAAGCGCCGGTATCGTGAATAGCAGGCTGTCCACCCTGTCGAGTATCCCGCCGTGGCCCGGCAGGATGGAGCCGGACTCCTTCACCCCGGCGGCCCGTTTAAGGAGCGACTCCGCGAGGTCCCCGGCCAGGGCCACAAGCCCGATTACCGCCGAGAGCGCTACAACAGCCGCGTATGACAGCCCCATGTTCAAAAACCCGTTGAAAAGCCCCGCCGCCACGCCCCCCCCGATGACGCCGCCTATCGCGCCCTCCACGGTCTTTTTCGGGCTTATCGAGGTAAGCTTATGCGAGCCCACGGCCTTGCCGGTCATATACGCGAACGTATCGTTCGACCAGACAAGGACAAGGAGAAAAAGTATCCACCACTGGCCGCCTTCCAGCCTCCTCAAGGGTATCAGGTATGAGAACGGCAGGGCGATGTATACGACCCCCATCGTCTTGTAGCTGATATCCGTTGCGCGGTCCTTGAGGTCCCTGCCGTCAAAGAGACCGTTCAAGAGGAATATGAAGATGGCGCCGGCGATTACCGGCAGAGCGGCCTCCTTGCCGCAGAAGTAGAGAAAGAACGGCATAGAGACCCCGGCAAGGACGCCGAGCATATCTGTGCGCGAGTGCCTTGCCTTCAGGATGCTCAACTTATTGAACTCAAGGGAGGACAATAGCGTCAGGACGGATACGGCCGCAAATACCCAGAATGCGGAGGTATAAAGCACTATATAGATTACAGCGGGAATCAGGATTAAACCGGTGACTACCCTTTTCAGAGTCCCCTCCCCCTTTAGCAAGCATAGCGAGCGAATTCCCTGCGGCCTGACCGGCAGGGTAAGCGAGCGAATCTCTATCGAGAAGAACCTTACTTGAAAATTCCCTGTAGCAGGCTACAGGGAATTTCAATGTTTCCATCGGGGTTCTGACCCCCGGCAACAAGGCTCCCGCAGCGGTTCTTCTCCGCTCAAGCTCAAGGCCGGGCCGCCCTGGCGTCTTCAGCCCGCGGCCCCGACGCCCTGCCCTCTGACAAGACCGAACCTTCTCTCTCTTTTCCGGTAATCCAGTATGGCCGCCTCAAGGTCCTTCCTCGTAAAATCCGGCCAGAGCACGTCCGTGATGTGTATCTCGGTATAGGCGAGCTGCCAGAGGAGGAAGTTGCTTATCCGCTCCTCCCCGCTCGTCCTTATAAGGAGGTCGGGGTCAGGGGAGCCCGCGGTATACAGGTGCCTCTGGAAGAGGTCTTCCGTGATATCGTCCGGTGTAATGACCCCGTCCAAGACCTTTACGGCAAGCTCCCTCGCGGCGTTTATTATCTCTTCCCTGCCGCTGTAGCTGAGCGCGAGTTGCAGGACCATGCCGCTGTTGTACGCTGTCCGCGCCTCGATATCGTCCACGACCCTTCTTACCCCGTCCGGCAGGTCCTTTATGCGCCCGATGGCCTTGAAACGGATGTTATTCTCCACCATCATCCCTGCCTCTTCCTTCAAATGGGCCTCTAAGAGCCTCATGAGCAGATGGACCTCGGCAACGGGACGGTTCCAGTTCTCCTTGGAAAAGGTATAGAGGGTAAGGTACTTTATCCCCATCTCCCTGCAGGACTTCACGGTATCCCTGGCGGCGTCTATGCCCTTGCGGTGGCCGTTTATCCTGTTCAGGAGCCTCTTTTTAGCCCAGCGGCCGTTGCCGTCCATGATTATGGCTATGTGCGCCGGGAGGTTCTTGTTTGAAAGGTCGTCCATTCAGTCCATGTCCGGATACGGTGAACATGCATAGCGAGCGCGAGGCCCGCAGAAAAGCTTTTCTGCGGGGTCAAGTGAGCGAATCGGATATAGATACTTCCTTACATGTCGAAGATTCCCCGCGGAAAAACCGCGGGGAGCTTCAATTCCGGCCTATTTCAGCGGGTGTGCGGGATATGGCCGTTATATGCCTGTCAAAACGCCTTCCGTCCCACGGTCGGGCCGTGTCAAGGGGCGGGCGCCGGCTCAGACCTCCATGATATCGGCTTCCTTCTGGGCGAGTATCTCATCTATCCTGTGTATCTGCCTGTCGGTGAGGTCCTGTACCTCCTGCTGGAGCTTCTTCAGTTCGTCCTGGGATATCTTCTTGTCCTTCTCGATCTTTTTAAGGGACTCGTTGGCGTCCCTGCGTATGTTCCTTATCGCGACCTTCGACTCCTCGCCATACTTCCTGGCGAGCTTGACAAGCTCCCTGCGCCTCTCCTCCGTAAGCTGCGGCAGGTTTATCCGTATTATCTTGCCGTCGTTGGAGGGGTTGAGCCCCAGGTCGGAAGTGAGGATCGCCTTCTCTATGGCGTGGAGCTGCGAGGTGTCCCACGGCTGTACCGTTATCGTCCTGCTCTCCGGGACCGCGAGCGTCGCTATCTGCTTGATGGGGGTCGGCGTGCCGTAATAATCGACCTTTACTCCGTCGAGGATGGCGGTGGACGCCCTGCCGGTCCTGAGCCCCGCGAGCTCATGGGCAAGCGCCTCAAGGGCCTTGCCCGTCTTTTTCTTCATGTCGTTGAATATCTCTTCCTTCATTTAAAGAACCTCTGGGGAATTTGTCCGCGCCGGGGGCCGACGGGCGGGGATGCCGACCGCGCCCACTCAGGAGCAGACGATAGTGCCGATGGCGTCCCCTCTTACGACACGGAGGAGATTGCCCGGCTCCTTGATGTTGAATACCACTATGGGGAGGTTATTGTCCATGCAAAGCGAGATGGCCGTGGTGTCCATGACCTTGAGCCCCGCCTTGAGGACGTCTATGTACTTGAGTGTTTCGTACCTTACGGCTTCGTTGTCCTTCATGGGGTCCCTGTCATAGACGCCGTCGACCTTCGTGCCCTTCAATATCACGTCCGCGTGTATCTCCATCGCCCTCAGCGACGCGGCCGTGTCCGTGGTGAAGTACGGGTTGCCGGTGCCGGCGGCGAATATTATGACCCTTTTCTTCTCGAGGTGCCTGACCGCCTTCCTCCTTATGTAGGGCTCGGCGAGCTCCTTCATCTCTATGGCGGAAATCACCCTGGTGAAGAGGCCGAATTTTTCAAGGGCGTCCTGGAGCATGAGCGCGTTTATGACGGTGGCGAGCATCCCGACGTAATCCGCGGTCGCCCTGTCCATCCCCTGGGCGCTTGCGGATACCCCGCGGAAGATGTTGCCCCCGCCTATCACGACCGCGACCTCGATGCCGAGCGCATGCACCTCCTTTATCTCGGAGGCTATGCCGTTTATGACGGTCGTGTCGACGCCGAATTCCTTTTCGCCCATGAGGGCTTCGCCGGAGAGCTTGAGGAGGATTCTTTTGTATTTATATTCAGGCATGTTTAGACCGGCATCCTACAGCCGGCGTCTGCGGTCGAAAAAATATGGGGGGGGGTCTTTCGATTCCCCCCCCAGGGCTATACCCTGGCCGCGGCGGCGACCTCAGCGGCGAAGTCAGAGGACTTCTTCTCTATCCCTTCGCCGACCTTGTACCTCGAGAAACGCCTCACGCAGATGTTCTCGCCGAGCTTGGCGATAGCGTCTATGAGGAGCTTTTCTATCGTTACATCCGGGTTTTTCACGAAAGGCTGCTCAAGGAGGCAGACCTCCTTGTAGAACTTATCCACCTTGCCCTCTACCATCCTAACTATGACGTGGTCCGGCTTGCCGGATTCCTTGGCCTGCGCGGCGTATATGGCCTTTTCCCGCTCGACGACGTCGGCAGGGACTTCGTTCCTGCTTACGTAGAGCGGGCTGCCGGCGGCGATATGCATGGCGATGTCCTTTACGATGGAGGCGAACTCCTCGGTCTTGGCCACGAAGTCGGTCTCGCAGTTCACCTCAAGGAGCACGCCCACCTTGCCCCCGGCGTGGATATATGAGGTCACCAGCCCTTCGGCCGCGACCCTGCCGGCCTTTTTCTGCGCGGCGGCAAGCCCCTTCTCCCTCAGATACGTGATGGATTTTTCGATATCGCCGTTGTTCTCGGTCAGGGCCTTCTTGCAGTCCATTATGCCGGCCCCGGTCTTCTCCCTCAGTTCCTTCACTGCTGAAGCGGAAATTTCCATTATGTCAAAACCCCCTGAACATGCATAGCGAGCGCATTCCCCGTAGCTTGCTACGGGGTCAAGCGAGCGCATAGAAATAGATACTTCCTTATATGTCGAAGATTCCTCGCAGCTTGGCTAGCGGGGAGCTTCAATCTACTGGTATGCAGGATTTTCTTACTGCGCGGCAGCCGCGCCTGACGGCCGGGCCGCCTCTTCCGGCTTTACCGCGGCGGCGCCCGCCTCGGCAACGGCCTTGTCCTTGTCCTTCTTGTCGGTCCTGGCCTGCAGGCTCTCCTCATAGATGGCCTTGCCCTCGAGGCACGCGTCGGCCACGGAGCTGGAAAAGAGCTTTATCGCCCTTATGGCGTCGTCGTTGCCGGGTATCACGTAATCGACCTCGTCCGGGTCGCAGTTGGTGTCCACTATGGCCACGACCTTTATGCCGAGCCTCCTGGCCTCTTTTATTGCTATCGATTCCTTCCTCGAGTCTATTATGAAGAGTGCGGTCGGGACGCCGTTCAGCTCGCGCACCCCGCCGAGGTACTTCTCGAGCCGATCCCTCTCCCTTTTGAACATGAGAGACTCTTTCTTGGTGGCCGAGGCATAGGCCGGGTCGTTATCCATGTTGTCGAGCTCTTTGAGCCTGTTGATGCTCTTTTTTATAGTGGCGAAGTTGGTCAGGAAGCCGCCTATCCACCTGTTGTTGACATAGCCCATGCCGCACCTTGCGGACTCTTCGCATATGGCGTTCTGGGCCTGCTTCTTGGTGCCTATGAAGAGCACCTTGCCGCCCCTGGCCGTGGTGCTCTTTATGAAGTCGTACGCCTCCTTGAAGAGCTTTACGGTCTGCTGCAGGTCTATGATATATATCCCGTTCCTCGCGCCGTAGATGTAGGTCTTCATCTTCGGGTTCCACCTCTTTGTCTGGTGGCCGAAGTGAACGCCTGATTCGAGAAGCTGTTTCATTGTAAGGTAAGCCATAGTCTCTCCTTTTTTGGTTTTTTCCTCCGCGCCGGGATAAATAGCCGGAAACCGCCTGGGCGGCACCGCCGGCATAAGAACCTGCGCGTGTGTATTTAATCGGATATTTTTAACATATAAAAAACCGTGTTGCAAGCGAAAATTATCCCAAACCCCCGCATCCGGGGCGCGCCACGCCCCCTTTCAGTGGCGCCCGGGCCGGTATATGCCCCTGACCTTGAAGTTGAAGTCGAGGTTCATGACGTAAGACCAATCTATGCCGGACGCGGTGGAGCGCGCGTCGTCAGGAGGGCCCCATTGGTTGCCTGGGGTGTAGAACCAGCCGACCACCGCGTCTTTTGTATGGCGCAGTATTATCCAGTGCCTGCCAGGGGCGAGCACGGGGTTGCCTGCAAAGTCCCTTGAGAAGATGAACGGAAACCACTTGTACCCGGGATAGTATTGGACCGTATCGAGGCTCAGGGGCAGGCTCCTTACGCCCTCCATGCCTGGCCTGCCGTTGTCGTCACGGACGACGTCTATCCAGAGGCTGCCGAGACGGCCTCCGAACTTATGCATCGCGAGCGCGATCTCATCCACCCTCATGGGCCTGTCTATGACAAACGCCTGGGCATAGGCGTAATCCCCGGTCACGTACTCGGCGGTCTCCTTGTCAAAGGTCTTGCGCCCGGCCTGTGCGCCTGATGCCGCGTATACCTCTATGAGCGACGGGAATTGCGTATTGCCGAACTCGACGGGTTCTGCCTCATCCAAAGGGGGTTTGACCGGCGGTGGCGGCGGAGGGGGAGGCGCCTGCACGACTGCGGCAGTCTTCGAGGCGGCCATTATATAGTTTACCGGGAACGGCCTGGTCTCCTTCAAAGAGAGCTTAATGTCGTCCTTCCGGTACTCGGCGCCCACGTCCTCCCTGAACAACGGCAGGGACGGGGACGCCCTCCATGTGTCGTTTATGTCGTTCGAGTCGAGCCCTACTGCCTGTCTTATGTGCCTGGGGCCTACGAAGAGATGGCTCTGCTGTGCATCGTATGGGACCCAGCCGAGGTCCGGGTACCATACCTCCATCCATGCGTGCCCGCCCTGGCCGATACCCTGGAGGAGCGCGCCTTTCTCGAGCGGCACCTTCCATCTCTTGCCCAGGGAGAGCCCCCCGACCACGCGCGCCGGTATGCCTATGGAACGGAGCAGGGCCACGGACAGGTGCGCGAAGTTCTGGCAGTTCCCCTCCCCGGTCTTAAGCGTCCAGAGCGCGTCGTAATTTGGTATGGGGGTCCTGTATTTCACGTTGTCCACCACCCAGTTAAGGACCGACATCACTGCTCCCTGCTCGGTGGAGGCCCCGGAAGAGAGCCTCAGGGCAAGCTCTCTTATCTCCCTGTCCCCGGACTGGACAAGCGGGGCAGGCTTCAAAAAGGGCGCCGCATCCGGGGGTATTTCCCCCGGGGCAATCGGAAATCGGGCCGCGCTCGTTACCTTGCCGAGCTCTATCTCAGTCATTACCGTGTACCTCTCGGTTACGCTGGCGTCGGATTTAAGTCCCGTCCAGGTCACTACCGTAAAGGCGTTCCCTAAGCCGTCCCTCTCAATCGCTACGGAGTCGGGCCGTGGCGAGTACCCGACCTCGCGCGCGCTTATCGTTTGTTTGAGGAACGGGCTTGAAAAATCAGACGGGTTGGCGAACCTGAAGGTGAGCTTCTGAATCCCCCCGGCGCCAACGGCGAAGGTCCTCTCCTGGCTCACCTCCACGGCCCCGTCGATACTCCCTTCGAGCACCAGGGTTGTACCGCGGCATTCAGAGGCGAAAAGAGCCGTGAAAAGGAAGAACGCTGTCGCTGTCTTTAAAATGTTCATATTGCTTTCATACTAAAAAATAAGGTAAAACTATTCAAAATAAAAATATATTAGCATCAGGACCCCTATGAAGCAAGTCGTCATAGAAAATCCCGTCATTAACTCACCTTTTGAAGAACCCAAGAGGCATTTCCGTTTTACAGAGGAAGGCATCACAAATGAGATTGTCGAACCCCGCCGTATAAGCTCCTACTTCGTCCCCATACCCCGGCCCAAGAAAAAAGGCAAACAGCTCTCCTTCGAGACCGAATGGACTGAGGACCGCATCCAGGAGAACAAATTCATAAACCAGGTGCGCGCCCGTGTCGGCCTCTGGCGCAAGGGTGGATACGTCGGAGTTACAAAGACAACCGCCCGCCTCCTTGAGTATTGGACGAATCCGGCGCGGGAAAAGAAGCTCTTTTTCTGTCAGGTCGAGGCCCTTGAGACAGCCGTTTATATCGCCGAGGTCGCAAACAAATACGGCGACTCATGGATAGAGAATACAATCCGTGAGAAAAATGAAGACGCGAATCCGCTCCTCTACCGGATCGCCTTCAAGATGGCTACCGGGAGCGGAAAGACGGTCGTCATGGCCATGCTCATCGCCTGGCAGGCCCTCAATAAATTCACAAACCAGCAGGACGCCCGTTTCTCGGATACATTTCTTATAGTCACCCCCGGCATAACCATCCGTGACAGGCTCCGCGTCCTTCTGCCCAACGACCCACAGAACTATTACCGTCAGAGGGACATCCTCCCGCCGGATATGATGGACGAGCTTGGCAAGGCCAAAATCCTAATCACCAACTTCCACGCCTTCAAGCAACGCGAGACGACATCCGCCGGGAAGCTCGTAAAGAGCATCCTTGCCAAAGGCGAGGCCAGTCCCTTTACCGAGACTCCCGGCCAGATGGTGCGGCGGGTTTGCAGGGAGCTTGGCAACAAAAAGAATATCATCGTCATAAACGACGAGGCCCACCACTGCTACCGTCGCAAGCCCGACGCACAGGAGGAGAAGCTCACAGGGGATGAGCGGAAAGAGGCCGAGAAGAACGAAGAGGAGGCCCGTATCTGGATATCCGGGCTTGAGGCGGTAAAGGAAAAGATAGGTGTAAGACAGAGTTACGACCTTTCGGCAACTCCTTTTTTCCTTCGCGGTTCAGGCTACCCGGAAGGCACGCTCTTCCCCTGGGTAGTCTCTGATTATTCCCTTATAGACGCTATTGAATCCGGCATCGTCAAGGTCCCCCGCGTCCCGGTTGCGGACGATTCGATGACCGGCGAGCAGCCGACATACCGTGATATCTGGCTCCGCATTCGAGACCACCTGCCGAAGAAAGGCAGAAAGACCGATGAGGTTACCGGAGAGCCAAAGCCCCCGGCTGAGTTACAAGGCGCTCTCCATAGCCTCTACGGCAACTATGAAAAGTATTACCGGAGGTGGGAAACTAATACAGATGCTCGCCTCAACGGGCAGACCCCGCCGGTCTTCATTGTCGTTTGCAACAACACCAACGTCTCAAAGCTCGTTTTTGACTATATAGCCGGGTGGGAAAAGACCCTCTCTAACGATAAAAAAGTCCTGACGCCCGGACAGCTCGATATTTTCAGTAACGTCCAGGATGGACAATGGAGCCACCGCCCAAATACCATCCTCATAGACAGCGAACAGCTTGAGTCCGGCGAGGCCATGAGCACGGATTTCAAGAAGGTCGCCGCCCTTGAGATAGCGGAGTTCAAGGCGGACTACCGGGCGCGGTTCCCCGGACGTGATACTGAGAAACTTACAGATGAAGACCTCCTCCGTGAGGTCATGAATACGGTCGGCAAACCCGGGAAGCTCGGCGAGCGGGTAAAATGCGTGGTCTCGGTATCAATGCTTACAGAGGGGTGGGACGCCAACACCGTAACCCACATCCTCGGCGTGCGCGCCTTCGGCACGCAACTCCTGTGCGAGCAGGTCGTCGGCAGGGGGCTTCGCAGGAGAAGCTACGCCGCCAACGAGGCGGGCATGTTTGAGCCTGAATATGCCGAGGTCTACGGCGTTCCCTTCTCTTTCATCCCATGCTCAGGCGCAACGGTAGAGCCGCCGCCTCCGCGTCCTGTTACCCGCGTCCGCGCCCTCGAAGACCGCATCAATTGCGAGATAACATTCCCCCGCCTTATGGGCTATCGCTATGACTTCTCGAATGAGCGGCTGACGTATAAGTTTACGGAAGATTCAAATCTTGCGCTCTCGACAAAAGATATCCCCACCAAGACCGAGAACGCCCCGATTGTAGGCGAGTCGAGCATACACACCCTTGACGACCTAAAGCGCAGGCGTGAGCAGGAAGTGGCGTTCCTCCTGGCCAAGCTGCTCCTTGAAAAATACTTCAGGCAGGACGGCTCGAAACAGACCGAACAAAAAGAGGAGCATCACTTCGACCCTGAAGTCAAGGCATGGCTCTTTCCTCAGGCGCTGAAGATTACAAAGGAATGGCTCGATAAGTGCGTGACCTGCAAGGACAACGCCTTCCCCCAGTTATTGCTCCTTATCGAATTTGCCCATGACGCGGTTGACCGCATATACAACGCCATCGTCTCGGCCAGAGAGGGTGAGAAGACCTTAAAGCCTATTCTCCGTCCTTATGACACCGCAGGTTCTACGCGATACGTGGACTTCGACACCACGCGTCCGGTCTATGCCACAGACCCGAAGAAGTGCCATATTTCCCATGTCGTCGCCGATACCGAGTCATGGGAGCAGAAGACAGCCCAGGCGCTCGAAGAAATGGACGAGATAGACGCCTATGTCAAAAACCACAATCTCGGATTCACGATCCCGTACACCCTGAACGGAGAGGAGAGGAATTACATACCCGACTTCGTTATCCGATTGAAAGATAAGGAAGGCGGCATAACAAACCTTATCCTTGAGCTGACAGGCGAGAAGAAAAAGGATAAGGAAGCAAAGGTAGCCACTGCCCGCAACCTCTGGGTTCCGGCGGTCAATAACCACGGCGGGTTCGGAAAATGGGCATTTCTGGAAGTATCAGACCCCTGGGATGTAAAGAACACGATACGCAAGGCCGTTCTTACCTCCTTCCCCCCTTGAGGGAGGAGGTAGAAGATCGAATCCCCTTCCCCCTTGGAGGGAGGAGGTAGCATCTCTTAACCCCTTCCCCCCTGGAGGGGGAAGGCCGGGATGGGGGGGGAGTGTCGTGGACAAACAAAAGGCGCGAGTATTAAGGCGGAACATGACGGACGCCGAGAAGGTTCTCTGGCGGCATCTGCGTCTTCGTCAAGTGGATGGTCATAAATTCCGGCGTCAGCACCCCATCGGCGATTACATAGTCGATTTTGTATGTCTCGAGAAACGTCTGGTAATAGAGGTTGACGGAGGACAGCACGCGGAGAGCATGATGTACGACCGGGAGCGGAGCTCATGGCTTGAGGCGCGAGGATATATGACTTTGAGATTCTGGAACAATCAGGTCATCCATGAGGCACAGGCCGTCCTGGAGGCGATAAGGCAGGCGTTACTGAAAAGATAACCCCCCACCTCAATCCTCCCCCTCAAGGGGGGAGGAGGTAATGACGGAATCCCTTTTTTCAAGGGTGGCGGGGGCCAGGTATAAAACCCCCTCCCTTAAGCGAGGGGAGAACAAACCCTTCCACCTTCAAAGGTGGAGAAAAAAATCGAAACCCCTTCCACCCTTGAGGGAGGAGGTAGCATATCGAAACCCCTTCCCCCTTGGAGGAAGGAGGTATAGCATCTCTTAACCCCTTCCCCCCTGGAGGGGGAAGGCCGGGATGGGGGGGGGAGTCGTGAATGACTATATCATCGAGTGAGGCAAAAATGGCTCGAAACGGCAAAGTCGATAAAAAAACGCCCGTAGACAGCGTCAAGCACAAAGACAAGCGCACGAATATCCCCACCAATGAGCTGAGGGATTTTGTGGCGGAGGATGAGAAGTCTCCAAAGACGATGCTCTATCCCAGAGATACCTCCCTCGACCCTCAGCTTGTCTGGAAAGGTAAAGACGAGCAGGACTCAAAAGACCTCACCGTCCCCGTCGTGCCCGTATATATACAGGAGAAGATAAAGCCGCAGGCGATAATAGATGAGCTGAGGAACAAGGCCAAAAACGGCTCTCCCCAGCAGGCCTCCCTTTTTTCAGACTTCAACGGTATCTCCTTTGAAGACCTCATAGACTTCTATCACCATGAGCAGAACTGGTCTAACCGGATGATACTCGGCGACTCTCTCATGGTCATGACCTCGCTTGCCGAGAAAGAGAGGCTCAAGGGCAGGATTCAAATGATTTATCTTGACCCGCCTTATGGCATCAAGTTCGGCTCAAACTGGCAGGTGTCAACCCGCAAGCGCGACGTGAAGGACAAGGCCGAGGACGCGACGCGCCAGCCGGAGCAGATACGCGCCTTCCGCGACACATGGAAGCTCGGCATACATTCTTATCTTGCGTATCTACGCGACCGGCTCGTTACTGCGAGGGAGCTTCTAACCGAGACAGGGAGCGTCTTTGTCCAGATAGGCGATGAGAACGTCCACCTGGTGCGGTCTTTGCTTGATGAGGTGTTTGGGAGTGAGAATTTTTTAAGTATTGTAACTTTCCGGAAAAAAACTATGCCCCTTGGGGCTAAATTTATCGATAGCATGTCTGATTATCTTGTGTGGTATGCAAAAGATTTATCACAGCTAAAATATCGGACTTTATATAAGTATCAAGATATTCAGGGCGACTTTCATTGGAAGTGGTACGAGGATATCGATCGGAATACTAAAGTCATGTCGAAGGATGAAAACTATAATCATAAAAATTTGCCGCAAAATATAAAGATTTTTCGAGTAGTGTCGATGAAAGCTCCAGGATATTCGGAGCAAAATAATTTTCCCATAAAAATTAATGCCAAAGTATATAATCCACCTCATGGAGGCTCATGGATTACTGGAAAAGAGGGCATGGAATGTTTAAAGAAAGAAAATAGACTATTTGTAGAAGGCAATACAGTTACCTATAAACTCTATTACGATGACTTTCCTTTGACAAAAATCACTAACAATTGGGCAGATACGGTTGGCGCATTTAATAAGATTTATGCGGTGCAAACAAATGAAGAAGTCATCCAGCGTTGTCTCCTTATGACCACCGACCCCGGCGATATCGTGCTTGATCCGACCTGCGGCTCTGGCACAACCGCTTATGTCGCGGAGCAGTGGGGGAGACGCTGGATAACCTGCGACACCAGCCGCGTGGCACTGGCCCTTGCGCGCACACGCCTTATGGCCGCCAAGTTCCCTTATTATATACTTGCGGACTCTCCTGAAGGCATCAAAAAGGAGATGGAAGTAACAGGCAAAATCCCCCTCAATCCCCCTTTTGCAAAGGGGGAAGCCGAAGGCAGGGGGATTTCTTCCGACATCAAAAGAGGCTTTGTCTACAAGCGCGTGCCGCATGTCACGCTCAAATCCATTGCCAACAACCCTGACATCAAGGAAGGCATGACGCGAGAGCAGATAGACGCCGCCATCGCCAAACACGCCGACACCGAAACGCTTTACGACCAGCCCTATGAGGACAACAAGCGCATCCGCGTAACGGGCCCGTTCACGGTGGAAAGCATCTCCCCCCACCGCGTCCTCTCCACGGACGAGGAACGCCCTGCTACTGAGGTTGAAGGCCATAAAGAAGCGGCCTCCGGGCAGTTCGTAAACATGATTATAGAGAACCTCAAGAAGGCAGGGGTGCAGAACACCTTTAAAAACGAGCGCCTAAAGTTCGATTGCCTTGAGCCTTTTGCCGGGACATGGATTAACGCAACAGGTGAATATACGGAAACCGCCCCCTCACCCCGACCCTCTCCCGCAAGGGGAGAGGGAGCGAATAAACGTGTTGCCATTTCCATTGGCCCTGAGCATGGAACGGTAGGCCCTGAAATAATCAAAGAGGCGGCGAAAGAGGCCGTGAAGGGCGTGGGCTTCGACATGCTCATCGTCTGCGGCTTCGCCTTCGACCCCCATGTATCAGAGGAGGCGAAACGTTACGGTAAGCTCACCGTCCTTATCGCACGCATGAACCCCGACCTTGCAATGGGAGACGAACTCCTCAAGAAGACCGGCGCAGGCAACCTATTCATGGTCTTCGGCGAGCCGGATATAGATATAAAGAAGCAGAAGGACGGAAAAATCACGGTTGAGATAAAAGGCGTTGACGTATACGACCCGACCACCGGGCAGATAAGGAACTCATCTACCGATGACATTGCCTGCTGGTTCCTCGATACCTCATACAACGGCGAGTCCTTCTTCGTGCGCCATGCCTACTTCACCGGCGCGGAGGAACCCTACGACAAACTCAAACGCGCCCTGAAGGCCGAGATAGACGAGGCCGCCTGGGCCACCCTCTACAGCGCCAAAAGCCGTGCCTTCGACCCGCCAAAGACGGGCAAGATAGCGGTGAAGGTAATAAATCACTATGGAGATGAGGTGTTGAAGGTGTTTGAGATTTCCGCATAGCCCGCCCCCTACTTCGTCCTGGCCACAAAGACCCCGTCCCAGCCGTCCGGCGGAGGGGCCTGCATGTACTCGGCGCACCTCTCTACATACAATCTCGACGGGCCGTCGCCGTATCGTTGCCAGACCCCGGAGAATAGGTCGCCAGCCTCCTTGAACCGCCTTTCCCTGTAGAGTGCCATGGCCGCCGAGAACTCCTCGATGAGCCTCAAGCGCGTCCGGTCGCCACTGGGGCCCATAAGCTCGTATACGACGACCGGCCTTTGCTTGCCCTTTACCCTCACCAGGTCTATCTCCCTGAAGACGAACTCCTCCCTGACCGTAGAGCGGGTCGATTCGCTAACGAGTATATGCGTGCCGTAGAGCTTGTTCATGCCCTCGAGGCGGGACGCGAGGTTGACGGCGTCCCCTATGGCGGTGTAGTCGAACCTGAGCTCCGCGCCCATGTTCCCCACAACCGCCTCTCCGGTATTTATCCCTATCCCTATGTCGATAGCCGGATACCCCTGCGCACTCCAGCCGGAGTTGAGCCCGTCGAGCCTCGATATCATCTTGAGCGCCGCGGAGCACGCCTTTCTCGGATGCTCCCTTATCTCAAGCGGCGCGTTGAAGACGGCCATCACGGCGTCCCCTATGTACTTATCGAGCATCCCCTCCTCTTCAAGGACTATGCGGGTCATTGGGTTCAGGTATTCGTTCAGGAGGGCGACGAGCCTCTCCGGGGGGAGTTTTTCGGAAATGGCCGTAAACCCGCGTATGTCCGAGAAGAGCACCGTGACGGGCCTTTTTTCCCCTCCGAGTTTGAGACGGTTCGGGTCTTTGAGTATCTCGGATACGAGCTGTGACGATACGTACGTGGAGAACGCCTTTTTCAGGTACCTGTTCCGTCTCTCCACCACGGCGTTGCGGTAGGCCTCGCCCGTGAGGTACGCAAACGATAGAGACAGCGTCGGGTAGACTACCCCGGCCTTTACGCCGTAGGCCGAAAAGAGATGGAAATCGAGCAGGACGAGCGCAATAAAGAGCCCTGCGTAGACCAGAAGGCTTAAATATGTGCGCCGCACGCCGCCGAGTACGGCCGAGAGCGCAAGGGGCATGAAGGCGATCATGAAGAGGTCGAATATGACGACCCTCGTGTCATGAATAAGGAACCTGCGCCCTATCACGTTCCCGGCAACGGTGGCGTGTATCTCCACGCCGGGGAAGAGCGAGTCCACGGGCGTGGGCCTTATGTCGTATACCGCCGTCTCCGTGACGCCGACAAAGACGAGCCTGTCCCTGAGCTCATCCGCCCCGACCCTGCCCTCCATGACGTCCACGGCGGAATATGTCTTGAAGGCCCCGGCCTTGCCGTAGAAGTTGAGCGGGAAGGCGCCCCCCTCGTCCACGGGGATCGTCCTGTCCTTTATGGAGATCGAATCAATCCCGTACTCCGCGACGTTGAGCGTCACAGGGCCGCCCAGGTACCTGCTTACGGCCTCGATGGAGAGGGACGGATATATCCCCTCGCCGTATTTGAAGACGAGCGGGGCCGCCCTGTAGATGCCGTCCGGGCCGGGGACCATGTTGAAGCCGCCGAACCCCATTGAGCCCGCGCCTATCCGCGGGATATCGGTCTCTACATTTGTGAATTCCGGGGCCGGGATGGACGCAACGGACGGGGGGAGCCCTCCCGAGTATCTGACAAGGTTTATCCTCGACCTGTTTATCTGGGCCAGGGCAACGGGGTGCGGCGCGGCAATGGAGTCGTCCCTGAAGAAATAACCGAGGGTGACGTTGCCGGCCTCCCTTATGGCCTCGGCGAGCTCCGAGTCCGCCCTCTCATTCTCTTCCTCTGAGAATAGGATGTCGAGGGCCACGACCCGCGCGGGCTTGAGCGCCCTTATGAGCCTCGCGGTCCTGGACCTTGTCCATGGCCAGCGCCCGACGGAGTTTATGCTCTTTTCATCTATTGCCGCCACCACGACCTGCGCCGGGGCTACGGAGGCGCCCCTTGCCGCGAACATCGCGTCGGCGGCCTTGAGGTCTATGCCGGTCAAGAAGGCGGGTTTGAGCCAGTAGGCGAATACGGTTATAACGGCCGATAGGACGCCGAATATGACGAAGACGGTCCTGTCGCCCGGCTTGAGCCAACCAGGGCGCATCAATCCGTCTCCAGGACGTTGATAAGCATCTCGATTGTCTCCCTGTGCATCCCTTCCGGGAACTCCTGCCTGTACCGCTTGAAGAGCATCAGTGCGCCGTCCTTTTCACCGAGGTCCATCTCTATCATCCCGGCTGAAAAGAGCGCGTTCTCGAAGAACGGCGCAAGCGGGTACTTATCCACCACGGCCATGTACTCCTGAAGCGCCTTGCCCGGCTCGCTCAAGTTCCTCGAAAACACGGTACCCCGTTCAAGGTGGGCCTCGGCCCTGACCGGGGCCGCCTCGGAGAGGTCTATCGCTATCTGGAAGACGTTCAGCGCGTCCGTGTACCTCTTGCTGTCCGCGAGGTAGTGGCCGTAGTTTATGTTCCACCTCGCGAGTATCAGCGGGAGGCTCCCGGCCTCCTCCCACTGGACCGGGGCGTTGACGTCGGTTATGGCTTCGAGCTCGCCCCTGGCCTGCTCAAGGGCCGACCCGGGCTCCACGTCCACGGGCTCAATCGGCTCATTGCCGCGGGTGTTCTCGGTCATCTTGCCGGGGGCAAGCACCACGGACGTGGTGTCCGTGCCGGAGACGGCTACGTTATCCTCCTTGCCGAAGAGGACGTTCGCCTCGTTCCTGTTCATCACGATGAAGTCAGTGCCCTTGACCCCTGCGACCCCGGTCGGGGTCTTTACCTTTATGTCGCTTGAGCCGACGAACCTGCCCACCACGGCCCTGAGCTTGCCGGTAGAGAGGGTATATACCGCGCTCCTCTTCTCTTTATCGAGCAGGAAGACGGTTATCTCAAGCTCGCTGTCGTTGCCGACGTTGAGCCTCGTGCCGTCTTCAAGGCTTATGGAGAGCCTCCCGTCGCTCCCGGTCTTTACTCTGTCGCCCACGTCGAGCGAAAGGCCCTTGGACGCGACGGCCCACTTGGCCGAGTCCTTTGGCCTTAAGTACGTTGTCCCGCCAGCCGCCTCTATGGAGCCGACGGATGAACGCGCGGCTGAATGGAGAGGGAATAGCGTAAGGAAAAAGAAGAGGAAAAAAAGGGAGCGCCGCGTCCTGGCTGGTCTGAAAGCTACTCTTTTAGTCTCCATTCAAGCTCACCTTTCCCTAATATTCCGGTCACGACAAGCTTGACGTACCTTGTGTTAGGCCCAGGTACAGGCTCCGTGCCCGTCTCCGTGTACTTCGGGAACTTGACGACGTATCCGTAGCTCCAGAGGTCGAAGTAAGGGAAGAACTCCCTCAGAAGGGGGTCCGCAGGGTCTACCTTCACGATGGATATGGGGGTCAGACGCGCCCCGGCGTCGTCCTCGAGGTAGAGCCTCCATATCGAGTCCCTCTTGTTGAAGTCGTTCCACCTTTCCTCCGGCGTGTAGGCCGTGAAGAAGAACTCGTTATAGCTCTGCGCCTGCTCCATTTCCCTATCCATCAGGGCCTTGCTGTAGCCTTCGTCGAGCTGGTAGCTCTTGACGTAGCGCTCGATGTAGGCCTCCCTGAACCGCGCCGTCTTGTAAGTGGCCGTGATGTAGAGGCGGGCATCCAACCCCTCGAATATCTTCTTTCCGGCGGTATACCTGTTGAGCGTTTCGTTGTAGGCGTACTTCCTGACGGCCCCCTTATTCCCGGCGCACCCGGAGATGGAGACCGAGACAAGGAGCGCAAACATAAGGCAGAGCCGCGCGCAGACAAAGGCGACGCCCTGCCTTGATAACCGATATTCTGACAATAGCCCCATGGCCATACGGTCCTTTCCTGTGTTCGAGAGCCGGAAGAAATTCTTCTGATGTTTATACGGGTTGACGTTCCGGCGGATGAGTCTATTTGAAGAGCGCGAGCTGGGGTTCGGCCTCCGCCCTGAAGGCGTCCACCGGGTACTTCCCGGTAAAGCAGGCGTCGCAGAAGCTGTTGCCGGCCTCTTTCACCGCGTGGTAAAGCCCCTCGTTGCTCAGATAACCGAGGGTGTCCGAAGTTATGTAGCCGTTTATCTCCTCGACGCCGTGCGAGGAGGCGATGAGGTCCTCGCTCCGTGGCGTGTCGATGCCGTAGTAGCACGGGCAGACCGTAGGCGGAGAGCTTATCCTCATGTGCACCGCGCTTGCGCCGGCGGCCCTTATCATCTTTATGATCTTGCGGCTCGTGGTGCCCCTTACGATGGAGTCGTCTATCACGACGACCCTCTTGCCCTTTATGACGTCCTT
>JACRLF010000072.1 GCA_016235365.1 Deltaproteobacteria bacterium | reverse complement strand
ACCTTGAGGTTCGCCTTCGCCAGCATCTCTATCTTCTCCTCGTCTATGGTATCGGCCCTCGTAAAGCAGGAGAACGGCAGCTCCTTTGACAGTCCTATCTTTATGTACTCGTCGCAGAAGTCCCTCACCCAGTCCTTGTTTATCGTAAAGACCGGGTCGAAGGTATGGGCGACCTTCATCCCCATGTCCCTGTACTTCTCCCACTGCTGCTTCATCTCCCTGGCGTACGCCCTCGGGTTCCGCACCCTGAAGTGTTTCCCCGGGACGGCGTCCCTCATCGGGAACTCCGAGCAGTAGGTGCATGGGAACGGGCACCCCCTCGTGCCTATGAAATAGATAACCCCGTTGTAGAATATGAACTTGTCGAGGTCCTCCCAGAGGTCGTAATTCGGTATCGGGAGGCTGTCCACGTCCTGGATCAGCTCGCGGAGCTGATTTTTGCGGATCGCGCCGTGCTCCTTGTACCAGAGGCCCTTAATACCCTGCATGCCGCCCTTGCCGCTCAGCGCGTCGAGGTATTCGCTCAGCACGTACTCTCCGTCGCCGATGCATATCGCGTCGACCTCCTCGGGGGAGATGGCGTCCTCAGGGCAGAGCGTCGGGTGGGCTATCTTCTTAGTGTACTGCATGAACATGGATACCGTTGATATGCCTATGACGTCAGGGTTGAACGCCTCCATGTTCTTTTTCAAGTGCTTCTGCCAGTCCCCCCTGTGGTATGTGAAGTCGACGATGTTCGCCTTATGCTCCGTCCTTTCGTTGATGTAGGTGGCCAGATACGTCATGCCTATGTCGACGACAGAGACGTCGCTTGAAAAGTTCGGGCTTATTATGCTGATCTTCATCTATTATTCCTCCGTATTGTTTTGTCGGTCCAAGACCTCTCGCCTTGATGTATCCCGTCCTGACAGGCAGTTGAAGCTCCCCGCGGCAAGCCGCGGGGAATGCGCTCGCTATGCATGTTCAAAAAGCCCAGGCCGCGGGCCGGCTCGCCGTGCATTTTCAACGCATCCCATCGCCACATCTCCCCCCCACTTCTCTTCTCTCCACCCCACCCCTTCACTCGCCTTGCCTCTCTCCCATCTTCTTTCCTCCCCATTCCTTCACTCACGCCGCCTCTCCCTCCACCCCCCTCTACCTCCCGCTTTTGCCCTTTCCGTCCTCGTCCGCCTCGAACGCCTCTTCCTCGCTCGCTATCTTGAATATATCCTCCTTGGGCAGCCCGTCGGTAATGTGCCGGGCCGCGAGGAAGCCCATCTTTATGCTGTGGTCCATGTTATTGTAGCGGTAGAGCCCCTGGCGGCCTATGGGGATGAGGTTCTTCGCGCCGTCGAAGAGCTCGTATATCGTGTTCACCTTCGTATGATAATCGAGGGTATATATCGGGTAGGCGTGGGCGACCCTCGTTGTGAACTTATGGTTTATCCTCTCGCCGTTCAGCAGGCCGAGTTGCCTGAGCTCGTCGCAGCAGTGCCTGGCGAGCCCGTCCTCGTCCGCGTTCCATATCTCGTCGCCAAGGTTGCAGGCTATCTCGAGGATGAGGGAGGTCTTCTCTGGCGGCGCGTTGTTGGGGCTCCAGTTCTTCGGCTCCTGTATCCTCATGACCTTGAACTTGCCCTCCGGGATATATATCCACGTGTTCTCGCTTATGCGCTCCTTGTCTATGAGGATATTGAGGAACCTGATGCTCCTGAACTTCATGGAGTCCGCCACCTCTACGTACCGCCTTCCCACGGCCGGCTCTATCGACCTGACGAACTCCGGCAGAGGTATCGTGGAGATGAAGATGTCCCCGGTGATGGTCTTCTCCTTGCCGTCCTGCCTGTATGAGACCTCTTCGATGCCCTTGCCGTTCATCTTCACCCTGGTCACGGCGGCGTTCAGGAGTATGGACCCCCCGTTCGAGGTTATCCTTTCGGCCATCCTGTCGCACATCCTGCCTATCCCGCCCTTAAAGGGGTAGTAGAACCGCGTGGCATAGGTCTTGGGCGCGTTGCTCTTTTTCCCGAGAAGCCTTAAAAAGACGTCCCACAGGTTCAGGAGCGAAATCCTCTGCGCCGCCCAGTCCTTTGAGATCTTCGACGGGGGGAGCCCCCAGAGCTTTTCCGAATAAGGCCCGAAGTATATGTCATACAGCCCCCTGCCGAACCTGTTCACGACCCAATCCTCAAGCGAGACCTCTTTCGGGCTGACGAGCCTGTTCTTCGTGGAGACGTAGAGGTAGTCGGCGAAGCACTTCGCCGAGGTCAGGGGGTTCATCTTGGAAATGAGGTCCTTGCCGGCCAGCGGGTAATAGAAGTATTTGCCCTTGAGCCTCACGACGCTCTTGCGCGGGCTTACGTAAAGCTCGTCGCCCATCAGCTCCTGTATGTCGTTGACGAGTTCCGGGTCCTTGCTGATGAACCTGTGGCCGCCGAGGTCGAAGGTATAGTCCTTGTAGTAATAACTCTTGCAGAGGCCTCCCACCCTTGAGTCGAGCTCCAGCACCTCCACCTTGCAGCCTTTTTCCGCCAACTTCCATCCGGCGCTCAGGCCCGCCGGGCCGGCGCCGAGGATTACGACACGCTTGTGCATACACGTCCTCCTTTACGGCAAAGGGTATGCCGGTGTATTTACCGGCCCTCTTTTAAACTCAATATGGTGTCTTCCCTCAGCCTGCTGTTATATGCCGCGTACGGCACGGGCCTTTGAAACTCCCTTACAGCCAAACCGCAGGGAATACGCTCGCGATGCATCTTCGTGAAGGGGCTGGATCAAAGCGTCTGGATGGTGTCAGGCCTTTTTCGAGTCCGCGCCCGGAGAAGGCCTGACCAGAGATGTGAAGTAGAAGATGAGTCTCTTGAAGATGTAGAACCTGTCGCGGTGGGATGCGTCACGGTCCGCCTTGGCCAGATGGTATAGCACCCAGACAAGCTTGTCCTTGATGCTTACCTTTTTGATGCCCATGAAATCGAGCTCCTTGAGCGTCTCTACCACAAGGTCGTGGGGCAGCGTGTCGGTGTAGACGCGCACGCCCTTTTCCTTCTCGCGCTTTTCAAGCTCGTCGAAGTAATCCGCCTCTACAAGCCCGCTCTCCCTGCAGGTGTCATATATGGGGGAGCCGGGGAAGGGGGTGCATATGAAGGTCTGGAAGTAGTCTATCCTGTCGATGTTCTTCCTGATGAAGGCCCTTGTCATCTCGAGGTCCTCCATCCGCTCTCCCGGCGTGCCGACTATGAAGGTGCCGAGCACCCTGAGGCCCGACTTCCGGGTTACGTCTATCGCCCTCTGGTTGTCCTCCACTGTGACCTTGTTCTGCTTGAGGAGCGCGAGGACGCGGTCCGAGCCGCTTTCAAATCCGTACTCGAGCTGTATGCACCCTGCCGCCTTCATGAGCTTCAGGAGCTCGACGTCCTCCCGGTCCATCAGGTTGGCCCTTGCCTGGGCCGTCCACTTGACCTTTTTGTTGAGCCCGGAGGATATCATCGACTCGCAGAACGCGCGCACGCTCTTCTTGTTCGTGATGAACGTGTCGTCGGCGAAATAGAGCGCCCTGGCCCTGTATCTTGAGGCGAGCTCGGATATCTCGGCTATCCTGTACTCGACCGAGAACTGCCTGACCTTTTTAAAGACTATCCCCACGCCGCAGAACGAACAGCTGTAGGGGCATCCCCTCGACCCTGTCATGCTCGTTACGCCGGACCTGACAAGCCCCCTGACGCCGAAGCTCAGGCCGAGGTAGAAATCCATGTCGAAGAGGTCCCTTGCCGGTATAGGGATCGTGTCGAGGTCCTCTATCTGGGCCCTCCTGTGGTTTACGATTATTTCATCCCCGCGCCTGTGGGCGGCCCCCTTGATCTCCCTCGCCCTGTCGCCGCCATTGTCTATATAGGTGTCGACGGCCTCCGTGAAGGTCCTCTCACCCTCTCCGAGGACCGCCAGGTCGAACGCCCCCCTCTTCAGCGTCCCGGCGGGGTCTGCCGAGGCGTGGACTCCGCCTATTATCTGGAATATGTCTTTCCGCCATTCCCGTATCTCGTTGGAGAGGCCGACGGCCTGGAGTATCTGCGGGGAGTGGCCGGTGAACCCGACGATAGCCGGGTTGAATGCCTCTATCTCTTTTTTTATGTCTTTGGACGTGTTCCCGTCTATTATCCTGAGGTCGTACCTGTGCCCTCCGTATTTCCGCAGGTACGCGGCTATGTACCCGAGCCCGAGCGGCGGGTACGGCCCTTCCATCCTGGGGTTTATGAGTCCTATCTTTACGGGCTTTTGAGGCATACGCACTCCGCAACAACGCTAATTTGTCGACGCGAACCCCGGCATCCCTATCTTCTTGAAGAGCTCCAACTTGCCGCTCTTCCTGCCCATTCTTTTAAGCACCGTCGAATCATCGGCCCTTCGCTCGGACTGGATCTTTTTTCTGAGCCTCAGGGTGTCCCCGAGCCTTTTGATATTCCACCAGTAGGCCTTGAGATAGGCCGAGTAGACCACGTTGAACTTACCGAGCGCGGCAAAGGCCGTCAGCTCCATCAGGCTGAGGGCGAAGTACCTCGGCAGTATCCACAGGAGGTTCCCGGCGCTGTAGTTCTTAAGGAGCGACCTTATCATGTTCCTCTCCCCCACCTGCCTCTTCCAGACGTTAGTAGTGTATGCCCCGTCCTTCATGGAGCAAAAACTGTCGTGGAAAAAAAACGCCTCAGGGACTACGGCCACCTTGTACCCGTACAGGAACGTCCTCCAGCAGATGTCCCTGTCCTCGCCGTAGAGGAACATCTCCGGGTCGAACCCGCCTATCTCCTCGAAGACGGACTTTCTTATGAAGATGGCGGCGTCCACATAGAGCGGCTCGCCGTCCCCGTACGGATACCCGTATATGTCGCACGCCACCCCGCTGTTTATCACCGCCTTGCCGTCGTACGTGAGGGTGGTGCAGCCGCATATCCCGACCGAGGGGTCGGCCTCGGCGGCTTTGACAAGGAGGGAGAGCATCTTCTCATCGGCCTTCGTGTCGTTGTTGAAGAAGAACAGGTACTCGCCTCTTGCTATGGACGCCCCGCGATTGCTCGCTATGGCGAGCCCCGCGTTCTCTCCCATGTCTATTGCCTTTATTTCAGGATAATTCTCCCGCACGTATTCGATGGAGGAGTCCCTTGACCCGTTGTCCACGAAGATTATCTCGATATTCTTATGCGTATTCGCCTTCAAGGAGTCGAAGCAGTCCTTGAGGTAACGCCTTCCGTTATAGTTGACGATTATGACGCTTACAAGCGGCTCCATGGTTTGACCTTGTCCTTGCTTATGTTGCGTGGGGCGCGGGCTCAAGGCGCGCTGTCTTGTTCTTCAAAAAGATGCTCGATAGCTTCCTTACCGCGAACTTGAACGAGTTATAGTCCCTCATGTAGTCCCACATCACCCTCGGCCTCAGATTGAACCTCAATACGGCCTGCTTTCTTATGTTGTCGAGCTCGTCCCTTGATATGCCCTTCGGGGAGTACGCGATAGAGTCCGTTGACAGCGCCGTCCAGTCGAAGTCCTCGGGTATCTCGCCGGAGTCCACGAGGCGCCTGTAGCTCTCCGTCCCGGGTAGGGGGTGGAAGGGCATGAACCCGGCCCTGTAGAGCTTTAGCTCGATGGCGAACCTGACGGTCTCCTCCATCTCCTCCCTTGTCTCCGTGGGGAAGCCTATTATGAAGTAGCCTATCGGCCTGAAGCCCGCGCGGTTGAGGAGCTCCACCTTCTCTTTCACCTCTTCCTTGGAGAGCCCCTTTTTCATGAGCTTGAGCACCCTTTCCGAGCCCGATTCTATGCCGACGGCCACCCTCTCCGAGAAGCCCGCCCTCCTCATCAGCTTGAGTATCTCCATATTCAGCGTATCGAGCCTTATCCCGTTGGGCAGCTCGAAGCTCACGCGCAGGTCCTCTTTTATGACCCTGTCGCAGAACCCCTTGATGTGGGCGTGGTTGAGCGTTATGTTCTCATCGAATACCACGAACCTCTTAATCCCGTATTGCGATATGAGGTGCTTCATCTCCTCCATCACGTTCTCCGGCGTCCGTTTTCTTATCTCCTTTCCGGCTATGATGTGGGCCGAGCAGAACGTGCACGGGAACGGGCACCCCCTCGTGGTGATGATGCATGCGGTCCCCTTCTGTATGAGTGTCCCGGATGAGGCGTACCTTCTCGGGTCCATGAGGTCCCAGCTCGGAGGGGCGAATTTGTCGAGGTCCTTTTCGAGAGACTGCGGGTTTGATCGGACGGCCCCCGCCTCTCTCCACATGAGCCCCGGGACCTCGGTCCTCTTGACACTGGACTTGCCCGATATATAATCGATAAGCATTGGCGCCCCTATCTCGGCCTCTCCCCTGAAGCCGTAGTCCGCTTCCCTGAAGTGCTCCATCGCCCTGTCCCCAAGCGCCGAGGGGTGGGGGCCGCCGATGACCGTGATCGCGGAAGGCACGGCCCTCTTTGCGATCTTCAGGCTCCTGTCGACGTCCTTTACGGAAAGCGACCATGAGTTTATCCCTACGCAATCCGGCCTCCATTCCCTCAGGTATTCCTCAAACCCGTTGAAGTCGAGCCGCTCAAGCAGGCAGTCGAGGATGCGGACGTCCTCATACCCGGCCCCTCTCAGGGCGCTCGCCACGTAGCCGAGCCCTATGGGAGGGAACTGCGCCAGTCCCGCGGAACTATCTTTACTCGGGGCAACAAGTAGTATCCTCAACCGTCTTCTCCATGAAAAAGCGATATCGTCATAATGATTGAAGCTCCCCGCGGCAAGCCGCGGGCCTCGCCCTCGCTATGCGTTTTCAGCGAGCCTTGCCCTGTTCCACTCGATAAGGGAGTCGACCCTGTCGACAAGCGTCGTTTTCGGAGTAAAGCCGAGGACCTCCCTCATCGCCGTAACGTCCGCGACGGAGTCCTCCGGCTCGCCCATAGGGGCCTCGGCGTACGCGGGCGCAATACCCTTGTTTATCCTCTCTATCAGTAGCCTCGCTATATCGACGACCTTTGTGCCCTGTCCGGCGCCGACGTTTATGACCGCCCTTTTTACAGGGCTTGACATCATCCGGACGTTGGCCTCGGCGACGTCCTCCACGTGGATGAAGTCCCTGGTCTGCGCTCCGCTGCCGAAGATGACGGGCCGGCGGCCCTGCAGCAGCGCGGTGATGAATATGGTTATCACCCCGACATACGGCGTGAACGTCTGCCTTGTCCCGAAGGTGTTGAAGTACCTGAGCGTCGCGAAGTCAAAGCCGTAGTATTCGGATATCTGCATGCCGTATTGCTCCCCGGCGAGCTTGCCAATGCCGTATGGGGAGAGCGGCGCGAGCGGCGAGCCATTCTCTTTAAGCACCCCGTTGCCGTCGTTACCGTAAACGGCCATAGATGAGGCGTAGACGACCTTTTTTACCCCGGCCCGCGCGCAGGCGTGGAGGAGTCTGACCGTGCCCATGACGTTGGTCTCCGCGTCCTGGCATACGCCCTCGAACGAGTCCCGTATGCTCACCCTTGCGGCGTTGTGGAATACCACGTCCGCGCCCCTGAGCGCCTCTTTCAAGACATCCCCGTCGAGTATGGAGCCTCTGTAAAACCCGGCCCCCTCCGGCACGTACTCGGCCTTACCCATGGACAGGTCGTCTATCACAACGGTCTCCATGCCGATTGAGAGCAGCTTCTCGGCTATATGCGAGCCGATGAACCCGGCCCCTCCGGTAACAAGCGCCCTTTTAAACCCTTGCCGCGACATCACTCCTCCGCTCTATAACGGACCGGTTGGATACCAGGCTTCCGGCTATGTCCTCTTCCCCGTCGATACTCACCCCGGAAAGTATCACCGAATCGCTTATCCTTATCGGGCTTGCCACCTTCACGTCGTTGCCTATCACTGAATTTATTATCTCGGTGCCCTCGGGCATGACGACGTTTTGCCCGATGACCTTGTGCGCCGGTATGCTCTTGAGCTGGCGCATGTTGCATTCGTGCAGGTCCTGCGGCACCGTCACGTTCATGTCCCACTCGACGACGTCGGAGATATGGACCTTGTATCCGTCCTCTATGAGGATCTGTATGGAGTTGGTTATCTCGTATTCGTCCCTGAGGGCCGTCCTCGGCGTGCGCCTGATGGCGTCGAAGATGGGCAGGTCGAAGAGGTATATGCCGCAGCCCTTTATGTCGTTTATCGCGTATCTCGGTTTTTCTATGACGCGCTTGACGAGCCCGGCCCTTCCCATCTGTATGGCGAAGTTCCTCTTTATGAACTCCTGGTTGTCCTCCCTCTTCACCACCAGCACTATCGAAGACCGCTTTTTCCGGAAGGTATCGAGCACACGGCCAAGCCCCCTGTGTATCGTGAATATATCGCCGAGGAAGAGGAGGAACGGGCCCTGTATATGGCCCTCGATCTGCCCCACGGCGTGCGCTATGCCGAGGGCTTTTTCCTGCTCTATGTAGCGTATCCTGACGCCGAGCCGCGAGCCGTCGCCGAAGTGCTCCATTATCTTCTCCTTGAGGTAGCCGACGACGACGACTATATCCCTTATCCCCGCGGACGAGAGCGATTCTATCTGGTACTGCATTATAGGCTTGTTGCAGACCGGCAAGAGCGGCTTCGGGGTGTCGAAGCTCAGCGGCTTTATCCTTGAGCCGAGCCCGGCGGAGAGTATGACGCCGGTTATTTCCGCTTTTTTCATCAGTCACCCCCTATCGGACAATATGACGCGGGTTAATTCCGCTTTTCTCATCGCGTGAACCCCCTACAGGCTGCGGAAAAACTACAAATTCATTTTTTAACGTTCTGAAACCACCGGGGTGGTTTTAAACTCAGAGTGGGTTTATTCAGGCTGCTCAAAAAGCTCCAGATGCAAGGAGTCGAGAAGTGAGGAATGAGGCGTACTTCTCTTGTACGCCGCAGTGACGAACATGCATAGCGAGCGCGAGGCCCGCTTAGGGGTCAAGCGAGCGAATAGAAATATATAGTCCCTTATATGTCGAAGATTCCCCACGGCTTGGCCGGCGGGGGAGCTTCAACGACGATGACGACACCGCAGATGGGGCTTTTTGAGCAGCCTGTTAAAGGGAATTGAGCATCCCCTTTCTGTAAAGGACTATCTTCATCTTCAGATAGACAAGAAACGCCGTCATCTGGACTATCGCCCTGAAGGGCCTGAGCGCGCTGCTGCCTCCCCCCCTCGGCAGATGAGAGACCCCGACCTCCCTGACCGAGCAGCCCATATTTAAAAGCTTGAGCATTATCTCGGAGGGGGCCTGGTACCCGCGGGACTCTATGTTGACGGCCCTCAAAAGCTCCCCCTTGTAGACCCTGAAGGCGCAGTTGATGTCGTTGAACCGCGCCCCGAAGAGCGCCGTTATGAGCCCGTTCAAACCCCTGTTGGCGAATACCCTGAAGAGCGTGTCGTTCTTCTTCTTCCTGTAGCCCGTAACGACCTGCGTCCCGTTGACGAACCCCCCGAAAAAATTTGGAAGCTCGTTTATGTCGAACTGGCCGTCGGAGTCGATCGTCACGATGTAGTCCCCCTTTGAGGCCGTTACGGCGCTTTTGACCGCCGCGCCGTACCCGAGGTTCTTTTCATGGTTGACGATGACGAGGTTGGGGACCTCCCCGGAGAGCCTTTGGAGGCGCTCAAGCGTACTGTCCCGGCTCCCGTCGTTGGTGACTACGACCTCTCCCCTTTTCCCCATCGTTCTCAATGCGTCGGCGCACGCCCTCACCGTGGCCTCGATATTCTCCTCCTCGTTATACGCGGGCATGACTATTGAGACTTCCATCTTATCTTCCGCCGTCATATCGTCAGGCAACCCCTGTGCGCATTAAAGTCTCTTTCTCGGAGCGGGCCTTTTCCCGAGGAACACGACCCCGGCGAGCGCGAACCCTGAGAGCGCCCTTGAGTAATCGAAGACCTTCTGGGGCCGGTACTCGATCGTGAACTCATGCGTCCCGGCCTTCTCGATGCTGAAGCCGTTGGCAAAGCCGTTGACCTTCACGGGCTCGTATCTCTTGCCGTTTATATAGAAAGACCAGCCCCTGTTGTACGATTCGTTCAATACTATATTCAAAGGCCCCTCAGAACCTACCCTGACTACGTATCTCGTCGGGTTGAGGCGCTTGAACTCCAGGCCAGCCCCGTTCTTTCCACCCTCCCCGGCGGGCGCGGCCCCATTCCTCTCATGCGAAGACGCCTTTTTGATCATCACAATGCCCTCTTGCGTGGCCCCTCCGAGCCATGTCAGGGGATACTCCCCGGGCTTGAGCGCCCTCTCGGCCTCTATCCATCTCCCGCATGGGGCCCCGTCCTCGGCGCGGTATAGGCTCCGCCCTATGGCGAACCTTGCCGGGCCCTTGCACGCCAGCCTCTCCAGGCCGAACTCGCCCCTCAGTCCGGGCACGTTCAGGATGAAGCCGTTGCCTGTCTTCTCATTGGCCTTTCTGTCGATGGATATATCCATCTCCATGCCCTTGAGCCTGTGGACCGCGGAATCCCCGTAGCGCTCCCTTGCGATGCGCTTCAAGTCTATTACGCCCCGATTCTCCCTCTGCATCTCTTCCCCTACCTTCAGTTGAGCGGCCCTTCCGTCGTCGAGCGTTATATGAAATACGAACTCCATCTTCAGCCTTTCGCCGTACTCTTTGAGCCTCCTGTAATCATAGGCGAGCTCCGGGTAATGGCCTATGTCAACGGCGTCGAGGTCCTTGAGTATCCTGAGCCTTGTCCTGTTGTTCCCCTTCCATTCGGGCCGTATGAGGAACGCACCATCGCTCACAAGCGCGTATCTGCCGTCCCCCTCAACAGGGAGAAACCTCCAGCCCCTGTTAGGAGCCGCCCCCTTCGCGTCGATGAGGTCTATCGTCTGCCTTTTGTACCGTTCCGGCTGCATGTAGCTTATTGTGTAGGCGGTCTTGCCGGGCAGGGCCACGGCGCCGCCCGACCTTATCCCCGCGCCGATGATGTAGACGACCTCGAATCCGTCTTCCCCCATCTTCGCATCAAGAAGGCTTTTTACGCGTGAGAAGAGCCCGTGCGGTACGACCTCAACGCTCGCCGGCGCACCCCGGCCCTTGTCCCCACCACCCGCCCCGCCAAGGCTTATGGCATGCGCGCCTTTGCCGAGAAGAACGGCCCCGGCATGCCTCCACCTCAGGCCGCGTCCTTCACCTCCATCCGCAGCTACCGGGTTTCCGTTTAAATAGATTATCTCCTGCCCCACGCCCGGTCTTACGAATATGTCGTAGCTCCCGGTCTTTTCCGTCTGGAAGATGTATTTGTTGTCGCTGAAGGGCGCGCCGTAACCCCCTTCAAGGATGTCGCATACTACGTCCGTGGGGTTGGAGTCGAAAAATATCGCCCCGTTTACCCTGTTGAGGGCCTGTTCAATGCCCTGCTCGCCATCCAGGTCCTTGATCATCAGGAGAAACGGCGCGTCGAGATGGCCGGAGAGGCTCAGCGCATGGAACGCCGACTCATCACCGGCGAGCAGATAAGACTTTGACGACCTGTAAATCCTCGGCAAAAAATTTTTGTTTTCATAGAACATGAGCGGCCCCGTCTTTTTTTTTAGGCCCATCCCGTTATTCTCAAAGAGCGTTTCTGCGTACCGGTTGAAGTTGTAATCAGGGAGCACCCACGCGTTGTAATCGTCGTGCATGAGCGCGTAGCGCACGTTATAGACGCCGAGTATCTTCCGCAGGTCGCCGTACTCAAAGCCCCGGACGACGTCGTTCAGCGCCTCTATCGGCTTCTGGTAGCGGATGTAGACTGTACCGCCGGGGCGGGAGACGACCTTTGGAACGGTGAGGGTCTCGAAGCTCGGGTCAAGGCCGTTATACCCCCATGTGGTATTGGAGTCGTAGACCTGGTACGGGTAGTAGAGCTTGAAGCCTTCGCCCTCGCCTTTGAGCCATTCATCGGCCTCGTAATACCCGTCCGGGATATTGTGGAATATCCCCGGCTCCCTCAGGCTGCCGTTCACCTTGAGGTGGGTGCCCGTAAAGAGCGGCCATGCGTAGGATATCGATGCGCAGAAGTAGACGAGCAGGAATGTCCCGGTCAATACGACCCTCAGGCGTGGCAGCGGCACCGTCAGTCCATTTGAAGGCAGATCGATTTCCTCTGGCTTGCGCCGCAGGCTCTGGTACAGGGCGCCCGCCATAGAGGCGGCAAGCGGGGTTATGGAGAATGCGAAGAGGCTTGAGAATATCCTGTAAGGGGCCCTGAAGAGGAAGAACCCCGGCAAATGCATCGACATCCATAGATAGACCCATCCGAACGGCGCCTGCGTCCCCTTTCCGAGAAAGACGGCCGCGAGGGAGACTATGGCGAAGAAGACGATATTCCTGTCGTTCGTCCGCCTGAAGAGCGCGAAGTACGCCGCCACGGGGATAAGGACCCCCATCGCCACAAAGACCGTGCTCTGGTATATCTCCGGGTTCAGGAGCGGATGCGCTGGCGTATCGAACCAGAGGTTGAGCCGCTCGTTCCTGAACATGTTCAGTATGGAGACGCCGCCGCTGTAGTAGTTGATTAGGTCCGCGTTATAGAAGCCCTCCTTTATCAGGTCCTTTTTGGACAGGCCGAGGTCCCGCATATAGATGATATTCGGGACTATCCACCAGAGATTGGCGAGCGCCGAGGCCGTGGCGGCCTTGATGGAGAAGGACAGTATGCGCGTCCCCTTCCTTATCCCCGACGTCACGGCATGGAAGAGAGTGAAAAAAGAAGCAACGGCCGCGAGCACGATGATGTCGGCGGGGTGGCCCTTTGTCGCCGCAATCAACAGGCTCAGGAGCGTGATCAGAAGGACGTACCTCCTCTCCCTCTCCGGCTCAATGAACCCGCGGTAGAGTAGCCCGATCAGCGCCGGGAGCACTCCGTAGGTCAGCAGGGCCATCATGTTGCCTCTGCCGAAGTGCGCCATCACCGGGTAGCTGAAGAGATAAAAGACCACGCCTGAGAGCGCCGCGGCCCTGCGCCACTCTCTTTTTGCGAAGAGCGCATTGAGCATATAGTAGATGGAGAACCCCTGGAGGGCGAAGATGGATACGAATACTATCTTCTCCGCCGTATAGAACTTCGCACCCGCCATCACCGGAAGGGCGAAGAGCAGATAATACGCGAGCGAGGAGACCTCGTGCGACGTGTCGTATCCGCCGGCCATCATGTCGCTCCATAGGTACATGGACTTTCGCAGGGTCTCCACCGGGTTCAGATAGACGGCGAAGTCAAACCCCGCTATCGCGCCGTAGCCCTCCCTGAACCAGAGGAGCGGCAACAACCCTATCGCCGATATCAGCGCTATGTCCAGGAGCTTTTGTTTTCCGTGCATCACACACACCCGTCATTGAAGCTCCCCGCGGCCCAAGCTGCGGGGAATCTTCGACATATTATGTACCCTTGCCGAGCTTGAATATCTTTATTACCGGCCCCGGTTCTCCGCGAGCGGGGATGAACTCCTTGACAAGCTTTACGTTGCCGTTGCCGCCGTGCAGGAGCGGAGAGTAAAAGTCCCTTGCGCGCTTATTGAGGAAGTAGATGAGCCCGAACCTCCCGTCGTCCACGTATTTGTCGGCCTGCCTGTTGAAACCGATGAGGTCTTCCCTGAAGAGGTAGTTGAACGCCCCGGAGTTGGTCTTGTACGGGTCGTTATCGAGGAGGAAGTTCGTGTACCCGTAGCTTGTAATGATCAGGTACTTCGCACCCGCCTTCTCAAGCTCGTCCACGGTGCGGAAGTTGAAGACGGTGTAGAGCTCCCTGTAGACCTCCTTGCCCGAGGCCTTCTCCCGCGCCTCCGCCGTCATCTCCGCGGGCCACTTTGGTCCGTCCGTTGAATATATTACCGGGACGATAGTATAGCTCCTCTTTGTCTTCAGGAACTCGTTGTACCCCTTTCTTACGCGCTCAGGCACGCTCTTTTCATAGCGCTCCGCGGCCTTGGGGTTAAGGAGCCCTGGCGGTATCTTTGACCAGAGAGGGACTGCGAATTCATACCAGTCGACCGCTATGGGCTTATCTTTTTCTATGTTCTCCTCGACCCAGCGTTTGGCGAGAAGCCTTGTGTCAGTACTCTCTTTCGTCAGCGACGCCTCGATCGACCACGCCGCCGAGGGTGTGATTATCGCCGCGACGAGCAAAACCGCGAAGGGAGCCTTGAGCCTGAACCTCGCAACTAAATCACCTGTAAACCTGCCGCCGAGCAGGGTTAGCGCCGGCATTATCGCCACAAAGAGGTGGAGGTACCTTATCGCCCAGTCCCTGAGCGCGAAGAAGAATACCGCCACATAGGAGAGCATTATCAAGTCCTGCCGCGTGCGCCGGACTGCGGTGTACACGACCCCGGCGATAAGCACGGCTCCGAGCGGCCCCTCCTGCCGTACAAGGTCCCTTGCGAACCATGCGATGAGGCTTACGAGCCCTTCGCTGAACGGCTCCCTTGAGGAGATGCCGAGATGCGCCACCTGCGAGAGCATCGTGAATTTTTCAAGAGAGGCCCTGAACTCGAATATCCAGGAGAGGTTGCCCATGAGACCGGCCGCAACGAAGATGAGCGCCCCAATGGCCCGCCATCTTAGGAACGCCCCGCTGATCTTGAACCCGGAGTCCTTGAGCGCGTAGAACTGGCTCAGGGCAAGCGGCACGGCGAGGAACGCGCCCTGCGGCTTGGTGGATACAGCTAACCCCGCGAAGAGGGCCCCGAGCAGAAGGCTCTTATTGTCGTTCGGGTCAACTGCACAGGCCGTAATGAAGTGGAGCGCGGTTATTGTGAAGAGGGCTATGAAGATATCGGCTATCGCCCACTGCGAGTGCTGTATGAGGTGGAACATCCCCATCGAGTAAGCGAACCCTATGAGCCCGATGGTCTCTCCGTAGAGCCTGCGGCCCATCTTATATACGACGACGCCGATGACGGTCCCCGCCGCGGCGCTCAGCAGGCGGCCGATGAGGAAGACCTCCGAGCCGCCGGTAAGAAAACGCAGCGCGAAGTCGGAGGGGTCCGCGAACCATCCGGCCGCTCTGCCGATGAGGAAGTATGCGCCGCTTGAGACCATGAGCAGGTACTTGTGCAGGGCCGGGTACGAGAACTCTTCCGGGAGCAGGCTCAGCCTTGAGGCCATGCCGAGGGAGTCGAGCACCTGCCTGTTCTCGTCCGGGTGGATGACGAACGGGAGACCCGCGCCTATCCCCCAGAGGCGCAGTCCCGCGCCGCAAAGGAGTATCAGAACGAACGCCGCGTTCCCAAGTCTGAGCGTCTCCGTTGAGCGGATTATCTCCCTACCTTTTTTCGACAATATAGTCCTCTATGGCAAGCACGTCTATCTTCGTGGCGAGGAAGCTCTTGATCGCGTCGGACGGAGAAGAGACGACCGGCTCGCCTTTAAGGTTGAATGACGTATTCAAGACCATCGGTATCCCCGTCAGCTTCTTGAACTCCTCTATAAGCCTTCTGTACCGCGGGTTTGATTCCCTGTCCACCGTCTGCACCCTGGCTGTCCCGTCCACGTGCGTGATGGCCGGCACCTGCGCCGCCCTGTCGGGGCGCACGTCCACGGCAAGGAGCATGAAAGGGGAGGGGAAGCCGTTGAGGTCGAAGAAGTCCCTGGCGTCTTCCTCGAGGACCGAAGGCGCGAAGGGCCTGAAGAGCTCCCTGTGCTTCACCACCGAGTTTATGAAGTCCCTCATATCCGCCCTTCTCGGGTCGGCGAGTATGCTCCTGTTTCCGAGCGCCCTCGGCCCGAACTCCATCTTGCCCTGGAACCAGCCTATCACCCTGCCGTCGGCTATGCGCGAGGCCACGCGCGGCGCGATGTCGTCGTGGCGCGTGTATTTGAGGCCGGAGCCCTCGAGGGCCGCCTGCACGTCCGTGTTCGTGAATTCGGTCCCGAGAGAGGCGCTTATGAGGTGCTTCTTCCTCGGCATCGAGAGTATATTATGGTAGAGATAGAAGGCGCTCCCGAGAGAGAGCCCTCCGTCGCCGGCGTTGGGCTGGACAAAGACGCGCTTGAAGTCGGTATTGGCCGCGACCCTGCCGTTCATGACGCAGTTGAGCGCGACACCTCCGGCAAGGCAGAGGTCGTCCGTATGGGTCTTTTTGTGCAGCGTCCGCAAGAGGTGGAAGGCCGGGTCTCCCCAGTTGTCTATGAGCACCGGCAGGTGGAACGTGAAGTAATCCATCTCCATCCTGAATGCGTCCCGCGTAAGCCTTATTATCTTCCTGAACTCGTCCATGTACTTGGGCTTGCCGTACGAGGCAAGGGCCATGATCTTGCCCTCGGCGCCGAGCTCATGGAAGCCCAGGTACTGGGTTACGGAGAAGTAGAGCATGCCGAGCGAATTCGGCCAGTATGTCTGCGCGAGCCTCTCTATCCTTTTGTCCCTGCCGCCGGACATGGCGCATGTGACGAAATCACCGGAGCCGTCCATCGACATTATGGCCGCGTTATTGAACGGAGAGGTGTAGTAAGAGCTCGCGGCGTGCGCGTTGTGGTGCTCCACGCGCCTTATCCTGGAGCGAATCTTGCGCGGGTCCCCGCCGACCCTGTTCACCAGGTCATCGGTCAGGCTGAGGGGCTTCATGACCCTCTGTCTCATGTAATTCCTGAAGTACTCGGGCCATGCCTTCATCGGAAAGGTACTGAGGGAGAAGGCTATCTTGTGCCTGAGGTTGGCCCTTAACTCGTTGGCCACGGCTATATAGTCGACCTCGTCGAGGCTGATGCGCCCTTTTTCGAGGCAGTACTTTATCGCAAGCTCCGGGAAGCCCGGCGAGTGCTTGATCCTGTTCAGGCGCTCCTCGTCCACGGCGGCGATTATCTCGCCGTCGACTATCAACGCCGCCGAGGCATCCGGATGGTACGACGACAGCCCGAGTATTATCATTCACCAACCTCCTTTGACTTAAGCCCCTTCACGCCTCCCTCAGCGTCCTCATCCTGCCCCTGACTATCCGCAGCATGGTCTCTCTTCCCTTCGGCGTCGTAACGATGAAGTACGCGTAGACGGACGTCTGGAGAAAGCAGAGCACCGGGTGGTAAGCCCAGAACCGGTTCCGGTCCCTTATCCCCAGGTAGAGGGCGTGCGTGCCTGAGATGAGCGGGATCGTCGAGTACAGGAGCCATAGCACGAGCCTGCCCCTGAAGTTGCCGGCAAAGACCCAGTTCGTGTTCCTTGTCTCGAGCTTATCCAGGAAGTGCTTCAGGAAGTTCCTCTTCCACTTGCCTATCCAGTCGCTTACCGCGCCGACATGGTGGTGGTAGGTCACGAGGCCCGGGATGTATGCGACCCTGTTGCGCCCCTCCTCGACCATGCGCTGGAAGGCGTCGTTGTCGCCGAGGTATCCTTCCTGGGCCCATATATGCGCGACGAACTCCTTTCGGAGGACGAGCCCGTTCGCGCCCCAGACAAGCGGCCTCTTCGGATCGACCCTGAAAAAATACCTGTCGCCGGACACGACGGTCTTCATGTCGCTCAAGTAGAGGCCGAGGTTCCTGTTCATGAAGAACGTCATCGGGTCGCTCTGTATAAGCTCAAAGTACCTGTTAAGCGGGGGGTCTTCCTCGCCCGACTTGAGCGCCCCCCATACAGCGGCGCATCTTTTGTCCTCGATGAACGGGGAGGCGGCGGTCTTGAGCCACCCTGTCGTCGCGAGTTCGTTATCAGCCGCGAATATCACCAGGAGGTCCCCGGTAGAGTTTTTTATCCCGACCTGGAGCCCGTACTCGGCCAGCCTCTTCGGATTCGGGTAGACCATTGCCCCGAACTTCTCCGCGATATCGATGGTGGAATCGCTGCACCCGGCGTCCAGCACCACTATCTCGACCATCTCCTGCGGGTAGTCCTGCGCCCTTATGGACTTGAGACACCTTTGAATGTGCCTCTGCGCGTTTAGCACAGGTATGATGAAAGATATCTTCAACGGACGTCCTCCATAACCGATTGAACATGCATAGCGAGCGCATTCCCCTAAGCCCAAGCTGCGGGGTCAAGCGAGCGAATAGAAATAGATATTTCCTTATATGTCGAAGATTCCCCGCGGCTTGCCGCGAGGAGCTTCAACCCTTAACCTCGCTTACGCTATCCCCGCTCCCCCCGCATTCCCCTCGCCGCCTCCATCACTACCGCAAGTTACCCGCCATCCAATCCACCCACGCCACCTCTGCCTTTCCAGCCGCCCCATTGCCCCCAGTCTATTTTCCGTAAAAGCCCTTTATGGTCTCTGCCACGTGTTTCATCTGCCCGTACTTAAGCTCCGGAAACATCGGCAGGGAGAGTATCTCGTCCGCGTATTTTTCCGTCATCGGGAAGCTCCCGGCCTTGTATCCGAGGTCGATGAAGGCCTTTTGCAGATGGTTAGGCACCGGGTAGTGTATGCCTGTGGTAATGCCCTCGTCGCACAGGTGCTCCATCAGCCCTGCCCTGTTCCGCACCCTTATGACAAAGAGGTGGAATACGTGCGAAAGCTTTTTTGAGGCGTTGAAGTCCGGGAGCGCTATCTCCGGCACGCCGCTTAAGGACTCCGCGTATCTCTTCGCATGGGCCGCCCGGAGCTCGTTCCATCTGTCGAGGTAGCGCAGCTTGACCGAGAGGACGGCGGCCTGTATGGTGTCGAGCCTGCTGTTGTACCCCTTCATGACATGGTGGTATTTGACCTTCTGGCCGTAGTCCCTGAGCATCCTCACCTGCTCGAATATCTCGTTGCTGTCGGTAATCACGGCGCCGCCGTCGCCGTAGGCGCCGAGGTTCTTGCCGGGATAGAAGCTGAACGCGGCGATATCGCCGAGGGTCCCTACCCTTTGCGCCCCTGAGTCGCCGTAGTAATAGGCCCCGTGCGCCTGGCAGGCGTCTTCCACTACGAACAGCTTGTGCCTTGCGGCTATGTCCCTTATCTCATCCATGGCCGCGGGTCTGCCGTAGAGGTGCACGGGCACTATCGCCTTTGTCTGTCCGGTTATCGCGGCCTCGATCTTATTTGTGTCGATGTTGTACGTCTCCGGGTCGATATCGACCAACACCGGGGCCGCCCCCGTATACGAGACGGCGAGGAGCGTGGCTATGAACGTATTCGCCTGGGTTATGACCTCATCCCCCTCTTTTATCCCGACGGCCTTAAGGGAGAGGTGGAGGGCCTCGGTGCCGGATGCCACCCCCACGCAATACTGCGCGCCGCAGTACGCGGCGAACTCCTTCTCGAACGCCTTGACGCTCTCCCCGAGTATGAAGTCGCACCTGTCCAGGACGCCTTTAATCCCGCCGTCGACCTCTTCCTTGATTTCGGCGTACTGGGCCTTGAGGTCCACGAACGGGACCTTGGACTTCTCCGTTTCCGTTGTCTTGACTTCCACGTCGCCTTTGCAGGCGGAAGAACCCGTAATCGACATATCCCCCTCCGTTATTTTTTACCCTTCTGAAACCCCCTGGGTCTTAAGCCAGGGAGGGAAGTATCTATTTCTATTCGCTCGCTTTACCCCAGCCCCAAGCTGCGGGCTGGACGCTCGCTATGCATGTTCATTCCCATGACAATGTCCTCTTTGCGGCGTCTACGATGTCATCAACGCCAGGGAGCACGCGGCTCTCGGCCATGATAGAGGCGGGGATCGGCACGTCCGGCTTGCCTACCCTGACAATGCGTCCGTCTATGTAAGGGAGGCAGTCCTCGACCACGCGGCTGACGACCTCGGCCCCCACCCCGCCTGAGAGGTCTCCCTCCTCCACGGTGACGAGCCTGCCGGTCTTTTCTACGGAAGCGGCGACGGCGCCGATATCCAGCGGCTTGAGGCTCACGAGGTCTATTACCTCGGCCTCTATGCCCTGGGCCGAGAGCTCCTGCGCGGCCCTCATGGACAGGTGCGTGCCGTATGAGTGGCTTACCACCGTAACGTCCGCGCCCTCCCTTGCGATGCGCGCCCTTCCGATGGGCCCGATCTTATAGTCGAGGTCTATCTCGCCCTCCATGTTGTACAGTAGCTTATGCTCTATGAAGAGCACCGGGTTGTTGTCGTATATTGCCGAGATAAGCGCCCCCCATGCGTCCTGCACGGTGGACGGGGCAACTATCTTGAGCCCCGGAATCCCCAAGAAGAGGCCCTCGAGCGTCTTCGAGTGGCTCGGGCCATACCCCCTGTATCCGCCCGCCGGCGCGCGTATGACTATCGGGCAGGAGACCTGGCCCCCGTACATGTAGTGTATGTTCGCCGCGTGGTTTATTATCTGGTCCATCGCCAGAGTGATGAAGTCCATGAACATGATCTCCACTATCACCCTGTATCCGGTCATCGAAAGCCCTACGGCGGCCCCTGCGACAGACCCCTCGGATATGGGGGTTGAGATGACCCTCGATGGGTATCTCCTGTAGAGGTCGGCGGAGACTCCGAACGCGCCGCCGTACTCGGAGATGTCCTCGCCCATGAAGACCACCTTCTCGTCGCTCCCGAGCACGCGGTCAAGCGCTCTGTATATTGCCTTGCGGTACGATATCTTCTCTCTTTGCATATACTCCATCGAGCGCGGCGTCCGTGGAAGAATCGCTCCCCTTCTCCGCCGCGTCATACGCGTCCTCTATCATTGCAAGGACTCCTCTTTTTATCCCCTCTATCTCGGAGCCGGGTATAAACTCCGCTGCCGCCGCCGCCAGCCTTTTTATGGGGTCTTTCCCCTTCCACATCTCTTCTTCTTCCCGTGTCCTGTACGTGCGCGGGTCGCTCTTTGAATGGCCGCAGAACCTGTATGTCTTGGCCTCTATCAGCGCCGGGCCGCCCCCCGCTCTCACCCGCCCCACGACCTTGCCGGCAAGCTCGGCGACCTTCAGCGCGTCCATCCCGTCCACTATCGCCGCCTCGATCCCGTATGCGCCGGCGCGCGCGGCCACGTCGTCACTGGCGGAAATCCTGGCGAACCGGGTCGACATGGCGTACATGTTGTTCTCGCAGACGTAGACGACGGGCAGCTTCCACACCGAGGCCATGTTGAGGGATTCGTGGAAGGTCCCCTGGTTGGACGCCCCTTCTCCGAAGAAGCAGACCGCGACCCTGTCGTCCCCCGAGAGCTTTATCGAGAGCCCGGCGCCTGTGGCTATGGGTATGCCGCCGCCGGTTATCCCGTTGGTGCCGAGGAAATTGAGCCCCATGACGCACAGGTGCTGCGTGCCGCCCCTGCCCTTGCAGTACCCCTCGCTCTTGCCGAGAAGCTCGGCGAATATCCGCGCCGGCTCCCCGCCTTTTGCTATAAGGTGGCCGTGCCCCCTGTGGGTGCTCACCATGTAATCATCCGCCCTCAACGCGGATGCGACCCCGACGGGGACCGCTTCCTGGCCTATGCAGAGGTGGGTGGTGCCGCCGAGCTTGCCCCTTCCGAAGAGCCAGTCGACCTTCTCCTCGAAGTAGCGTATCGTCAGGGCCTTTTTATACATCTCGACTACGTTTAAGGCCCCAGCCGCGGCAAGGGCCGCCTCAACAGGTTTTATTTTTTGTCTCACCTTTCATCCACCCCCAGTTCGAGCCCGCCAACTTCATATCCGCCACTTCTCCCCTCCGCCCTTCATTCCCACCATCGCATCACCTCATGCCCCCTTCATGCCCCCCTGTAGCTCTTGCCGATTATCCTGGCGGGGTTGCCGCTGACAACGACGTCGTCCGGGATATCGCAGACCACGGCCGACCCGGGGGTGATTACGACGTTCCTGCCCACTGTCACCTGTGAATTTATCGACGCCCCGACCCCCACCAGCACGTTCTCTTCAAGCCTTACTATCCCTGAGAGGACGCAGCCCGGCGAGAGGTGCGAATGCGCGCCTATATGGCAGTCGTGGCTTACGACCGCGCCCACGTCCACTATGACGCCGTCCCCGATAAACGTGTCCGGGCCGATGACGCTCCCAGCCTCGATAAAGGCCCCTGTCGAGATAACGACGCCGTCCGAGACTATCGCCCTCGGGTCCACGAGCGGCAGCAGCTCTATGAACGGCGCCTCCTTCGCTATCTTGTCGATGAGCTTTCTCCTGTACTCGGAATGCAGCGAAACCGCGACGCTGTCTATCTCGTTGCCGGAGGCCATGTCCATGAACTCGTTCCATCCCCCTATGACCTTGAGCCCGATCATCTCGCTGTCCTTGATCTGCGGGTTGTCGTCAAAGAGGCCGACCACGACGAGGTCGTCGCGGTGTCTAAGGAGCTCCCTGGCCTGTTTGGCCCCGAGACCCGCGCCGTAGATACCGAGCTTCTTCCTCCCGCGGTATTCAAGGATCAGCTTTTCGTCCACGACCTGGGCTCCGAAGGCGTATGCCACCTTTTCAATGTTTATCTTAAGCTCTCCTGAGAGGCGCTTTGCCGCCGGCGTGGCGGCGTATCGCGCGTGCCGCTGTACGCCCTTTGCCGCGCCCTCCGTATGGACGCCTATGAGCTCTTCTCTCTTTTTCTCATGATGCCTCTTCGGTTTCGGCGCTGGCTCGGCCCTCTCTTTAAGAAGTCCGGCTATGCCCTCTTCCTTATCTTCGGTCAGGATCGCCACCGGCTCCGTAAAGCATACGTTCTCGCCCTCCTTGCGGAAGACCTTCCTCAGGAACCCGTCGTATTCGGACTCCACGTCAAAGACCGCCTTCGAGGTCTCCACGACAAGGAGCGGCTCACCCTTTTTCACATGCTCCCCTTCCTTCTTCTTCCACTCCAATATCGTCCCGTACTCGATGTTCGTCCCAAGCTTCGGCAGTATTACCTCGTGCGCCATGCGCTCTCCTCCCACCCCTTATTGACTTGATAAAACTATGTTTCTGCAAAAACAATCCGCTCTCTCGACCCCGACGCTTTGTCAGACGCTCGCCCCCGCTATCTCAACGGGTGAACCCTGTGTCTTTAACGACAGGTCCGCGGCGAGCATCACCCTGATGACATCAAGCCCCGTGTTCCCGTCGGAGATCGGCTTTTTGCCTTCGGTGACGCATTCTATGAAGTGGGCGCACTGGTCCTTGAGCGGCTCGGTATTCTCCACCCTCGGGCTCAGGATATCGCCGTCCCTCATCAGGAGCCTGAACTCCGCGAAGTTTTCCGCGGCCTCGTCCCTTATGACGCCCTTTTCGAATATCTTTATGCGCTCAACGCTCTCCAGGTCGTTAAAAACTATCCTCCTTTTGCTCCCCACGGCCACCACCTCGCGCACCTTGTAAGGGTCGGCCCAGCTTACGTGGATGTTGGCTATCGTATTGTCGTCGTAGCCGAGCGTCAGGAAGCCGACGTCTTCCCTCCCGTTCTCGAACAATCTCGTCCCGGTCGCGCTCACCCACCTGGGGGACTTGCCGAGCAGGAAGTTGAATATCGAAATGTCGTGCGGGGCTAAATCCCATATCGCGTTCACGTCGTTGCGTATCGGGCCCATGTTCGTGCGCGTAGCGTGGAGGTAGTAGACCTTTCCGAAGGACTCCTCCCCCATATAGCCCCTCAGCGCCCTTATGCCTGAGTTGAAGAGGAACGTGTGCCCGACCATAAGTGTCTTTTTTTTGGAATCCGCAAGGCTTATCATCTCCTCCGCCTCTTCGATGCTCAGGGCTATCGGCTTTTCCACGAGCACGTGCTTGCCGGCCATGAGGCACTTCTTCACCGTCTCGTAGTGGTCGGATGCGGGGGAGGCCACCACCACCGCCTCGACGTCCCGGCAGTTCAACACCTCGGTGAGGGTCCTTGCGCCCTTTACCGTCGGGAACCTCTGCACCACCCTTTTAAGGCAAAGCTCGTCCTTGTCAAACACCCAGTC
>JACRLF010000071.1:4358-6531 GCA_016235365.1 Deltaproteobacteria bacterium | reverse complement strand
TAGAGGCTGTCCACCCCTGCCGACAGGTGCCACTGGGGTTTCCTGTTGCCCGGGACGCAGCCGAAGAGGTTCTTTACGCCGAGCGTCAGGTACATCTGGGCGTGGGTCTTGAGCTTGGGCAGGTTGATTATCCCGTCAACCTCGAGGACCTCTCTGCCCACCTCCAGCCGCTTGAACGTATGGCCCAGCGGGTTCTCTACCGTTACCACATCCTTGAGCTCCATGAACTCGGCGCCGGTATCTCTGCACGCCTGCATGACCCCGCACTTCTCGGCTATCTTCCTGGCGCTGCCGATACCGGGGCTGTCTCCGACCACCGGGGTGGCCCCGGCCTCCTTGACAAGCTCTATGACCGACCTGACGACGCTCGGGTGCGTCGTCACGGCCGCTTCCGCGGGCTTTGCGGCAAGGAGGTTTGGCTTGACGAGTATGAGATCGCCCTCCTTTACGAACCGTTTGATGCCGCCGAGCAGGTCTACGGTCTTTTTTACGGCGGAGTGTACGTCCGCGCCGTTATAGTCCGCGCACCTTGTTACAGCCACCCTGCTTTGCATTAAGCCCTCCGGCCGTTATTTTAACTTGAGAATTCCCTGTAGCTTGCCACAGGGTCTCCTTATAAGACCCTCCCCCATCAAGGGGGAGGGCAGGGGTGGGGGTGAAGACAATCTTTCACTTTTTAATCATGCATGGCGAGCGCATTCCCCTAAGCCCAAGCTGCGGGGTCAAACTACACCCACCCCGACCCATCCTTCGGATGGGGAGTTTAAGGAGATACCACGGAGCTTGCCGAGGGTGCTCCACAGGCGGACAGGCATCTCGATGGAGATAATAATATAGTTGCAGGGTTTATCCAGGCTGAGACGCGTTGATGGGGCTGAACATGCATAGCGGGCCGCACGGCCCGCGGCTTGGGGCCGTGGGCAAGCGCGAATAGTAATAGACGCTTCTTTATACGCCGAGGATTAAGCGCGGCCTGGGCCTATGGGAGCTTCAATGGGTCCGCTATATCCTTCGGTCTCGGCGCGCCCGCCGGCTGTCTTACGTCCTTGGACACGGGGCTTGCGGGGCAGGAGACCCTGTCCCTGCCCTCTTTCTTGGAGCGGTACATGGCCATATCGGCCGCGCTGATGAGCTCGTCTATCGTCAGGATACCGTCCTGCGGATAGATGGCGAGCCCGATGCTGACGGTTATATGCAGAGGCGGATGGTGGCGCGACGTGAAATCGTGCGTCTTAAGGGCGTTTCTGAACCTGTGGGCGGCCTGTACCGCGCTCTTCTGGTCGGTGTTGAACAGGCATATTATGAACTCCTCGCCGCCGAACCTCGCCATCAGCTCCCCGTCCCTCTTTTTAGCCAGCAGAAGGCGCCCCACGTTCCTCAGGACGTCGTCCCCGGCCTGGTGCCCCCACGTGTCGTTGATCTTTTTGAAGTGGTCGATGTCGATCAGCAGGCAGGCTATCCTGAAGCTGTGCCTGAGGCCCAGGGCCATCTGCTCCTTTGCGGCGTCGAAAAAATACCTCCTGTTGTACAGCCCCGTTAGGGTGTCCGTGACGGCGAGCTTTTCAAGGAGGGCGTTTCTCTCCAGGAGCCCTTCTATGGACTTGCGCACCCTCAGCAGGCATTTGACGCGCGCAACGAGCTCTTCGTTGTCGAACGGCTTGAACAGGTAGTCGCTTGCGCCGATGTTCAGCCCGTCGAGCTTGCCCTTGAGCGTGGGCTTTTTCCCGGAGAACATTACCACTGGGACGTCGCCGCCGCCTTCCAGGCCCCTGATGGTGGAGACGAGCTTGTAGCCGTCCATTTTGGGCATCTCCACGCCCGTTATTATGAAGCCCGGCCGCTCTTCGGTGAACAGCCGTATCGCCGACAAGCCGTTGTCGGCTTCGATGAAGTCCGAGAAGACGTCTTTGAGGGTCTTTCTTATCGAGTCCCTTGTTGCCTTTGAGTCATCTACGATAAGGAGTTTTTCGGACATGGGCGCTCTCCATGCAACAGACGTATTGGAGGTTTAACTGCCGCTCTACAACGCCTTAGCAGGCTGTTGAAAAAGTCCATCTACTGCGTTGTCATCGTCGCTCGTCACTGCGGCGTATGGACAAAATACGCCTCATTCCTCGCTCCTCGACGCCTCCCACGCCAAGTGGCGTGGGTCGGGAGCTTTTTGAACAGCCTG
>JACRLF010000071.1:0-4346 GCA_016235365.1 Deltaproteobacteria bacterium | reverse complement strand
CGTTGTCATCGTCGCTCGTCACTGCGGCGTATGGACAAAATACGCCTCATTCCTCGCTCCTCGACGCCTCCCACGCCAAGTGGCGTGGGTCGGGAGCTTTTTGAACAGCCTGAACGGACGCGAGGGTTTTTCAACAACCTGTTAGATCCAAGAGAAATCACTTCAGCCCCTGGAGCCGTTTTTTCGCAATGGCCGCTTCCGGGCTCTTCGGGAACCGCTCTATGACCGACTCAAGGAGCACGCGCGCCTCCTTTTTAGACCCTAAGTTCTCGAAAGAGAAGCCCTGCTTCAGGATAGAGGCCGCCACCTTTTCGCTCTTGGGGTAGTTCTTGATGACCTTGTCGAACTCGAGTATTGCCCGCTCCCATTCGCCCCTTGCGTAGTGTATCTCGGCGATCCAGTACTGGGCGTTGCCGGCGTATTTATGCGCCGGATAGTCCGCGAGGAGCCCCTGGAATGCCTCCATGGCCCCCGGGTAGTCCTTTGATTCCACATCGCGCACGCCCCTGGCGTAGAGTTCCTCAGGGTCTGTACCCGGCCCTTTTTTGCCGTGGGTCTCCGCGCCCTGGGGGGGCTTTGATTCGATGGCGGCTACCCTTTTGTCCAGGGCCGCTGCCGCGTCCTGCAGCGAAGACGTCTTTTTGTCGATGGACTCTACGGAGGTCTTAAGCTCCTCGGTCTTCCTGTCGGCGTCCTTGGACGCGTTCTCCAGGGACGCGATGTTTTCGCGCATCGCCTTGAGCGAGCCGTTGATGGATTTTACGGAGTCCTTCATCTCTTCCCTGCCGTGCGACCCCTCCTCGATGCTCCCCTGGACAAAGGAGAACTCCTCGCGAAGCCTCGCGATGGAGCTGTTGGCCTCGGCCGCGGACCTCCGCGCCGCGTCAACCTCGGTCTTCAACTGCGACTGGGATTGCCCGCCCCCGCGCTCGAGCGAAGAGACCCTGACTTTAAGCGACTCGTTCTCCTTGAGGAGGGTGTCGACGTTCTTCACCATGGCCTGCTGCTCCGCCGTCATGATGGGGAAGCCGGGGCCGCACCCGGAGACGGCGTACGGGAGCAGCAGAATGGTCCATAAGGCGAGATATTTCCTGACGTTGAGCATCCGTTCCGTTTCCGTCTCCTTATGTTTGTCTCAGTTCGCTATCTTGAACTCGGCTCTCCTGTTCTTCGCCCAGGCGTCCTCGTTGTGGCCCGGGTCAACAGGCCTTTCCTCGCCGTAGCTTATCGTCGCGAGCCTGTCTTTTATAATGCCCATGTCCTCGAGGTATCTTTCAACGCTCCTGGCCCTCTTGTCCCCGAGGGCCAGGTTGTATTCCGACTCCCCGCGCTCATCCGCGTACCCTTCTATGCGGACCTTGACCGCCGGGTTTATATTGAGCCACTGGGCGTTCTTGGTAAGCAGAGGCTTGTCGTCTTCCCGTATGTTGAACTTGTCGTAATCGAAGTGGATTGTATAGAGCGTCCCCGACTCCCGGGCTGTTTTCGTAAGCTCGTCGTTTGCGCCGAGGGACTTGTAGTCCTTAGCCGCCGCCGACCCCTTGGCGCCCATGCCGGAGGTCTTGACATCCTCGGTGACCACCTTTTCATCGGGCACGGCTACGATGTTTTTTCCGCCGCTCTTGTCAGCCCCCACGTCAACGGCCTTATCGCCCATCTCCACCTTGGACAGATGCGCCCCGCAGCCGGCCGTCAGGCCGATGCTCGTTATGATAATGGGGAGAAATCTGAAAATGTCATTTCGTTTCATAGCGCCTCCTTCTTACGGATTTAATGATTTTTTGCCAATCGGCGCCGGACGTAAACCGCGGCCGGCGACACGGCATCAGGTCATTCAAGAAATGGCGACCACGCCGGCGTCTTTTCATTGCCGACCCCTGTCTGCAGCCTCGTCAGCCCCCCTCCGTCCGACTGCATTATATATAGAGAAGTTATACCTTTCCTTGTCGAGCTGAAGACGATGAACCTCGAGTCCGGCGACCATGAAGGGTTTTTATTGTTGCCGTCGGACGTAAGCTGCGTGATGCCGTCTCCGTCAGGACGCATGACGAAGATATTGAAGGTCCTGCCGTTTTCAGAGCCGGCAAAGGCTATGAGCCTGCCGTCCGGGGACCACGCCGGGCTTGAGTTGTACTTGCCGCTGAACGTGAGCCTTTTCAATGCCTTCTGTTTATTGTCGGATTTTCCCTCCAAATCTAACACAAAGATGTTCGGATTTCCAGAGATATCTGAGACAAAGGCGATTTTATTTCCGTCCGGCGACCATGACGGGGACACGTCTATTCCGTAGTTGTCCGTGAGCTTACTGTACTGCCCTGTTTCAAGGTCGAGGAGATACAGCTCCGATGATTTATCAGCGCCCAATCCCAGGGTCATGGCCAGACGCCTGCCGTCGGGGGAGAACCTCCCGCCGATGTTTATCCCGGCCTTCTCCGAGACAACGGCGTCCTTGCCGGTCCTCAGGTCGAGAGAGAAGATGTGGGGCTGGCCTTTCTTGTAGGAGGTATAGACTATCCTGTTGCCGTCGGGAGACCAATGGGGAGAGAGGTTTATCGACCTGTTGAAGGTTATCCGTCTCGCGTTCATGCCGTCGTATTCGCTCATGTATATCTCTTTTTCACCCGACCTGTCCGAGACAAAGAGGATCTTCGTGGTGAAGACCCCCTTCCTGCCGGTAAGCTCCTCGTAGAGATGGTCTGAGAAGTAGTGTATGAGCCTTCTCGGGTTGCTTGCGGCCCCGGTAAACCTCTTGCCGAGCACCTGCTTCTCGTTGACGCAGTCGTAGAACCTTATCTCGACGGTGAGCCGGTCCTTATCCACGCTGTAGACGCCCTTCAAAAGGGTGTCGGCCCCTATCACGCGCCAATTCTTGAAGTTTATCGCGTCAGGCTCAAGCGATGACTTGGAGGGGTCCTCGATGTTGGCCCCGCTCTCCGTTATCGTAAACAGGCCGGAGAACCTCAAGTCCGTGTCGAGCGCGTCGATGAGCTCTTTTTTGATCCGTCCTGAATCCACGGAAGTGACCGGGGAGACGTCCCTGAACTCCTGGACGGCTACCTGCAGCTTCTTGACGGACGGGGCTGAGAGGTCTATGTATACCCGCGCCCGCGCCTCCGTTATCGAGAGGAAAAAGAGGGCGAAAAAAACCGGAACGCACCTTGATGCTCTTATCATTTCTTTCCTTCGCAATCAGGGCAGAACCTGAACGACACGTCCATCTGTTTACCTTCGAAGTCTTTCGGCAGCGGAGGGAACGGAGACGCCTTCTTGACCGCGTTGAGGAGCGAATCGTCGAACCTCGGGTTTCCGGACGACTTCTCGACTCTGGTCTCCATGAGGCTGCCGGACCTCGCTATCTTTATGGATACTATCACCTCGGACCTTATTTTCTGGAACTCGCCGAAGTAGATCGCCCATTCCTGTTGGACTATGCCGCTTATTTGGTTGTAGTATGAGGCGTATTTGACGTCGCTGACGCCCCCCGGCGCGCCGCCCCCTGCGCCGCCCCCTGCCGCTCCCCCCCCTGCCGCGCCTGTGGCGGCGGCATTGGCCTGTCTGTTCGCGCCTGAGACGGTGGAGCCGGAGGAGAGCCCCTGCCTTATCTCATCAATGCTCCTCTTTAGCGCCTTCTGCTCGGCCTCATGCTTGCTCTTGAGCTTTTCTATGCTGGAGCCTACAATGGCGCTGTCGTCTTTTTCCTTTACGTCCGCGGATATGTGCTTGAGCGCCTCCTCAACAGGGGAGAGCATTTTCGGTTCAGCCTTTTTAGACGTCTTCACCGCCTTTTGAGGCTTGACCGCCTCCTCTTTCGCTTCAATCCGCTCTATTTTCGCCTGCGGCACGGATGCAACAGGCCCCGCCCCGGCCTGGGCCTGACTCTTCGGCAGACTGGATTGGTCCACTATGCTGACCGTAACCGGGGTGAAGTAGACCCTTCCGGGATGGGCGTTGTAGAATATGAGCATAACGGCGATAAGGAGCGCGTGGAGGATGAATGAGCCGGCAACGGTCTTAAGGAGCCCCCGGCGGTAGGTGCGCAGCGCCGCCTCCATCACCTTGCCGCCTCCACTGGTTCGGTGACGAGCCCTATCTGTTCGATACCAGCCTTGCGGATGGCGGCCATCGCCCCCATCACATGGCCGTAGGGCACCGACTCATCGGCCCTCAACAGCACCGTAAGCCCGCTCCTGGTCCTCCTTATCGCCGCTATCTTGCCTTGAAGCTCGGAGGGCCTGAACGCCGTGTCGTTTATGAATATGCGCCTGTCCCTGTTAATGGTTATGACAAGCGGCTCGTCCTTCGCGCTTATGCCGGAGGCCTCGACCTTCGGCAGGTTCACATCCATG
>JACRLF010000042.1 GCA_016235365.1 Deltaproteobacteria bacterium | reverse complement strand
GCCATGCACTATAAGGTCAAGGAAGAGGGCAGGATAGTCCCCAAGGCGATTTACACCATATTGGGCGTAAATCAGAAGGGGCTTAAGGAGGCGCTCGGCATATACGTCTCCGAGGCCGAGGGCGCGAACTTCTGGCTGCAGCCGGGTAGGGTGGGCAACATCTTTCCGTTGCCCACCGCAATTGCCTAACACTCGCGCTCCACCGGACAGCAAAAAAGCGCCGCTCTGCTTTTTGCCGCCGGGCGCCTTCACGTTAGGCATGATAAAGGAACGGGATGAAATTTACCCAATATTTTCTTTACATGAGACAAAGACCGGATCGTGCTATAATCAAAATGGAATGGATTGAAGAAACGATCAAACATCCGGCCCATTCTGAAATTCAAGCTGACGGAAGGATAAGAAAGTGGAAAAGTATAGAGGGAGAAGGCAAGATATTGAGGGTAATACTGCTTCCTGATGGAGAGACCGTTCATAATGCCTTTTTTGACAGGACTTTTAAGCGGGAGAAAAAATGAAGATTAAATATTTTTCAGATACGGACACGGCGTTAGTTGAGTTCTCTGATCATGAAGTCGCTGTGACAAACGAAATTAATGAAAATATTTATATTGACCTGGATTCTTCAGGGAATCTGGTTGCCATGACCATTGAGCATGCCCACCAACAGGCAAGCTTGCCGTATTTATCATACGAACAGATAGAAGAAAAACATCAAACAAAACGGACCGCCGGACATGCAAAAACAAGGCCATAGGATGCGCTTCGTTCCTCAGCTCATCCTATGGCCTTGCCCGCAAGGCAACCAGAAAAGAGTCAAAACAGTATCAGGAGGAAAATAAATGAAAAAAGAATACGATTTTTCAAAAGGTGAGAGAGGTAAGTTTTATCGTCCAGATGCGGAACTGTATCTACCTATTTACATCGAGCCCGACATGATGGAAGTGCTAAGAAAATTCTCAAAGAAAAAAGGCGTCGATGTCGCGACAATAGTAAATGAATGGATAAAAAAAGACATATCCATAGTAGAAACAATAACAAAATAACACATAACCAATCACGCCGCATAGTCCATTTTCACCGCCCTTGGCGCCCCCGGCCCCTTGAGGGCGCATATTTATCTATCTTCCCTCCGTTTTCCAAGTGAAAAACCTTGACAACTACTTTTTACAGAAGATATCATCTAAGTTCCGTATTTTTTCTTACGGCGGCTGAAAAATCCATTATCAAAGAGCGTTTTGATGGAGAATGAAATAGTCGCAAAGTCGTTCAAGGAGAGCGTCAAGACCAAGGAGAAGTTCCTTACAAAGAAGAACTCGGCCCTTATAGTCCAGTCCGCGGAGATGATAGTGGAGGCCTTCAAGGGCGGGGGCAAGCTCCTGATAGTCGGCAACGGCGGCTCAGCCGCCGACGCACAGCACCTGGCCGCGGAGTTCGTCAACAGGTTCGAGATAGAGCGCCCGCCGCTCCCGGCGCTCGCCCTCACCACGGACACCTCGAACCTGACGAGCATAGGCAACGACTACTCCTTTGACCAGGCCTTCTCAAAGCAGGTGCGGGCGCTCGGCAAGGAGCAGGACGTCCTGCTGGCGATATCTACGAGCGGGAACTCGCCCAACATAATCAAGGCCGCCGAGGCCGCCTCCTCCATCGGGATAAAGGTAATAGCCCTCACCGGCAAGGGCGGAGGGGCGCTCGCCGAAAAGGCCGACGTGGTCTTGAGCGTGGACTCGAAGACCACGGCCCGGATACAGGAAGTCCATATAACCGTATGCCACATCCTGTGCGAGCTTGTGGATCACATGCTCTTCCAGAAGGTTTAATGAAAAAATTCAAGCCGATATCCACAAAAGGGCTCAAGACATACCCGCTAAGGGAGAGAAAGAGCAAGGTCAGCGTTCAGGACTTCGCCGGGCTGCCTGAAAAAGGCGGCTCCATGAGGGGGTTCCTCGATTCCCTGCCCGATATCCTGGCCGCGAAGGACCTTAAATCCGTTGCCGGGGCAATCGTCTCTGCCCATAAAGGCGGCAAGACAGTGGCCCTCGGCATAGGCGCACACGTAATCAAGGTCGGCCTCGGCCCGGTGATAATAGACCTGATTGAAAAGGGAGTCGTAAGCTCCATCGCCATGAACGGGGCGTGCGTCGTACATGACTTTGAGACCGCGTACGCCGGCACCACCTCCGAGGACGTGGACTCCGAGCTCGGGAAAGGCGCCTTCGGCATGGCCGAGGAGACCGGGAGGCTCCTGAACGGGGCGATAAAGAGGGGGGCGAAAAAGGGCCTCGGCCGCGCAGTCGGCGAGATGATAGAGAGGTCTAAATTTCCGCATAAGGACAAAAGCGTCCTTGCCGCCGCTTTCAGGCAGGGCATCCCCGCCACCGTACACGTGGCCATAGGCACGGACATACTCCATATCCACCCGTCCATGGACGGCGGGGCCACGGGGGAGGCCACCACCGTGGACTTCAAGCTCTTCGCCTCGGTAGTAGCCACGCTCGAGGGCGGGGTCTACCTCAATATCGGCTCGGCGGTGATACTGCCGGAGGTCTTTTTGAAGGCCCTCACCCTCGTGCGGAACCTCGGCCACGAGGTGAATGACTTTACGACGGTCAACATGGACTTCATCCAGCACTACCGCCCGCTCACTAACGTCGTAAGAAGGCCGACGATGGGCGGGGGCAGGGGCTTTAGACTGACCGGCCACCATGAGATAATGGTGCCGTTGCTGTACGCGGCGGTTATTGAGGGGCTTGAGTAGGGGCGCAGTAAAAAACCGGGCGCAGGCCCTGAAATTCACTTTAAAGTAGGACAATGAAGCAGAAACCCTGGTCAGGACGTTTCAAGGAATCCACCGACAGGCTCGTCGACGAGTTCAACGCCTCCATCGCGTTTGACAGGCGGCTCTACAGGCACGACATCCGCGGCTCAATGGCGCACGCCGCGGTCCTTGCGGACGCCGGCATGCTGACGGACAAAGAGGCGCGGAAGATAATAGAGGGGCTTAAGGCCGTGGAGAAAGACATCTCCAAGGGGAGGTTCGCGTTCGCCGCCGAGATGGAAGACATACACATGGCTGTGGAGCAGAGGCTGACCGGGAAGATAGGCCCGCTCGGAGGCAAGCTCCACACCGGCAGGAGCAGGAACGACCAGGTGGCCCTCGATTTAAGGCTCTACCTCAAGGACGAGATATACGCGATAGCCGGGTTGCTCCGCGAGTTCAAGAAGGCCCTTGTGGAGGTGGCAGGGGACAACCTCGACTGCGTAATGCCGGGGTACACGCACCTGCAGAGGGCGCAGCCCGTGCTCCTGAGCCACCACCTGCTCGCGTACTACGAGATGTTCAAGAGGGACACCGGACGGCTCCTTGACTGCCTCGAGAGGATGGACGAGCTGCCGCTCGGCTCCGGGGCGCTTGCGGGAAGCCCCTATAACCTCGACAGGAGGCTCGCGGCGCGGCTCCTCGGATTCTCAAGGGTTACGGAGAACAGCCTCGACGGGGTGAGCGACAGGGATTTCGTGATAGAGTTTTTGTCCGCGGTCTCCATTATAATGATGCACACTTCGAGGCTCTCCGAAGAGATAATCCTCTGGTCGACCCAGGAGTTCTCCTTCATCGAGCTATCGGACGCGTTCTCAACGGGATCTTCCATCATGCCGCAGAAGAAAAACCCGGACGTGGCCGAGCTCTCCAGGGGAAAGACCGGCAGGGTCTACGGCAACCTCTTCGCGCTCCTGACCACCATGAAGGCCCTGCCGCTCGCCTATAACAAGGACATGCAGGAGGACAAGGAGCCGCTCTTCGACGCCGTCGATACGCTCAAGGACGTTTTGAGCGTATACCCTCCGATGCTGAAGACCATGAAGGTGAATAAGGAAGCGATGTCGAGGGCCACAAGCAAGGGCTTTTTAAACGCCACGGACGCGGCCGATTACCTCGTCAAAAAGGGTCTGCCGTTCAGGGAGGCGCACAGGGTGGCGGGCGCGGCGGTTGCGTACTGCATCGATAAGGGGAACACGCTTGAGGACCTCGGCCTGGAAGAGTGGAGGGGGTTCTCCAGGCTATTCGGCCCTGACATAAGGAAGGCGGTATCCATAAGGAATTCCGTGGAGGCAAGGAAGATATACGGCGGCACCGCGCTTGCGACCGAGCAGGCTGTTGAAAAAGTCCATCTACTGCGTTGTCATCGTCGCTCGTCACTGCGGCGTATGGACAAAATACGCCTCATTCCTCGCTCCTCGACGCCTTGTATCTGGAGCTTTTTGAACAGCCTGAACGGACGCGAGGGTTGTTCAACAACCTGATAGGATTATCAGTTAACCTTGATTATTCAGGAGGCCTTTGAGTAATGCACTTTTTCGGCTACAGGGGGAAGAACTTCTACGCCGAGGGCGTAAGCGTTGAAAAGATAGCGAAAGAGGCCGGCACGCCTGTCTATATCTATAGCGACAGGACGCTGAAGAGGCACTACCACGCCTTTTCAGGCGCTTTCGCAAAGGTCCCGCACCTCATATGCTACTCGGTAAAGGCCAACTCGAACATCTCCGTGCTCAATACCTTTGCGGGGGAAGGGAGCGGGTTCGACATAGTATCAGGAGGCGAGCTCTTCAGGGCGCTCAAGGCCGGGGCGGACCCGGGTAAGATCGTCTTCTCCGGCGTCGGCAAGCGCGAGGACGAGATAGAGTACGCGCTCAGGAGCAGGATACTGATGTTCAACGTCGAGAGCCCGCAGGAGTTGAGGGCCATAGACAGGATAGCCGGGAGGCTCAAGAAAAGGGCCGGGGTGGCGATACGGGTGAACCCGGACGTGGACCCAAAGACCCACCCCTACATTTCAACGGGCCTGAAGAAGAACAAGTTCGGCATAGAGGCCGTTGAGGCCGTAAAGGAGTACGTCTACGCAAAAAGGAGCCTCAAGAACGTCGACCCGATAGGGATAGACTGCCACATAGGATCGCAGATTACGCAGATCGAGCCGTTCGTCGACGCGCTTAAAAAGACGAGGGAGCTTTTTTTGACTTTACGCGGGGAGGGGCTCGATATAAAATATCTGGATATGGGCGGAGGGCTCGGCATCACTTACGACCAGGAGGCCCCGCCCAATCCGAGCAGGTACGGCGAAGCGGTGATGGAGGGGACAAAGGGGCTCGGGGTGACGTTGATATTCGAACCCGGACGCTCGATGGTCGGCAACGCCGGGATACTCGTTACGAAGGTCCTCTATACCAAGGAGGGCACGCGGAAGAACTTCGTCATAGTCGACGCCGCGATGAACGACCTCGCAAGGCCGAGCCTCTACGGCTCATACCACGCCGTCAAGGCCGTGAAGGACGCGTACAAGGGGGCCGAAGTCACCGCCGACGTCGTCGGGCCGATATGCGAGTCCGGGGACTTTCTCGCTAAGGACAGGATAATGCCCCGGGTCAAACCGGGCGACTACCTCGCGATAATGAGCGCCGGGGCCTACGGGTTCTCCATGTCGAGCAACTACAACACCAGGCCGCGTGCGGCCGAGGTCATGGTAAAAGGCAGGGAGTACTTGGTCATAAGGGAGCGCGAGACTCTCAAAGACCTGATAAAGAACGAAAGGCTCATCAGGGGTAAGGACAAGGCCGCGAAGAAAAGGAAGAAGGCTTGACGCGCCGCAAGGCAGGGGTGAAGGGGGAAACTCTACGGGATGAAGATAAAGTTTACGAAGATGCAGGGCCTGGGCAACGACTTTATCGTCGTGGACCTGAGGGGGCAAGACCTGAAGAACATTGCCGGGGTAGTCAAGAGGCTCGCGGACAGGAGGTTCGGAGTCGGGTTCGACCAGGCGCTCATATTGAGGAAGTCGAAGAAGGCCGACTTCAGGATGGACATATACAATAACGACGGCAACAGGGTGGAGATGTGCGGCAACGGTATACGCTGCCTCGCCAACTATATCTGGAAGAGGGGGCTCTCCAGGAAGCCGCGCCTTGAGATAGAGACCCTCGCCGGGATAATAAGGCCTGAGAAGGCGGGCGCCCTTGTAAGGGTCGATATGGGGGAGCCGATACTCGAGGGCAGGCTCATACCGACGGTGGCCGAAGGCGCGCTCGTAGACCGCCCGCTTGCTATAAGCGACAAGAGTTTCCTCATAACGTGCGTGTCGATGGGCAACCCCCACTGCGTCATCTTCGTTGACGACGTGGATGGGTTCCCGGTCGGGAAGTACGGCCCGCTTATCGAGACGAACAAGTTCTTCCCCAGGCGCGCCAACGTCGAGTTCATAGAGGTGTTGAGCCCCGGGAGGCTAAAGATGCGCGTCTGGGAGAGGGGGGCGGGGGAGACCCTGGCCTGCGGCACCGGGGCGTCGGCCGCGGCAGTCGCGGCCGCCTTGAAGGGGCTTGCCCGAAGGAAGGTCAGCGTGCTGTTGCGGGGAGGGGTCCTCAAGATAGAGTGGGCCATGGACAACCACGTCTATATGACCGGCCCTGCGCAGGAGGTATTCACGGGGGTGGCCGAGGTATAGGGCCCGCCGCGGGTTGTATTATTGCTCCGGCGGTTAAATATATGAAAGCGGTTTCGTGGTTGTCTTGTTTTTCCCGATACCGGGGGTATTGCGAAGCCGGGCATAAAAGAGAGCGGGCGAGCAGGCCTCGTTTTTTTACTGCGAGCCAGCTCGAAGCCGGGCGGAGCCAATACCCCTCCGCGCGCGGAAGCGCGCAAAAGTTCTTTTTGCAGGATCGCGGCAAACGCCTGGTATTAACCGATTATAAACGCCGGCTGCCCCTGCCGCGCAAGTTTCATGTTTTTAGTTGCCGTAGCATTAAAGACCGTCTTTATCGTCAGGAGGAAAAAATAGATGTTCAAAGGTGCGTTTACCGCCCTCGTCACCCCGTTCAAGGACGGGGAGGTGGAGGAGGCCGCATTAAGAAGGCTCATCGAGTTCCAGGTACGGAACGGGATCAACGGGCTGGTCCCGTGCGGCACCACCGGGGAGTCGGCTACCCTGACCTACGAGGAGCACGACAGGGTCATCGAGCTGACGATAGAGGCCGCGGACAAAAGGGTCCCGGTCGTGGCCGGCACAGGCTCGAACTCGACCGCCGAGACCGTAATGCTCACGAAGCACGCGCAGAAGGCCGGGGCCGACGCCGCGCTCCTGATAACGCCGTACTACAACAAGCCGACCCAGCAGGGGCTCTTCGAGCACTATAAGAAGGTGGCCTCCGAGGTCTCCATCCCGCTTATCCTCTATAACGTCCCCGGAAGGACGGGCGTGAACATGCTGCCGGAGACCGTCGCCAGGCTCTCGGAGATAAAGAACATAGTCGGCATCAAGGAGGCGACCGGGGACTTGAAGCAGGTGAGCGACGTGATAGAGTTCTCCAGAGACGGTTTTATCGTCCTCTCCGGGGACGACTTCACGACGCTGCCCCTCATGTCCGTCGGCGGCCACGGGGTGATCTCGGTCACCTCGAACATAGCCCCCAGGGAGGTGTCCGACATGGTAAGGCTCTTTAACTCCGGCGACGCCGGGGAGGCCAGGAGGCTGCACTACAGGCTGGAGCCGCTCCACAGGGCCATGTTCATAGAGACGAACCCGGTGCCGGTAAAGACCGCCCTCGCTTTCATGGGCATGATAGAGGAGGAGTTAAGGCTGCCTCTTGTAAGGATGGGGGAGGCCAACAGGGACAGGCTCGCCGGCGTCCTTGAATCCCACGGCCTCTTGGGCGCAAGGAGCAAGGCATGATACATCTGGCCGTAACCGGGGCCACCGGCAGGATGGGCAAGGCCATCATCAACTCTATCCTCGGGACCAGGGGCGCGTCGTTGTGCGGCGCCCTTGAAAGGGACGATTCCCCATTTCTGGGCAAGGACGCCGCCGAGGCCGTGGGGGGAGAGAAAACAGGGATTAAGATAACCGACAGCCTTGATAAGGCATTCAGAAAGGCCGACTGCATAATAGACTTCAGCACCACGGAGTCTTCCCTCAGGGTGCTTGAGTATGCCGTGGAGCACGATAAGGCTCTGGTGATAGGGACCACGGGGTTTTCGCACCACCAGAGGGATTTTATAAGGGACCTCTGCCACAAGGCCAGGGTCGTGATGGCCCCGAACATGTCCATCGGGGTCAACCTGCTCCTTAAGCTCGTCCATATGACGGCGTCCGTCCTCGGGAGCGACTATGACATCGAGATAGTCGAGGCCCACCACAGGCACAAGAAGGACGCGCCATCCGGCACCGCGATACGCATAGCCGAGGTCGCGGCCGCGGCCGTCGACAGGGACCTCGAGAAGGTCGCGGTCTATGAGAGGAAGGGCATCGTGGGCGAGCGCAAGGCCGGGGAGATAGGGATACAGAGCGTGCGGGCCGGGGACATCGTAGGCGACCACACGGTGATATTCGGGGGCGTGGGCGAGAGGATAGAGCTTACGCACAAGGCGTCCTCGAGGGAGACGTTCGCGATGGGCGCGGTAAAGGCCGCCATGTGGGTCGTGGACAGGCCGAACGGGATGTACGACATGCAGGACGTGCTGGGGCTGAAGGGGTAGAAAAGAAAGGCCGGGCGGCCGGCAGCCCGGATAACCGAGGGCTTGAAGCTTCCCATGCCCATGCAAGAGGCGGGGGTGCGTAGTTTGCCGTTAAAGAAAAGGAGATAATGATGATGAAAAAGTATCTGCTGTCGCTCGCGTTCTTATCCGTCTTCACGTTTTCGGCGCTGGCGGCGGACCAGTCCATGGCGTTCCAGGGGCCAGGGTGCATGGGCTCATGCACCGATTGCCACAGCCTTACAAGGGACGAGGCATCAAAGCTCCTCAAGGCCGATAAGTTCAACTCCGTGATAAAGGACGTGAGGATGGGCCCTGTAAAGGGGCTCTGGGAGGTGGAGTTCAACAGGGGGGATAAGGGCGGGGTCGTGTACATAGACTTCTCGAAGAAGTTCCTCGTCGAAGCCAACTTCACCCCGCTTGAGAAGCTCGCCGAGGACCTCAAGCCCATAAAGAAGGTAGAGGCCGGGAAGATACCGGTTGACAAGGCGGTGGTGCTCGGCAACCCGAAGGCGGAAAAAAAGGTGATAGTCTTTGACGACCCTGAATGCCCCTACTGCGCGAAGCTCCACGCGGAGATAAAGAAGATAATCAAGAAGAGGAAGGACGTGGCGTTCCTGATAAAGCTATTCCCGTTGAACATACATCCGGAGGCCTACGAGAAGAGCAAAGCCATAGTCTGCGGCGATAAACCGGCCGCGCTCCTCGATGACGCCTTTGCAGGGAAGAAATTGCCCAAGGCCGCATGCGCCACGCAGGAAATAGACAACAACATAAAGCTTGCGCAAGAGCTCGGCATCTCGGGCACACCGGCGTTGATACTGCCCGACGGCAGGCTTCTGCCCGGCTACGTCCCCGCGGATACGCTCATTAACTACATCGATAACCCGCAGTAACACTCCCTGGAGGCAGGGGATTTTTTAGTCGGGTGGACGGCTCCAGGCCCCGCCCCTTCAACAAGCATAGCGAGCGGATTCCCAGTAGCTTGGCTTAGGGGAGGAGCGAGCGAATTACAAACGATAAATTCCTTACTTGAAAATTCTCCTAAGCCCAAGCTGAGGAGAATTTTAAGGGCGGGGTCAAAGCCGAGCCATATAAAAGTCAAGTACCTTGTGCAGTTCATAGGCCCGCGGCAGTGGAACAGCCGCGGGGAATCTTCGACATGTAAGGAAGTATCTATATCCGATTCGCTCGCTTGACCCCGCAGCAAGCTGCGGAGAATGCGCTCGCTATGCATGTTCAGCAGGCATGATTCGCGCACGGCCCGCGTTAAAATTCCCTGTAGCTTGCTACAGGGAATTTTCAAGTAAGGCGCTTATCCATTGAGATTCGCTCGCTTACCCTAAGCCCAAGCTACAGGGAATTCGCTCGCTATGCCTGTTAAAACAGGGCGAAACCTCCGTGCGCGCCGGACAACAATTGTAACAATTGTCTTGACTTTTTATCCCGTAAAAGATATTAAAATGTATGGATTTCTGACGTTTCAGAAATCCTCTTATTGCTTTTTTCCAAGACGCGCCTGTCAGGTATCCCTGAACAGGGCCCCTCATACACTGCATGGCTTCACAGGGCCGATGTTTTTGCAAATCTTGGTAAAAGACTTCGTATTATAAGATGGAGCCGGCGGGGGGAATTGAACCCTCGACCTACTGATTACGAATCAGTTGCTCTACCCCTGAGCTACGCCGGCTTTGCGGAATGACGATTAATCAGGTGTTTTGACGCGGGCGCAGGGACGGAACCGATGCCCTGGGAGGTGTTGCGGACCATCCATTCTAAATTAAGATAAAGAGCCGGTTTTGTCAAGACTTTTAGCTGTCTTCAGCCTATCATATTTTTTCTCATATCTATCTCAGGGGACAGACCGCATGGATATCGGCAATATCTCGCGCAACAATAAAATCCTCATAATAGAAGACGATCTGACGACCAAGGCGGTGCTGGAGGACATGCTCCGCTCAAACGGCTACCAGACCAGGCACGCCGCCGGCGGCGTTGATGGGTTGAAGGCGGCGGGGCAATGGTTCCCCGCGGTGATACTGCTCGACCTTATCATGCCCGGCATGAACGGCATAGAGGTATGCAAAGAGCTGAGGGCCATGAAACTGCCGTACCGCCCGTCCGTCATAATCGTCTCGGTAAAGAGCGGCGGCGTCACCATAGCCGAGGCCCTCTCAAGCGGGGCCGACGACTTCATAACCAAGCCGGTAAACCAGGACGAGCTCATAGCGAGGATAAAGGCGCAGCGAAGCATCAACGCGTTCTACGCCGAGATGGAGAACGACAAGAAGAACCTGGAGACGATGCTCGCCATCACCAACGCCATGCAGTCCACGCTCGACCCCGCCGAGGTGCTTGACATCATCGTCCACAAGGTGGCCGAGGTCACCACGGCGCTGCGCTGCTCCATAGTCCTAATAGGAAAAAACGACGAGGGTTACGTCCTCGCCTCGCACGACGACCCTTCGATAAGGGAGCTCAAGATCAACCTCGCGAGATATCCGGAGATAAAACACGTCGTCGCCTCAAAGACCCCGCTCGCCATAGACGACATGGTCAACAGCCCTCTTATGAAGGACGTAAAGGGTCTCATATCCGACCTCAAGCATTTGAGCGTCCTTATCGTGCCGATAGTCTTCAACGACGAAGTGCTCGGGACGCTCTTTTTGAGGACGCGGATGAAGGAGCACGGCTTTACCCAGAAGGAGATAGACTTCTGCCGGATAGTGGCGAACTCATCCTTCAACGCGCTCAAGAACGCGAGGCTCTTCCAGAAGGTCACGGAGGAGAGGGAGTCCCTGAGGGAGCTGGCCGTAAGGGACTACCTCACCTCCCTCTACAACCACAACTTCTTCTACGCGAGGCTCGAAGAGGAGTTCGAGAGGGCCGTGCGCTACGAAACGCCGCTTTCGCTCATCATGATGGACCTCGACAACTTCAAGCGCATAAACGACACCTACGGCCACAGGGTGGGGGACCAGGTGCTCAAGGAGGTCTCGGCCAAGATAAAGATGGGGGTGAGGAGGACCGACGTGCTGGCGCGCTACGGAGGGGAGGAGTTCTCCGTGATACTGCCGCACACGATGCTCAAGGGGGCGGTGGAGGAGGCCGAGAGGTTGAGAGAGATGATAGCGAGCCATTCATACGCCGGCCTCGTGCACGAGAAGATGACCATGAGCTTCGGGGTCGCGTCGTACCCGCAGAAAGGGGCGATGAACTCAGGCGACATCGTCAACCACGCGGACGACGCGCTCTACAAGGCCAAGTGGAACGGCAAGAACTGCGTCATGGTGGCGGACTGAGGGGGGGGGAGGGCGTAATTAATCCGGCATCCGCGCTCCGGCAAAAATCAATTAATGGCGGGCTGAGCCCACCCTGCGGTGCTGAAGGGGGGCGGTGACGGAGAATTATTCACCTGTTATGACAACACCGTGGAAGAAGGGTAGAAGGGTAGGATGGGTTGAGCGGAGCGAAGCCCATCGTTGAGGAAAACGTATGGCGGGTTACACCCGCCGAATGGCTGTCTGAGATCTGGCGGCTTACGGCTTACGCCTAACCCGACGGGGCCGGGTGGCGTTGACGCTGGAGCGTCCACGGATGCGTTCCCACGCCGGAGCGTGGGAACGATTGAGAAATCAATTAATGGCGGGCTGAAGCCCGCCCTACAGGGCTGGATTGATTGAGATGCTTAGCGGGTTCAGGTTTGCAACCTGAACCCGGAGATTCATTCACGGGAAAAGGCCAATGCCTTCGATAAGGATTCCAAGAGACGCCGCATCGGGTTTCTACTATCTCACGTTCACGGTGCGGAACTGGTATTACATCTTCGACAGACACAACCGCTTCGATATACTCGGAAACGCCTTAAGGTACTGTAGAGAGAACAAGGGCCTGAGACTCTACGCCTATGTATTCATGCTAAACCACATGCACCTCGTGGTCGCTTCCCATGACGCAATCGGCTTCGTTAGGGATTTCAAAAGTCATACGTCAAAGGAGTTGTTGCGCAACATGATCGCCACCGAGCCGCATGTCCTGAATCTCTTCGAGGTTGAAAAGGGCAGACATGAGTTCTGGGCGAGGACAAATATGCCGAAGGCTGTCGAAAGCGAGGGGTTTCTTTTACAGAAGGTTGAATACGTCCACAATAACCCGGTTCGGAAAGGATACGTGAAGAGACCGGAGTGCTGGATATGGTCATCGGCAAATCCGGAGAGTGATGTGCCGGTTGACCCGTTGCAAGTATGAAATATCGGGTTCAGGGTACAACCCTGAACCCGCGAGAAGATTTCAACAACCATGTGGATTATATCCACTGGAACCCCGTCAAACATGGCCGGGTAAGGCGAGTTATCGACTGGCCTCATTCGAGTTTTCATAAATTTGTGGAACTGGGCATTTACCCCGCCACATGGGGATATTCAGGGGAATTCAGCATTAATGCCGGTGAGTGACTCGAACGATGCGCTTCGTTCCTCAGCGCATCCTATGGCCTTAAACCCGCGAGAAGCGTGGAAACGATTGAACAATGAGGGGAGGAGCAGATGACAATAGACAAGAAATTGATTGTCTTGGCTGCGCTTGCCGCATCTAAAGGAAAAACCCATACGCCAGTACAGATTCAGAAATTACTTTTTTTAATCGATAAGAATGTCCCTCAAATGGTGCAAGGGCCTCATTTTGATTTTACGCCTTACGATTATGGTCCTTTCGACAAAGATGTTTATACCGTTCTCGAAGGCCTCGCCAAGGAAGGCTTGGTTGAAATAATTGAGAGTGGTCAAATATGGAAAAAATATGCCCTCACTCTAAAAGGACAAGAGCTTGGACAAAAAGTTTTAGATTCTTTGGAGAGTAAGGGCCGGGAATTCATTAACGAGCTTTCTACATTTGTCCTCTCTCTATCGTTTCCTCAACTGGTATCGGCAATTTATAAAGCGTATCCAGAGATGAAGCAAAACAGTGTGTTTAGAGATTGAATTATGACTATACTTATCGGCGTTTTGTGTAAGGATGGCGTAGTAGTTGGTGCCGACAGTTCTGCTACTTTTGATGCTGGTGGACTTAGGACTATCGAACAGCCAACGCGGAAGATTGATATTATCAATGGGAAAATAATTGTAGCAGGGACTGGACAAGTAGGCTTAGGGCAACGATTCTCCTATCAGATTAAAAAAGCATGGAGTGAGAATAAGCTTAAGGGAAATTCTATTGAAGTTGCAAAAACAATGAGCGCACTTGGAATTAGCGACTTTATTGATACAAAGTGGGTAGAAAAAGGTCAATACGGAGCATTGGTAGCTTTTCCTGCTGAAAAAAAGAGCCATCTGTGTGAATTTCAAATTAGAGATTTTCAGCCTGAGTTAAAAACAGAACATCTTTGGTATGTTTCTGTTGGGAGTGGTCAGTTGATAGCCGATCCATTTTTAGGCCTAATGCGAAGAATTTTCTGGCCCACTGAACCACCTAAAACATATCAAGATGGAATATTTGTAGTGGTATGGGCGCTCCAACATGCGATAGAACTAAATCCTGGAGGCGTCAACGGGCCTATGCAAATTGCCGTATTGGCTCAAGATGGTGGAGACATCAAAGCGCGTATGCTTGAGGAAGGAGAAATAACTGAACACATAGACAATGTAAATGGAGCAATAGAACATCTTAGAATTTATGGAGATACCCTCCGGGGTAAAAAAGAAATACCAGACATTCCCAAACCTCAATCTTAATCCAGCGCCACAGGATGCGCTTCGTTCCTCAGCGCATCCTATAGTCTCACCCCCCCTTCACTCGCAGGTGATCTTTATCGCGCAGAGGCTTCCGCACATTGTGCAGACGGATGCGTCCTCAGGCGGGCTCGTGTCGCGGAGCATCCTCGCCTTCACCGGGTCTATCGAGAGCCTTATCTGCGAGTCCCAGTCAAGGGCCTTCCTGGCCCTTGAAAGCTCGATGTCCTTTTCAACGGCGCCCTTCCTTTTCTTGGCGATGTCCCCGGCGTGGGCGGCTATGCGCGAGGCTATCACGCCTTCCTTTACGTCCTCGACCGTCGGGAGCCTCAGGTGCTCGCTCGGGGTGACGTAGCAGAGGAAGTCCGCCCCGCTGGCCGCGGCTATGGCCCCGCCTATGGCCGAGGTGATGTGGTCGTAGCCGGGGGCTATGTCCGTGACGAGCGGGCCGAGGACGTAGAACGGCGCGCCGTTGCAGAGCCTCTTTTGCAGGAGGATGTTCGCCTCTATCTGGTCGAGCGGGACGTGGCCCGGCCCCTCTATCATCACCTGCACGCCCTCGTCAAAGGCCCTCTTCGCAAGCTCGCCGAGTGTGATGAGCTCCTCTATCTGTCCCCTGTCGGTCGCGTCCGCGAGACACCCGGGGCGCAGGCCGTCCCCGAGGCTCAGGACAAGGTCGTACTTCTTCGCGATCTTCAAAAGCCTCGGATACTCTTCAAAGAGCGGGTTCTCCTTCTGGTTGAACTTCATCCACTCGGCGGTGAGCGCCCCGCCCCTGCTGACTATCCCCATGATCCTCCCCTGCCTCTTTACCTTCTCGACAGAGGCCCTGGTCACCCCGCAGTGGACGGTCACGAAGTCCACCCCGTCCTGCGCCTGGCACTCAATGGAGTCGAACATCTCTTGAGCGGTAAGCTCGACAAAGGACCTGCCGCGTTTTCTCGCGTCATGGGCCGCCTGGTAGATGGGCACCGTCCCTATCGCTACGGTCGATTCCTTCAGCACCGCCCTCCTGATGCTGTTCACGTCTCCCCCGGTTGACAGGTCCATCACAGCGTCAGCCCCGGCGTCTACGGCGGCCCTGAGCTTAAGCAACTCCTCTTCTATATCAGCGCGGTCCTGGGACGAGCCGATATTGGCGTTGACCTTGGTGCGAAGCCCCCTGCCGACGGCAAGGCCCTCTATCGAACGGTGGAGCCTGTTCTTCGTGATTACCACGACGCCTTCCTCCACCGCCTTGCGGATGTATTCAGGGTCAACCCCTTCCTTGCGCGCGGATACCCGCATCTCTTCGGTCACAATGCCCTTGCGGGCGGATTCAAGCTGTGTCATATCGGCTCCTTATCTTTCTTTAACAGGCTGCTGAAAAAGCCCCATCTGCGGTGTCGTCTTCGTCATTGAAGCTCCCCACGGCAAGCCGCGGGGAATCTTCGACATATAAGGGAGTATATATTTCTATTCGCTCGCTTGACCCCTAAGCGAGCCTCGCGCTCGCTATGCATGTTCGTCACTGCGGCGTATAGAAAAAGTACGCCTCATTCCTCACTCCTCTACTCCTTCGGGGCACCCACGCCAAGTGGCGTGGGTCGGGAGCTTTTTGAGCAGCCTTAATGAACCTTCCAAGGGCTTGAAAACCCAGGGATGTCAGAATGTTAAAAACCTGAAGGCCCGCCCCTTGCCAGTCTGAACGCGGCTATCATCTCTTTTGCGCTCTTTTCGATGTCTTCGCTTTTGAGTATCGCCGATATGACGGCCACGCCGTCTGCCCCGTTCAGCACTGTCTCTTTCAGGTTGTCCTTGTCTATCCCGCCTATTGCGTATACCGGGATATCGACAACGGCCTTGACCTCTCTTATTATGTCCGGGCCTATCGGTTCCCCGTAAGGCGCCTTTGAAGGGGTGTGATAGACAGGCCCGACAGCGATGAAGTCGGCCCCCCCCTCGCGGGCGCGGACGGCCTCCTTGAGGGAGTGGGTGGATACGCCTATGAGCATCTTATCGCCGAGTATCTTCCTCGCGTCAACCGGGGCGATGCTATTTTGTCCGAGGTGGACTCCGTCGGCCCCTGAAAGGAGCGCCACGTCGGCCCTGTCGTTTATGATGAGCCTGGCGCCGTATCCGTGGGTAAGCGCGCGGAGCGCCTTTGCCAGTTTTAAGAGCCCCTTTGCGTCAAGCCCCTTTTCCCTCAACTGTACGGACCTTACCCCGCCTTGGAGCGCCTTTTCAACGGACGCTACGGTATCCCCGTTGGCCGGGGCGCTTCCGTCGGTTATGAGGTAGACCGGGCCGAGGGTATCGCGCATCGGTTATCCCTTTCAGCCCTTGGGCTCCCAGAGCCTTTTGTAGAAGATGACGATGGATGCCGCGATGACGAGCGTAAGGCTGACGGCCTGCGCCGCCCTGATGGGCCCGAGCATGAGGCTGTCGGCCCTGAAGCCCTCGACGATGAACCTCCCGATGGAGTATAAGACGAAGTACATGGCGAAGATGAAGCCGTCCTTATGGCCCCTCTTCCTGAGCGCGAACCAGAGGACCGAGAATATGGAGAGGTTGAAGACCAGCTCGTATAGCATCGTGGGGTGGAGCGGGATGCCGGGGAACTGGGCCCCTGCCGCGCTTGAGCGCGGGAAGACAATGCCCCAGGGCATGGACGTAGGCATGCCGTGGGCGTCCCCGTTCATGAAGTTGCCGAAACGGCCAAAGGCCTGGCCGAGTATGATGGCCGGGGCCACGGCGTCGGCCATGCGCCAGAAAGGGACGTATTTTTTCTTTAGGTATATCCACGCCGCTAAGACCCCGCCTATTAGCCCTCCGTGTATCGCAAGCCCGCCGTGCCATATCGTCGGGATCTCCTTAGGCTCCGACAGGTAGTAGGAGAGGTTGAATGCCACGTAGTAGGCCCTTGCGACGATTATCCCGCCAATGACCGTCCAGACGATGAAGTTCATCACGTCGTCGTCGGTCAGGCGGATGAGCTTTCTTCTGACCTCGCTCTTTATGAGGACGCTCCCCGCCAGTATGGCTATCACGTACATAAGGCCGTAGAAGCGTATCTCTATTGGGCCGAGCCTGAATAATATGGGATGCAAAGCCGCCTCCGTGTGCGCCCGAAGGGTTAAAGGCGCGGTTTTTCCTACTCTATCATCCCCTCAAGCGGGCTTGAGGCCGTGGCGTATAGCTTTTTGGGGATCCTGCCGGCCCTGTACGCGAGCCTGCCCGCCTCTACCGCGAGGTTCATGGCCCTTGCCATGGCTACGGGGTCCTTTGCCCCGGCTATGCCGGTGTTCATGAGCACGCCGTCGCACCCGAGCTCCATGGCTATGGCCGCGTCCGAGGCCGTCCCGACCCCGGCGTCGATTATCACCGGGACCTTTATGGTATCGAGTATTATCCGTATGTTGTAGGGGTTCCTTATGCCGAGGCCGGACCCTATGGGCGCGGCCAGCGGCATCACCGCGGCGCAGCCGATCTCCTCAAGCTTTCTCGCCATGATGGGGTCGTCGCTCGTATACGGAAGCACGGTGAAGCCTTCCTTTACAAGCACCCTCGCGGCCTCGAGCAGGGCCTCGTTGTCGGGGAAGAGGGTCTTTTCGTCGCCAAGCACCTCGAGCTTCACGAAGTCCGTGTCCAGGGCCTCCCTGGCGAGCCGCGCCGTCCGTATCGCGTCCCCGGCGTTGTAGCACCCGGCGGTGTTCGGAAGAAGGGTGTATCTGCGCGTGTCTATATGGTCGAGCATCGACTCGCTTCCGCGGTCGAGGTTCACCCTCCTTACGGCCACCGTCACCACCTCGGCCCCGGAGGCCTCAAGGGCCTTTATCATTATATCGTTCGTGGGGTATTTGCCGGTCCCCACCATGAGGCGGGAAGTGAACTCCATCTTTCCTATCTTCAGCGTGTCCGCCATAAGATACGTCTCCTGTAAGAATGTTTAGCAGGTTGCTGAAAAAGCCCCATCTGCTTTGTCGTCATCGGCTTTCGTCACTGCGGCGTACAGAAAAAGTACGCCTCATTCCTCACTTCTCGACTCCTCGCATCTGGAACTTTTTGAGCAACCTGCCGCTACGCCGGAGTTTTTCAGCCGCCTGTCAGTACCCATCGGGGCGCACCCTCCCCCGCTGTACCCCCCCTCACCACACCCCCGCCCCATACCGCCCCGGCGCTACCCGCCCCCGGCCATCCGCACTATCTCCACGGAATCACCATCTTTAAGGCGGGTCTCCATGTAGAGCCGCTTCGGTATTATCTCCCTGTTCACCTCTACGGCCATGCCCTGCCTTTTTATCATGAGGCCCTCAAGAAGGCCATCAAGTGTCGTCCCTTCTTCTACGCCCCTCTTTTCGCCGTTCAGGCTGATGTTAAGCATATGTCTTTTCCCTGTACCTAAAATCGAGGAACCTCTGATTAATTCTTTTTCCGATGTCATTGCGAGCGCACGCGACGAGGCAATCTCCAAGTGTTTGATTTGCCTAAAGATGAGATTGCTTCGCTTCGCTCGCAATGACGAACGAAGGAATTAATCAGAGCTTTCCCTAAAAGAACAGGTCCCGCTTGCCCTTCTCAAGCTCCTCAAGCTTTTCAAGGAGCGCCTTTTTGATGGCCGGGTCATTCACCTCGTCTATGGAGGCGGCGATGGTCTTATCGACCGTCTCAAGCGCGGCCCCGTTGCCCCTCTGGTCAAGGGAGTATTCCTTGAGCGTGAGTATGGCGTTCGCCTGGCAGAATTTGCTCATCTCCCCGGCCATCGTCTTTTCCGTAAAGTCGTGGCCGACCCTCCCGACGCGGTAGCACGTCGTGCACAGGCTCGGCAGGAGCCCTTCCTCCGCCACGCAGGAGAGGACCTGGTGGAGCGTCCTTTTGTCGTTCGTTGAGAACTGCTCGAGGGCGTCCCCGTTGCCGGCGTAGCCTCCGGGGCTGGTGCGCGAGGCCGCGCTGAGCTGTGACGCCCCGGCGCGTATCAGGAAGCTCCTCAGTTGAGCCGGCTCCCTTGTGGAGACCACCACCCCGGCCGACGGGACGCTCAATCGGTAGACGGCCACGGCCTTTTTTATCTCTTCGTCAGTCACCGTGCGGGGCGCGCCGTCGAGCCCTGTGGGGGCCGGCCTGAGCCTCGGTATGGAGATGGTATGGGCGTGCGCGCCGAACTCACGGAAGAGGTGTTGCGAGTGGGCGATGGTCGAGAGGCAGTCGAACCTGTAGTCGTAGAGCCCGAGGAGCGCCCCTATGCCGACGTCGTCGAACCCGGCGGTCACGGCCCTGTCCATGACGTCGAGCCTGTACTGGTAGTCCCGCTTCCTCCCGGCCGGGTGCATCTTCTCGTAAGTCGGCCTGTGGTATGTCTCCTGGAAGGACTGGTATACCCCGACGCCGGACGCCTTGAGCTCCCTGAACTCCGGGACGTCCATCGGAGGTCCGTTTACGTGGACTATCCTCATCCCGGTGTCGCCGTAGATGGCCTTTACGCACGAGATTACGTAATCGAGCCCCCACCTCGGGTCTTCGCCGGTTACGAGCAACACCCGCTTGAAGCCCATCTTCTCAAGGACCCGCGCCTCCCTTACGGCGTCCTGCGGGGTCAGGGCCGTCCTTTCGACCTCCCTGTTGGCGCTTCTGAAGCCGCAGTAGAGGCACCCGTTGGTGCAGTAATTGGAGAGATAGAGCGGGGCGAAGAGCACGACCCTTTTGCCGAATATCTTCTCCTTCACCTCTCCCGCCGTTTTATAGAGGGCTTGCACAAGCGCAGGGTCTTCAATGGATAGAAGCGCCGCCGCATCCTCGAGAGAAAGCCCCCGTGCCTCTGCGGCCTTCTCAAGTATCGCGGGGGACTGGGAGAGCGCCGCCCCCCCGTCTTTTATAAGGCCCTCTATCTTTTCGCCGTCTATCTGCATCCCGTCAGTCCCTTCGCGCGCCCCTTGTCCATGGGAAAACACCCCTGTATAACAAGGGCCGTCCCTGCGGAAAAATTCGCCCGTAAACGATAAAAGCCGCCCACGATAGTGGAGCGGCTCTGGATATGGACATAATACGTTCTACAGCGTCCGTATTCTTTTTCTTAGCCGCTTCCCTACGCTGGCATTACCCAGGTCAGGTCGTTAGGGTCTCCCCGGTTCGGAGGACTCTCAGCCCTTTCGGGCTCCCCTAGCGTTTTTAATGTTTCCTTCGGGGTCTAATTCCCCGCAGCTTCCCGCGCAAGCTATGATCAACAGTTCCTTCGGATACACGGAGCTTGCTCCGGTGTGGTTCATGTGTATACTGCGTCAGACCCCTTAAGAAAGTATATTTAAATATATCAGCGGGCCGGTACCAAGTCAACCTCTAAATGGAGATCGGATGGGCGGACGAAGCCGGGTAGCGCCTGTTTTTTCAAGGTTAAGGGGGCGTTCTGGGGCGTTATGCGCCGGGGTGACGGCTTGACCGGGACCGGATGAGGGTGGAGATGGTGCTATATGAGCTTGCTCGCGGAGATGATCGTCTCGGCTATCTCGCGCATCTTCTTGTTTTCTTTCTGGGAGTGCATCTGCAGGAGCTTGAATGCCTCGTCTTCAGGGATATTGCACCTTTTCATAAGGATGCCCTTCGCCCTTTCAACGAGCTTGCGCGTCTCTATGGCGTCTTTGAGGCTGTTTACCTCTGTTTTGAGGCTCTTGAACTCTTCATAGCGCGCAAGCGCGAGCTTTATCGCCGGTTCAAGCTGGTTCTTGGATACGGGCTTCACGAGATAGGCGCAGACCCCGGCATCAAGGGCCCTGGTCGCCAGGTCGTCGGAAGATAGGCCGGTAAGCAGGATTATGGCTACAGGATTTCTGGCCGTTATGGTCCTCGATGCCTCGATGCCGTCCATCCGCGGCATCTTGACATCCATGATGATGAGGTCAGGCCTCAGCTCTATGGCCTTTTCGACCGCATCCTGTCCGTTGGCCGCTGTCCCGACCACTTCAAAGCCGAGGGTCTCAAGCTGGTTTTTAAGGGACAACCTTGTCCTTGAGTTGTCCTCTGCTATAAGAACTTTTTTATGGTTTTTTTCCTGCATCACGGTGCCTTCGTGGCATAGATAGCCGTCTTGACTATCACAATATAGCTTAATATATATAACGGCAGACAGTCAATATTAATTTAGGATTAAAATTTCCTTAAGCCCAATTTGCGCGGAATCCGCTCGAAAGGGAGGACTCGCCCTCCGCTTCTCGGACATCCCTGTCCGCTTGCTCCGGGTCCGGCCGCCTTCACTTCCGGCCGCATCCATGCGGCCTCATCCTCGCTCCGCTCGGCGTGAAGGCGTCGTTCGAGTCCCGTCCGTATCAATTTAAAAAGGGTAGGGTCGAAGTAAAATATTTCGACCCTACCCTTTTTAAATTGGTGCCGAAGGGGGGACTCGAACCCCCACAGGCTTTCACCCACTAGAACCTGAATCTAGCGCGTCTGCCAATTCCGCCACTTCGGCAAGCAGGTACCTTCTTATATGTTGTTCTGAGGACTTGGAACCCCGGGGGGCTCGGAAGGTTAAAATTCTCCGCGGCAAGCCGCGGAGAATTTTCAAGTAAGGAATTTATCGTTTGTAATTCGCTCGCTCCTCCCCTAAGCCAAACTGCGGAGAATCCGCTCGCTATGCTTGTTGAAATAAACCTTGAATTAACCGGTTTTTCGGGATATATTCAGTCTCTAAAATCCCTTCAGGAGCGGCTCCGAAAAAAAATAATCGCACAGTAAAAATTCTAAGTCAAGGGAGTTTTTATGAAGTTCTTTATAGATACCGCGAATGTGGAAGAGATAAGGCTTGCCGATGAGTGGGGTCTGGTCGACGGCGTCACCACCAACCCCTCGCTCGTGTCAAAGGAGAAGCGGCCGTTCAGGGAGGTCATAGAGGAGATATGCTCGATAGTGGACGGCCCGATAAGCGCCGAGGCCGTGAGCCTGGACGCCACGGGGCTCATAAAGGAGGCGCGGGAGCTCTCCAGGATACACAGGAATATCGTCGTAAAGATACCGATGACCCTTGAGGGGCTCAAGGCCGTAAAGACCGTCTCCAGGGAGGGGATAAAGGTCA
>JACRLF010000041.1 GCA_016235365.1 Deltaproteobacteria bacterium | reverse complement strand
TTTTTTAACCATATCCCCATTATGTGCCCTGTAGGGCGCAAAAGACCTCGAATCAAAGCGTAGCATAAATGAAGTTTTAAAATGTTTTATTTAAATACTCTCAAACCACCGGCTTTAAAGTCAATGGTGGATTTATTTTTTAAATGCTTTGTAACTTCCGGTATTTTTAAGTCAACGGCGGTTTCACGGCTGATATCGCCTTATAAATGACCAGTACTGACCCCGGAAGACACGGGTAACTAAAAAGTGAGAGGAGGTATAGCATCGTATGAGGAAATTTCTTCACCGAATCAGCATCAAAAGCTTCCTGATCGGCGTTGTCGGGGTACTCGTCCTTTTACTTACAATAATGTCCGTAAACAACGTCTGGAACGCTTACAGGAACGGAAAAGAGTATTCACGCGTCGGCATGGCGAACGATATGGCGGACGCCATACTGACGGCCGCCGGGTTCGAGGCCAGGGAGCGCGGGATGACCGCGATGGCGCTCGCCTCGGACAAGGCCGGGGACTCTTCTTTTATAGAGAAGGTGCATGAGACGAGGGCCCAGGGCGAAGAGTCGCTGAAGAAGGCCAATGAACTCGCCGATAAACTCGTTGAGGCGGACGGGTCCAACACGGCGCTTAAATCGGCGCTGCTCAGGGCGAAAGAGGCCTACGCGCGGGTTGAATCAGCCCGCAGGGAAGCGGACAGGAACCTGAGCCTGGACTCTAAGAACTACCTGGCCAGGGAATGGATAAAGGTTCTAACGAACTTCATCCAGGCCAACGCGGAGGTAAGGCTCGCGGCCTTCGCCTCCACCGGGAGCAAGGAGAGCCTCCAGGAGGCCCTCAGGATGAACATCGAGCTTAAGCAGTCGATATGGCTCGTAAGCGAATACGCCGGCCGCGAGAGGGCCACGATGGCGAACTTCATAAGCTCAAGGAGGCCGCTGGACACGGCCGCATCAGAGAGCCTCAAGACATACAGGGCCATAGTCGACATAAACCTGAAGCCCATCCTCCGCCTCAAGGATATGAACGGGATAGACCCTGAGGCGATCAAATCGGTGGCGAAGATGGAAGAGGTCTTCATCGGCAGGTTCGGCGACACAAGGACCGCCGTGTACGCGGCCTCCGCCACGGGCGACTACCCGCTAAGCGGCAAGGAGTGGATAGACAGGAGCTCTGAAGGCATAGATACCATAGTCGCCGCGTCAAACGCCGTGGGCGCGATGGTCTACGATGGCATAAAGGCCGACGTGGCCGCATCCAGGAGGAATATGGCGGCGTCGGTAGTAGTCCTCGCCGTCGTCATCGCCATAGGCCTTGGGTCCATCCTGGTCATAAACTCCAAGGTCATCACGCCGATGGTATATCTCAATAAGGCGATCAACGAAATAGAGAATACCGGGGACCTTACGCTTTCCATAAACGTGGAGTCCAGGGACGAGAGCGGGCAGATGGCCAAAGCCTTCAACGGCATGATGGGCAAGTTCCACGGCGTCATAAGGGACATCCACTCCTCGATCGAGCGCCTCGCATCCTCGTCCGAGGAGCTCTCCGCCTCGGCCGTGCAGATAGCCGGGGGCACGAAGTCCCAAAGCGCGAAGGCCACTCAGGTCTCAACAGCCGCCCAGGAGATGAACGCCACGATCCTGGAGGTGGCCAGGAACGTCTCCAGCGCTTCCGATGCGGCAAAGGACGCCAGCGGGGTGGCCATTAGGGGGGGCGGTATAGTCGCCAGGACGATAGATTCGATGAACGGGATATCTGTGAGCGCGAAGGAATCGAGCGGGATAATATCGGCGCTTGGAGACCGTTCCAAGGAGATAGGCAACATAATAAACGTCATAGATGACATTGCGGACCAGACCAACCTCCTCGCGCTCAACGCGGCGATAGAGGCGGCCAGGGCCGGTGAGCAGGGTAGGGGTTTTGCGGTCGTGGCCGATGAGGTGAGAAAGCTCGCCGAGAAGACCATGCAGGCGACCAAAGAGATAGGCTCGATGATAAAGTCGATGCAGGACGAGACGGCCAGGGCCATAACCTCCGTGGAGCGCGAGGTCGTGGCCGTGGAAGACGGGGTGGGACTGGCGATGGAGGCCGGAGAGGCTCTCAAGGAGATAGTCACGAAGGTCGATATCGTGACGTCCATGATACACCAGGTGTCCACTGCCACGGAAGAGCAGAGCGCCGCGACCGAGCAGATAAGCAACGACATAGAATCGGTTGCCGGGGTGGTGTCCGAGACCTCATCGAGCGCCGAGCAGATAGCCAGGACGAGCCAGGACATAGCGGAGCTCGCCGGGTCGCTTAAGACCATGGTGCAGACGTTCAAGATATCCGGCTCCACCCGCGCGCATGCGGAGCGGCACGCCTTCACGGATGACGGCTCTAAGGTGGTGCCTATGAGGAAGTCCGCCTTTTAGGGCCTGGCCCTCTGCCTCGCATTATATTCCATAGCCCTCCGATAGTCTGACTATCGGAGGGCGTCCATATTACCCCGCCTCTCTGCAATCCGCCCCGCAACGCCGTCAGCCTCCTTGAAAACCCGGCGGCCATCTGATATCATTAAAAGTATGGAAGAGTACGGTCTTGTCATAGAGAAAAAGAGCGAGGGCGTCGTGGTGATACGGGCTCAGAGGACCTCCGCGTGCGACGGCTGCGCCTCGAAGAACACCTGCGGGACGGGAGGGGCGGGCAATGAGATGCAAATAGAGGCGGACAACCCCGCAGGAGCCAATGTCGGAGACCGGGTCGTCTTCACGGTCGGCGCCGGCAGCGTATTGAAGGCAGGCCTCGTGCTCTACCTCGTGCCCATCTTAAGCTTTATAGCGGGCGTGGTGCTCGGGCAGGCCGCCTCAGCGAGGGTCTTCCCGGAACAGAACCCGGACCTCGTCTCAGGGGTTCTCGGGGTGATATTCCTCGCCGTGGCCTTTGCAGGCCTCAAGGTCTACGGCTCAATGATAGAGAAGGGCAGGTCCTTCAGGCCCCGGGTCTTGAGGGTGGTATGACTTGGCGATAGAGATAGTAACCCAGAACAGAAAGGCCTACCACGACTACTTTATCGAGGAGACCGTCGAGGCCGGGATAATCCTTACCGGGGCGGAGGTCAAATCCCTGAGGGCCGGAAAGGCCAACCTCAAGGACAGCTACGCCAGGATAAAGGACGCGGAGGCGTTCCTCGTAAACACCCACATAAGCCCGTACTCGCAGGCCGACGGCTTCAGCAAGGCCGACCCTGAGAGGACGCGCAAGCTCCTCCTCCATAAAAAGGAGATAGAGAGGCTCATAGGCAAGATAAGGGTGAAGGGCTACACCATCATCCCGACCAGGATATACTTCAAGGGCGGAAAGGCCAAGGTGGAGTTGGCCCTTGCAAAGGGCAAGACCTTTTACGACAAGCGCGATACCATCAGGAAAAAAGAGACCGAAAGGGAGATATCCAGGGCCATGAAGGCCGGGAAGAAGAAGTAGCCCGGAGGGGGTGCGGGGTGTGTTGGCGGACGGCCTAACGTCGCGCTTTTGATTTCCGCGAAAGTATGTTATAATATATATTGACGGTTGGAAGGCTCTTTGACATGATGTTTTGAAGAATGGGGGCGACTGGCTTCGACGGGACGGTCTGAAGCCGAGGGAAGCATACCGAGGTCTACTGCCTCGTTAAACAGGTAGACAAAGATAGTCGCCAACGACTATAACTACGCACTGGCTGCCTAATACCAGCCAGCGTCCGGTAGGCCTGTTCCTGCGGGGTTTATTGGACGACAATTAGCAGGATGGCCCTTGGGGCTCGGTCCGAAGGACCTGAGGGCGAGATTCAAACGGACTGGTCTCCCGATACCCTGCCTGTATGGTTGAGGGAGACGAGATCTCAAATACGGGCTAAGTATGTAGATGCCCCGGATAAGCGTTTCCGGACGTGGGTTCGATTCCCACCGCCTCCACCAATTTATCTTCAATGAAAACAAGCGGTTAGAGCAATCTAACCGCTTGATTTTTGGGGGCCTGATGGGGGCCCGGAACACATAAAAGGTCGACAGAAAATTGGGAAGTGGGAAGGGAGAAGGAATGAGCGTATTTGGCGATGATATTGTTACCGGGAGCCCCCAAAAAGTATTATCTCGCGTTTTGAGAAAACTCAGCGCATATACACGACAAGATAGGGCTTGCCGATTCAAGATAGGAATAACGAATAATCCGGAGAAAAGATATAATCAGGCCTACGCTAGTCGTTATGATGAGATGATCTTGTTATACCGAACGTCTTCAATTGACTATGTGTCGCAATTAGAGGATGACCTTGTCGAACATAACTGGGAAGTTACTGATAACAAGATTGCAGGTGGCGGGGGTTGCCCTGAACGATATTTGCGTTTACAGCCGGTCTCCCGGTTAAGGCACTTGAGAGTTTACATCATCACCTCCTTTTCCTCCACAGGATTTTCATAAACATACTGCTGATAGAGTTCCATGCCGTCTAAAAAGGTCTGCA
>JACRLF010000021.1 GCA_016235365.1 Deltaproteobacteria bacterium | reverse complement strand
CCGAACGTCTTTGAATTCCTGGACGCGGAGCTAAGGAGGGAGTTCTCCCCGGACGAGGGGATACGGGCCTGGTGCTGCGGGTGCGCTCACGGCGAGGAGGCGTATTCCCTGGCTATCCTCCTTTCGGAGTTCCTGAGCGAAGAGGGACTGAGGCAGACGAAGATATTCGCCACCGACCTCGACCACGAGGCCATCGACGCGGCGCGCAGGGCCAGGTACAGGGAAGAGTCCGTGGCCAACGTAAGCGCGGAGCGCATGGAGAGGTTTTTTTTCAGGGACGACGGCTGCCGCAAGGTCAAATACAACATAAGGAACCTGGTTAAGTTCGGCGCCCTCGACATAGTCGGAAGCCCGTCGATCTCAAAGGTCAAGATACTTTTTTGCAGGAACGTCTTCATATATTTCAACAAGGCCCTTCAGGAGAAGGTCTTTGAAAAGCTCGACTACGCCTTGAAACCCGGGGGTCTCCTCGTGCTGGGCAAGGCCGAGGTGGTGCCGTCCGCGTTCGCGTCAGGATACGTCAGGTATTCAAGCGCGGGCAAAGGGATCAGCGTATACAGGAAGGCGGAGTGAGAGCCATGGGCCGCTTGATGATGAAGTACTACTACGATATGACGCTCGGCTTCAAGCTCACGGTGGCGTTCCTCGCCGTGATATTAGTGCCCATGGCGATCCTCTCCTACGCGTCGTACAAGGTCATCAACGCGCGTTTGATGAAGGAGGCGCGTGACAAGGCGTCCATGGGGCTCAAGGCCGCGTGGACCGAGTATTACGCCAGGGGCGAGCAGATGCGCTACGGGATGCTGCAGGCCGCGTCCATGGAAGATATCAAGGGCGCCGTGGCCCGGCGCGATAAGACATACCTCAAGAAGATGATGTCCACCTGGAAGCGGATGCGCCCATACGTGGACGTATGGTACGTCGTCGACGGCGACGGAGTGGTTATAGCGCGCCTGAACGGCGATTACTCGGGGGACGCGCTTCCGTTAAACGGCCTTGTCTCCTACGCCCTTAAGAGCGCCGAACCGAAGATATCCACGGAGATACTCGGCAGGGAGGTGCTGAGGCTCGAAGGCAACGAGCTTATGGACGGCATCTTTCCAAAGCCCGCCGCGTCCAACTGGGCGGAGGGGGCGCAAGACTTGAGGCGCCCCCCTGACGAGGCTATCGCCCTGATGGTGGTGACCCCGGTGCTGAGCGAGCGCAACGGACCCGTGGGGGCGATAGTGACCGGCGACGTGCTCAATAACGACAACCACCTGCCTGAGGCCGTGGCGCAGAGGTTCCCGGACTTCTTCGCCACCGTCTCGTTGAAAGGCGCCCGCGTCTCGACCAACCTGATGGACAAGTCCGGCGTCAGCCTTAAATGGACGGCGGTGCCGGTCGAGGCCCTCGCGGGGGTCTCTTCCGGGGGGCCGTTCTTCCTGGAGTGGGACTCGCCCGGCATGTCGTATATCTCCATATTCGATGCCATAAGGGACAACAGGGGCAACGTAATAGGGACGCTGGACGCCAGCATACCGAGGGAGAGCCTCTGGGTCATACAGAAGGAGAACCAGCGCCTCATCATCGTCATCACGGCCGTGGGGCTCGCCATCGCCTTTATCAGCGCCCTCATCTCAAAGGCCAGGATAACGAGCCCGCTAAGGTCCTTGAGCGGCAAGGTCGCCTCTTTCGCCGGGGGGGACAGGCTGGCAAGGGCCGGCGTCGTCCCGCCCTTCGATACGGGGGACGAGGTGAAGAGGCTCGCCGTCACGTTCAACTCCATGATGGACGAGGTGGTAAGGCGCGAGGAGGACGGACGCAGGCACCTCGAGCAGATAGAGGTCAAGAACAGGGAGCTGGCCGGGCTCAACGAGGAGATGAAGAAGACCAACGAGGAACTCGAGGTCGCATACGAGGAGACCCAGAGCCAGACCGAGGAACTGCACGCAATCAACGAGGAACTGAGGCTTCTGAACGAGGACCTCGACAGGAAGAACGCGGAGCTGAAAAAGGCGAATACCATAATAACGATGGAGGCGGCAGCATCCTCCGGTGGCGGGCCTTCCCCCTTTTGAGCGCGGAGGTCGAGCCGAGCATGGCGGTCGTCTACATAAGGGACGTCACCGAGCACAGGAACCTCCAGGGCAGGCTCATGCAGTCCGAGAAGCTCTCTTCCCTCGGGGAGCTCGTCTCCGGCGTCGCGCACGAGATCAACAACCCGCTCACCGGCATCATGTGCTTCTCCGAGCTTATGCTCGAACAGGGCGGGTTGGACGAGGACGCTTCCTCGAAGATCAGGAAGATAAACGAAGCCTCCCACAGGTGCAAGAAGATCATCGACAACCTCCTGACGTTCGCGCGGTGGAAGAGGCCGGAGAAGAGGTACGAGTCCGTGAACAGGGTGATAGAGAACTGCGTCGACCTGCGGGCTTATCAGCTCAAGGTGGAGAACATAGAGGTGGAGACGGACCTCGAAGAGCCCCTTCCCTATACGATGATCGACGACAACCAGATGCTCCAGGTCTTCCTGAACCTCTTGAACAACGCGAGGGACGCCATCCACGATACCGGAAAACCGGGCAGGATCAGGATCACGAGCCGCAAAAACGGCGACAGGATAGTAGTAAGGTTCGAGGACACGGGCAAGGGCATCCCCCAGAACGTCGCCGGCAAGATATTCGACCCGTTCTTCACCACAAAGGACGTCGGCAGGGGCACCGGGCTCGGCTTGTCCATCTCATACGGCATAATAAGGGAGCACGGGGGCAATATCTACTTCTCAAACCGCCCGTCAGGCGGCACGGAATTCTTCGTCGAACTGCCGATCACGACAGGGACGGAGAAAAGCGAGGCCGCGGCCTCGGCCGGGCCCCGCGCGAATTCGCTCAAGTCCAGGGCCAGGGGCCTTAAGTCGCTTGTCCTCGACGACGAGCCCCTTGTGCGGGACCTCCTGAACGAGGCTTTGAGTTTTTCCGGGTTCACCGTGGAAATGTGCTCGTCCGCGGATGAGGCGCTTAAGAAGATAGAGGAAAACGACTATGACCTTATAATAAGCGACATAAAGATGCCGGGCATGGACGGCAAGGCCTTCTACGAGCACGTCAAGAGGATAAAGCCCCGCGCCGCCGGCAGGATAATCTTTATCTCCGGGGACAGCAAGAACCCTGAGACGCAGAAGTTCCTGCGCCAGACCGGGAACCTGCACATCAGAAAGCCTTTTACAGTAGGCCAGCTCAATGATATCATAGCAAAGCTCATCATTTAGCCCGCGTTCGGGCGGGCGGGAAAAAAAGGCTTGGACGGACTTTACGCCGCCCGCCGGGGGTGTCGACCGGACGGTAAAACAAAAAATAGGGGGTAACGGATGCGCAGACTGTTTTTCGTGTTGGCGGCTGTGGCGCTTGTCTTTTTTTCGGCGCGGGTCTATGCCGCGGACTCTTCCCGGGTGCCGAGGATAACGGTTGACGAGCTCAAGGCAAAGATCGAGAGCGGCGAGCCCATCGTCATACTCGACGTGCGCTCCGGCGGATCGTACAGGTCGAGCAAGGTCAGGATAAAGGGGGCCGTGAGGATGGCCTACAACGATCTGGACGCGAAGTCCGCAGAGCTTCCGATGGGCAAGGAGATAATCACCTATTGCACGTGACCGGACGAGGCATCCAGCGCCGGTGCGGCGCTGATACTTCAGTCAAAGGGCTTTCAGAGGGTCAAGGCGCTCAAGGGCGGCTTTGACGCCTGGGTAAGGGCCGGTTATCCGGTGGAGCCGAAGTAGGGATATAAGGCCCGTCCCGCCTCGCTCAACGGCGGAACGGGCCTGCTTGCGTCAGACGTCTTTTTTTAGCGTTCTGATACCCCTGGGGCTGCCAACCCTGTGGGAGGTTTCATCGCCGGGGCGCGGGCCGCCGGACGGACTGATTACCATTAATCCTCCCTTCCGGTATAATCAAGCGCAGTTTAAATACAGGGGGCCGCAAAGACGACACTTGGATACCATTACCATCGATAAAGGCAGGGTCCTGATATACAGGCTTTTCGACGTCGCCCTCGAGATAGACCTGTCGATGATAGAGCGGACGGCGGGGGAAGGCGCGAAAAGGCTCCGGTTCTCCAGGACCACTTACATGAAGGCCCTGCAATTCGCCAACCCTCCCATCTCCTTTGAACTGAGCCCGTTCACCAAACCGCTTTTTGAAAAAGAGACGCGGGTAAGCGTCATAGCGAAGGCCTACGACCTGGGGGTGGTCTCCATCGCCTTTGACGTGCCCATCCCTCCGGGCACGACGTTGAATAAGATCGAGGAAGTCACCAGGGATCTCGACGGCGACAGGTCGATAGAGACCAGGGCGCTCGAGTACGTCTCAAGGCTCCTTGCAAGCCTCGGGAGCGCCGTAATAAGCCCGGAGATAAAAGAAGGGTTCGTAGAGGATTACATGGTCATCTACGTGGAGGAATTGGGCGGCGGGCTCCGCGCCTCCGAGTTCCTGAGCCGCTGCGACCCTTCAAGGCTCCTTCTGTACGAGGGCCGGGAATTGAGCGAATTCACGAAGAAAGAGACGCTCAAGCACAGGTTCAGCTATTATCCCGACGACCTCATCATAGTCCACATCGACAACGCCTTCATAATAGACCCCTCCGGCAGTTCCGACCTCCCTGACATACTCGAGTTCGCGAACGCCCAGATATTCGAGCTCAGGTACTACGACAACGTCATGGACAACGAGCTCAAGGCGATATACGGCGAGCTTTCAGGAGGGGGCGGCGTGTCGTTTTTCAGGCTCAGGGAGTATGAAAGGCTCGCCAGGAAGATAACGCGGATAGTGACCGACATGACCGAGGTGACGGGAAAGGTCAACAACGCGCTCAAGGTGACCGAAGACGTATATTACGCGAGGATATACAGGACGTTCATGGCGCTCCTGCGGAGCAGGGACTGGGAGGCGAGCATCAAGGACAAGCTCGATATAGTGATGAACACCTATAAGATGCTCCACGAGGAGATATCCGCCAAAAGGGCGTATGCCGTCGAGCTCGGCATCTTCATCCTCATCGCCGTGGAGATGCTCCTGGTCTTCCTCAGGAAGTGACTCTCCGGGCCCCACGCGCTTAAAAGTCCGGCGCGCGGCCCCTTGAAAACTGCCGGGATTGGGAATATAATAGGGAAGCTCTGATTAATTCTCTTTTCTGCTGTCATTGCGAGGAGCTTTAGCGACGAAGCAATCTCCAAGTGCTTGATTTATCAAAAGATGAGATTGCTTCGCTACGCTCGCAATGACGAACGAAAAAATTAATCGGAGGTTCCATAGGTATGTGGGCCATGTCCGCGGCCCGCTGTTCCGGCCAGGCCGGTTCCATCCCATCCGTTGATTTCAACCCCTTGGGCATACCACATGAAAAAGACCCGGATATTCATAGTCGACGACCATCCGGTATTCAGAGATGGGATAAGGTCGGTGCTCTCGAAGACAGCGCGCTTTACCGTGGTCGGAGAGGCGCAGAGCGGCGCCGACGCCATAAGGGGCGCGCTCTCCCTTAGGCCGGACGTAATAGTCATGGATATAACCATGCCGGACCTCGACGGGATAACCGTCACAAAGCGGATCATCGAGCAGTTCCCGCAGGCCAGGGTCGTGATGCTCTCGATGCATTCGGACATATATCACGCGATAGACGCCTTCAGGGCCGGGGCGCTCGGCTACGTGCTGAAGGACTCGCCCACGGAGGAGCTCCTTACCGCGGTTGAAAGGGCGCAGAGCGGAGGCAAATACGTAAGCAAGGAGATAGCCGGCGAATTCCTCGACGATTACATCGACATTATAAAGAGGGACAAGGCCGCCCATGACCCTTTCGACGCGTTGAGCGAGCGGGAGAGAGAGGTCATAAGGCACATCGCGGACGGCAGGACCAGCAAGGAGATAGCGGAAAAGCTCTTCATATCCGTGGCCACCGTAAAGACCCACAGGAACAACATCATGAAGAAACTCAAGGTCGATGATATGGCCGGCATGATCAGGGCCGCTATCCGTAAAGGGATAGTGAACCCGGAATAGCCGTTCCGTTTAAGCGCTCATTCTTTCGGCTGGTCAAAAAATCATCCATCAGCATCCCCCCAAAATACATACCTCCGTCGATTAAGATATTCCCCGGGCTACCGATTATGATTATATGGTCAGGCAAGTAAGCAGGCGTTTGCCACCCTTATATTGTCTGGCGTCATGGTGTCAACTTTTGGTGAATTCAGGCGGGAGGGGCGTGTTTTTGGGAAAGACGATACTTATAGTGGATAACGACAGGGCCGTTAGGTCAATGGCAAGCTTTGTGCTGTCCGTGGAGTCATGCGTCGTCCTCGAGGCCTCTGGCGTCGCGGAGGCCCTCAAGAGGCTCGAAGACGGGGCCAGGCCGGAGCTTGTATTGGCCGGGACAAATATAGAGGGCGTTGGTCTCTCCGAATTCATAAGCATTATAAGGGCGCACCAGCGGTGCAGGTTTTCTCCGGTCGTCGTCCTTGCGGATGAGCGCCACCTGGGCGGACAGATGGAATGGCAGGAGGCGGGGGCCTCCTGCTGGATACTCAAGCCCTTCACCGCCCATCAGCTCCTGGAGATGGTAGGGCTTCTCGGCCTTTAAGGTTCTTACTCGAAGGAGTCTTTTATGCATATCCAGTCGGTGAAAGCCAGGTTCATGGGGAGCTATATCCTGCTCCTTATATTATTCGTCGTCCAGATACCGGTCGTCTACGTGCTTGTCGGCGGGATGAGCGAGAAGTACGGACAGGTCGAGAGGGCCGGGTCCTTGAGGAAGAGGGCCATCGAGCTTGCCGAAGTCCTCAACAGACGCATCGCCACCGGGAATGAATCCCTCGAGGCCCAATTCCAGGCGAAGAAAGTTGAGTTCGGCAGGGTGCTCGGTGAACTCCGCGCGGGCACGAGAGAGTTGCCCGCGGTGACCGGCCCTGACCTGATTGCGAGGCTTGACGAAGTCGACAGGAACTGGGGCGCGATGCGCGCGGCCCTTGACAAGGCCATGGAAAGCGGAGGCGCCTTCAGGAAGAGCAAGGCCGAGGTCGAAAGCTCGACGTTGCCGATGGTGGAGATGTTGAACGATATGATCTCGTCCATCGAGAGGCTCAGAGACCCCGCCTACGTCAAGTACATAAACGTCTCGGGCCTTCAGAGGATGAGGACCGCGAAGCTGAGCTATCTTTTCGAGCGATACTTCATCTCGTACGACGATAAGGACGAGGTTTCTAAGGAAATAAACCATACGATCGCGGATTTTGACGGGACGCTCAAGGAGCTGAAGACCGTCTCCGCCTCCGTTGCCGGCAGGGGCGCATCAGGCGCGAGGGTGGCCGAGGCCGTTAAAAAGGCCGATGACGCCTGGCAATCGAGAAAAGAGAGCATACTGTCGGGGATGCGGTCGATAGAGAGCTACAGCGCGCAGTTGAACGCCCTGGTGGATACCCATACGCCGGGGCTTGTGGCGGCCGCGGACGGGCTCACGAGGCTTATAACCGACAGGGCGCGGGCCGGGGCCTTAAGGGGCGTATTGATAATGGCCGTATCCGCCCTTATGTCGGCGGTGATAGCGGCCCTCTTCATGTGGTCTACAAAGAGCCAGGTCTTAGAGCCGATAACGAGGGTCAAAGAGACGGTCGAGGCCTTTGCCAGGGGTGATCTGACCGGCAGGGCAGGCATAAAGATAAGGTTTTTCGGCAGGGAGATAGAGGACGAGATAACAAGCCTCGGACAGAGCGTCGATGCCATGACGTCCCGGATGTCCACGGTGATAGGCAGGATTACCGAATCGTCCAACCGCCTCGCGTCCGCCTCCGAGGAGCTGTCGACGTCCTCCACCCAGATATCAGACGGCGCCGGCATGCAGTCCTCTCAGACGGCCCACGCGGCGGCGGCGATGGAGGTGATGAACGCAATCGTGGTGGATGTGGCGAGGAACTCCCATCAGGCGGCCGAGTCGGCGGAAAAGGCCCAGGAGATAGCTGAAAACGGCGGAACGGTGGTATCCCAGGCGGTCTCGGCGATGCAGGAGGTCGCGGACTCGGCCTCGGTCACGGCCGAGACGATAAAGAGGCTCGGGAAGAGCTCCGAGGAGATAGGCGCCATAGTCTCCGTGATAAATGATATCGCGGACCAGACCAACCTCCTGGCCCTCAACGCCGCGATAGAGGCGGCGAGGGCCGGGGACCAGGGCAGGGGCTTCGCCGTGGTGGCCGACGAGGTGAGAAAGCTCGCCGAAAGGACCACAAAGGCCACCAAAGAGATAAGCGGCATGATAACGTCCATACAGAACGAGACCTCAAGGGCGGTTACGGCGATGGACCAAGGGGCCGTCAAGGTCGAGAACGGCGTGAGGCTTGCGCACCAGGCCGGAGAATCACTCAACCGGATAGTGACCAGCGTCGGCAGCGTCACCGATACGATCGGACGGATAGCGGCGTCCGCCGAGGAGCAGAGCGCCACCACCGATGAGATAACGCATAACATGGACGCAATCGCCGAGGTCGCCAAATCGAACGTCTCGGCTATAGGCGAGGCCTCAAGGGCCACAGACGACCTTGCGCGCCTCGCCGCGGAGCTCAAAGACCTTGTGTCAAACTTCAATATATCGCAGGACGGCCCGCCCGCGGCCCCGTCCGTTATCTCCGGGGGGCCGCTATTGGACCTGATGGATAGAGGGCAGAGGCCGAGATTCAAGCCCCGCCTGGTTTCAGGCAAAAGCGTCTGATGCGCACGCACCACCCGCCGGCCTGAAGCCGAACCCCAGTCCCGGCCTTAGCCCCCTATACGTCAGTTCGCATCATTGTCCTGAGAGTTTGAGGGATGGGGTGGAGGTGCTGGATAAATGTACAACAGTTTTACAACAGTCCAACGAAAAAGGGGCTACGCTTAACGCGTAACCCCTTGATTTTACTGGTGGAGCAGAGGGGGATCGAACCCCTGACCTCAAGACTGCCAGCCTTGCGCTCTCCCAACTGAGCTACTGCCCCGGTAATCGCGGCGATATTTCCCGCTGCAACAATCTACGTCAACTTGCGCTATCTCAACCGAGCTGCCGCCCATGAACATGCATAGCGAGCGCATTCCCCGCAGCTTGGCTAGCGGGGAGCTTCAACCCGCCGCCGCTTGCCATGCGAAAAGAACCGAAAATTATAAGACGGAACGCCGCGCTTGCATAAAATGGGCGGATGTGTTAAAAAAAATTGAACATGCACAGCGAGCGCATTCCCCGCAGCTTGCTGTGCATGTTCAAACAAATATCATGAATATTACCGCCATAAGAGGCTTTAACGACATACTGCCCGGCGAGTCCGAGGTGTTCAGGCTGATAGAGTCCGAGGCCGGCAGGGTGTTTTCAAGCTACGGGTACTCGGAGATCAGGCTTCCGGTGGTCGAGAAGACCGAGCTCTTTTCGAGGTCCATAGGAGAGACCACGGACATAGTCGAGAAGGAGATGTACACCTTCCCGGACAGGCACGGCGACTCCCTTACCCTGAGGCCGGAAGGGACCGCTTCGGCGGTGAGGGCGTATATCGAGCACAAGCTCTATACCCTGCCAGTTGCCAGGCTTTACTATACCGGGCCGATGTTCAGGTACGAGAGGCCCCAGAAGGGCAGGTACCGCCAGTTCTACCAGGTAGGGGCCGAGTGCCTCGGTGACGACTCGCCGAGGTCTGACGCTGAGGCGTTGTCCATGCTCATGACCTTCTTTGAGAGGCTCGAGCTCAAGGGCGCGACCCTCCAGATAAACTCTCTCGGTTGCGCGCAGTGCAGGCCGGCCTACAAGGAGAGGCTCAAGGCCTTCCTCGCCGGCAGGGTCGATAGCCTCTGCGAGAACTGCCGCAGGAGGATCGGGGCGAACCCGTTAAGGGCCCTTGACTGCAAGAGCCACGGTTGCATGGAGGCCACCAAAGACGCCCCGTCGATAATAGAGTCGCTATGCCAGCCCTGCTCCGTCCACTTTGAGGCCGTCAGGGCGCGTCTCCGGCTCTCCGGCGTAGAGGCCAAGATAAACGCGCGTATGGTTAGGGGCCTTGACTACTATACAAGGACCACCTTTGAGATTATCGCCGAAGGGCTCGGCTCGCAGAACGCGGTTGCCGCCGGAGGCAGGTACGACAGGCTCGTAGCCGAGCTCGGGGGCCCCGAGACCCCGTGTTTCGGATTCGCCATAGGCATGGAGCGTCTCGCCCTTATCATCAGGGAGGGCGTGCCCGTCCGCCCGCTCGGGGTATTCATAGCCCTCGGCTCCCCGGCGGAAGAAAAAGGGGCCGCCCTTTTGAAGGACTGGAGGGATAAGGGGCTTAAGCTTACCGAGGACTTCTCTACCGGGCAGCTCAGGAACAGGATGAAGAGGGCGGATAGACTGGGCGCCCGATACGTCGTGATCCTCGGCCCGGACGAGCTTGGCCAGGGGGTAGTTACCTTCAAGGACATGGCCTCGGCGTTCCAGGAGAAGCTCCCCTGGGACGGCGTGCCCGCAAGGGTCCTCCGGGGCGCAATCGGGGCCGTGGAGAGCTGAGGGCCCGGCCGATTTTTCCACTTCCCCGGATGGGGACAACAAAAAAAGGGGGGCCTATGGGCGCCTTAACCGACACGACTATAATAGTGTTGCTCGCTTTCGCGGTCTTCCTCCTCATCTCCATAGGCACGGTCTTCATCCTCTGGATAGCCATGCCTTTTTCGGTCTTCGGGACCAAGAAACTGCTCAAAAGGCTGATAGAGGAGCAGGAGAGGACGAACAAGCTCCTGGTCTCGGTCATCGACGCCTGCGGCAGGAGGGAAGATTTCTATAAAGAAATCAGGGAATTCCCCGAAAAGATAGAGAACACCCATTGATGCCAGCGCAAGGGGTCGACGGGTGCTATCCCGCGGGCGATAAGCCCCTGCGGGAGAGTCCCGCCGTCTCAAGCCGAACCTCTACGCAGTCACGTCCTGCGTGCCGGGCCGCCAGCCCGGATGCATCACGCCATACTACTTTAAGACGCCGGGTTTTGATTGCCAGTTTAAAAAAGGCCGTCTCACAATCCATGAAGATAACGTCCGCCGAATTCGTAAAGAGCGCGGTAGACCCCTCCCAGTGCCCCAGGGACGGGCTCCCGGAGATAGCCCTGATAGGCAGGAGCAACGTAGGCAAGTCGTCCCTTATAAACGCCTTTGTGAACAGGAAGGGGCTTGCCAAGACGAGCTCGCGGCCCGGCAAGACCTGCACCATCAATTTTTACCGGATAAACAACCGGTTCTATCTGGTAGACCTGCCGGGGTTCGGGTACTCAAGCGTCCCGCTCTCGGTGAAGAAGTCCTGGGAGAAGATGATAGAGGGGTATTTCAAGGGGCGCGCATCCCTTTGTGGCGCGTTCGTAATCCTCGATCCGAGGAGGGACGCCGGGGACGTCGAGGAGCGGCTCTACGGATGGATAGAAGCCCTCGGCATCCCGGCGGTTACGGTATTCACCAAGGTGGACAAGCTCTCCAGGAACCAGTTGACATCGAGGATAGCCGCCATAAAGAAGGCTATCCCCCTAACCGAGCCGGTCCTTTTTTCCGCCGTAACCGGGCAGGGCAAGGTACTGCTTGGCAAAAAGGTGGCCTCGGCGCTCGAAGCCGGATATCCGGCGGCCAACGGGTGAGGTGACGTCTATCACTGAAAAAGCTGCGTAGCAATGGTAGATTTTCAGCAAACCTGTTAGATTCCGCTTGACAAAGCGGGCAAAAGGAGATTAATTTTTTGATTATGAGGTTCAGACCTTCAATCTTATGCGTGCTTGCCGCGCTATCCATCTCAGGCTGCGCCGCTCTCGACAGGGAAAAGGCCGACTCCCTTGTCAGGGACGTAGACAACCTCAAGACCTCGCTTGTTGATACGAATTCGAGGATAGAGCGCCTCAGCACCAAATTAAGTCTCCTCCAGGAAAAGGTCGAGCAATACGAGGCCGCGGGCAAAGAGAGGCTCTCGGCCATGCCTGCCGCCCCTCCTGAAGGGCTCAGGGTGGTGCCTTTGGGCGATGACGCCGCCACCAAGGCCCAGGACGCAAAGGCTTCGAGCGCCGAGGGTCCGGGGCCGCAGTCCCCGGCGGGGGCGGATAGCGGTAAGGAGGCGGCGCAGACCCCTGATGCGCTCTACAGAAAGGGACACGAGTTCCTTGCCGCCGGGAACCTTGCCGGCGCGCGCATGGTCTTCCTGAAGATAGCGGACAGGTTCCCGGACTACGTCCTCGTAGACAACGCTCTTTACTGGGCCGCGGAGACGTATTACACCGAAAGGGATTTTACCAGGGCCATAGCCGGGTTCAAGGAGGTAGAGCGGAAGTACCCGAACAGGAACAAGGCCCCGGATGCGGTGTTGAAGATAGGGCTCGCCTATATGGAGACGGGCGATATCGAGCGGGGCAGGGAGTATCTCGATAAGGTCATGAAGAAGTACCCAGGCTCAGAGGCCGCGGATACGGCTAAAAAGACCGTTGATAAGATGGCCGATAAGAGGGTGGAGTAAGAGCCGTATAGATGGACGAGGGGCGCCATGGCGCCGCCGCGCAAAAAGAGAAGGCCCGGAGAGCCTCAGGCGGGCCCAAGGAGACAGAGATGAAGAGATTCTTAGCCGTATTTTCCATGGCGGTTTTACTTTCCTCAGTTGCGGCGCACGCCGGGGACGGCAACGCAGGGGAGGAAAAGGCTCAAGCCCGACCCGAGGAAAAAGAGCCCGGTTATTATACTATAGTCAAGCACGACACCCTCTGGGATATCTCCAAGAGGTTCATGAAAAACCCTTTCAAGTGGCCGGTCATATGGAAGCTCAACCCGTACATCAAGAACCCCGACCTCATATACCCCGGCAACGTGGTAAGGATCACCCCGGACGGGATAGAGGTGATAGGCAGGAAAGAGGCCGAGGTTGAAAAACTCCCGGTGGTAAGCATCGAGGAAGAGAAGGCGGGCGGTGAAGCCGTTGTGCTTGAACCCGAGCCGGAGGCTCAGCCGAAGCCTGAGGCCGCCGTTGCGCCGAAGGAGGCCGCCGAAGCGGCTGCCGTGAAAGGGCCTGGAAAAGGCGTTCCGGAGAGGCGGAAGGCCGTTGTCTTTGCGGTCCGGAGGAAGGGCTTCGTCACCGATAAGGCTATGCGGGAGAGCGCCGTGATAGTCGGCTCAAAGGTGGACAAGATGTATTTGAGCGCCGGGGACGGCGTATACCTCAAGTTCAAGGACAGAGGGGACGCAAGCGCAGGCAAGCTCTACACCGTATACGTCGTGGACGGCGCGGTGGAGCACCCGGTGACCAAAAAGAGGCTCGGGAATATCGTGGATAACCTGGGCGTTATCAGGATAACCGGCACGGGAGAAGTCATGGAGGGCGTGATAGAGACGTCGTTCAAGGAGATAAACCCCGGCGCGCTACTGAAGGAGTTCAAAGAGCCTTATGAAGTGGCGGCGTCAGAGGCCGGCACGACCGTGGACGGGGTACTGGTGGCCTCTCTTGAAAACAGGGAGGAGCTCTCGACCGGCGACATCGTCTACATAGACAGGGGCGCTAAAGACGGCCTCAAGACGGGCAACCTCCTGCGCGCATACAGGGAAAAGATAAAGGACGAAGCCGACCCCATCGACAGGAAGAGCAAGCTGGGGCTCCCACCCATCGAACTCGGCACGATGATGGTGATAGAGGCCGGGGAGGAGACCTCGGCGTGCGTCGTGATAAGCAGCCTCAAGCAGATGAATATCGGGGACCGCGTATCAACGATAAAGGCGAAGTAAGATAGAGGCACCCTATCAGGATGCGGAAAACCCCAAAATTTTTTTAACGTTCTGTAACCCCTGTGGTTTGCACTCCAGGGAGATTTCATTCAGGTTGCTCAAAAAGTTACAGATGCGAGGAGTCGAGAAAGTGAGGCAGGGCTCCCATTGCGTTTTTACAATTGCAATGGGAAGGCGTACTTGTATTGTACGCCGCAATGACGAACATGCATAGCGAGCGCGAGGCCCGCTCAGGGGTCAAGCGAGCGAATCGGAAATGGATACTTCCTTACATGTCGAAGATTCCCCGCGGAAAAGCCGCGGGGAGCTTCAACGCCGATGACGACAAAGCAGATGGGACTTTTTCAGCAACCTGATAGATAGCGTTTTGCCGGTTCCGGGGATGGCGGCGCCCGCCATCCCCGATTCATTTTACCCTATAGGCGGGACAGGTGTCGACGGGTGGACGGAAAAGCTCTGAAGTACTGGCTTGCCCTGAGCAGGGTCAGGGGCATAGGGCAGTTCGACCTCAAGGGCGTTATGGAGAGGTTCGGCTCACCGGAAGAGATATTCTCAGCCCCCAGTCGCCTGCTTGAGGCGTTCTCGTTCGTCTTTGCCGAAGCCGTCAGGGAATTCAGCGCCTGGGAGTGGGCCGAGAGGGAGCTTGAGCTCATAGAGGAGCGCAAGGTGACGGTCGTTACCTTCCTGGACCCCCGGTTCCCGCCGTTGCTCAGGCAGATATGCGACCCGCCGTGCCTTCTTTACATGAAGGGCGCGGGCCGCGACTTAAGCGCTCCATCCGTAGCCGTGGTAGGCACGAGGCGTCCGTCGCACTACGGGCTCAGGATGGCCGAAGACATCGCAAAGGGGCTCGCCTCCTCCGGAGTAACGGTGGTAAGCGGCATGGCCCGCGGGTGCGACACCGCCGCGCACAACGGCGCCATTGCCTCGGGAGGGGCCACGGCGGCGGTCCTCGGCACAGGGGTTGACGTCGCCTACCCGAAGGAGAACAACAGGCTCTATGAGGAGATCTGCGGCAAAGGGGTCTTGATCTCCGAGTTCCCCCTCGCAACCCCGCCGCTTCCGCATCATTTTCTGATGAGGAACAGGATAATAAGCGGGCTGTCCCTGGGGGTGGTCGTGGTCGAGGCCCCGCGAAGGAGCGGTGCGCTTATGACGGCGCGCCTCGCCCTCGAGTACAATAGGGAGGTGATGGCCGTTCCAGGGCAGGCGACCTCGTTAAAGAGCGCGGGGACGAACGGGCTCATCAAGGACGGGGCCCAACTTGTCGAGTCCGCCTCCGACGTGCTCAAGGCCCTTTCGATACCATTTTCCGCGGCCCCCCTGGAAAAAGAGCGGCCGCGCGTGGGGGGCGAAGAGGGGGAGGTATTGAAGGCGCTCGGGGACGACCCCGCCCATATAGACATGATAACCGAGCGCACCGGCTTACCCCCTGCGCGGATATCCTCAATCCTCCTCGGCATGGAGATCAAGGGGATGGTAAAGCAGTTCCCTGGCAAGCGTTTTTCGAGGCGCGTGTGAAGCGGTGCCGCGACCGGGCGCGCCTGTCATATATATACGTATGCGTGGAAATTCCGGAGTTGTGCTATAATCCGTCTGTACCCGCCGCCTGTTGGCGTCAACATGTCTTGAAATCAGGAGAAAAGGGTCTTTATAAAACATGGGAAAGTCTCTTGTCATAGTGGAGTCGCCTGCAAAGGCAAAGACGATAAATAAATTCCTCGGGCGCGACTTCGTCGTGCTCGCCTCTATCGGGCACATCAAGGACCTGCCGAAGAGCAAGCTCGGGATAGAGATAGACAAGGACTTCGAGCCGTGCTACGAGGTGATAAAGGGCAAGGCCAACACCATAAAGGAGCTCAGGAAGGCGTCCAAGAGCGCTGACAGGATATACCTCGCCCCGGACCCTGACAGGGAGGGCGAGGCCATAGCGTGGCACATAGCCGAAGAGGTCGACAAGAAGCACGAGAAGACACACAGGGTGCTCTTCAACGAAATAACCGAGAAGGCGGTAAAAGACGCCATAGCCCACCCCTGCGCGCTCGACAGGAATAAATTCGAGGCCCAGCAGGCCAGAAGGGTGCTCGACCGGCTCGTCGGGTACCAGGTCAGCCCGATACTCTGGGACAAGGTAAGGATGGGGCTCAGCGCCGGCAGGGTGCAGTCCGTTGCGGTGAGGCTCGTGTGCGACAGGGAGAGGGAGATACAGGCCTTTGTCCCGGTGGAGTACTGGTCCTTAACCGCCCTCCTTGAAGAGCCTTCGAGCAAGGCCGTCTTCGCGGCGAAGCTCGCCAGGAAGGGCGGGAAGAAGATAGAGCTTAAGAACGGGGACGAGGCGGGGGCCGTATTAAAGGACCTCGAAGGGGCCGCATACACGGTGGCGGAGGTCGAGGCGAGGGAGATCAAGAGGAACCCGGCGGCCCCCTTGGCCCCGTGGGGCTCATCTCCTACATGAGGACCGACTCGACGCGCATCTCGACCGAGGCCGTGGAGGGCGCCAGGGCGTTCATACTGGATAAGTGGGGGCAGGGGTACCTCCCCGCCAGGGCCAATATATACAAGACCAGGAAAAAGACACAGGACGCGCACGAGGCCATAAGGCCCACCTACTTCAAATATCCGCCCGAGGCCGTCAAGCAGCGCCTCTCAAAGGACCAGTTCAGGCTCTACCAGATGATATGGAACAGGTTCATAGCCTGCCAGATGTCCCAGGCCCTCATCGACCAGACAAGGGTGCAGATAGAGGCGCGGGAGTATACCTTCAACGCCTCCGGCTCAACGGTCAAGTTTCCCGGCTTCATGGCCGTATACGTGGAGGGCAGGGACACCGAGGAAGAGGAGGGCGTTGCCCAGCTCCCGTTGCTCAAGAAAGGCGACACCGTGGACCTGAAGGAGCTCACGCCCGCCCAACACTTCACCCAGCCGCCGCCGCGCTTCACGGAAGCCACCCTGGTAAAGGAGCTCGAGGAAAAGGGCATCGGGCGGCCCTCGACGTACGCCGCCATACTCTCCACCATCCAGGACAGGGAGTACGTCACGAAGGAGAAGACCCAGTTCAAGCCCACGGAGCTCGGCTTCCTCGTCACCGATATGCTCATCACCAGCTTCCCAGAGATACTCGACGTCGAGTTCACCGCGCACATGGAAGAGGAGCTCGACCTGATCGAGGAGGGCAAGGTCCCCTGGCGCCGGGCCATGCAGGAGTTCTACGACCCTTTCAAGGACAGCCTTGAGAAGGCGAGAAAAGACATGAAGAACGTGAAGGCCGAGGAGACGCCTACCGACATACTCTGCGAGAAGTGCTCGAAGATGATGGTCATAAAATGGGGGAGGAAGGGCAAGTTCCTGGCCTGCTCCGGCTACCCGGAGTGCAAGAACACGAAGGACTTTACGATAGACGAGCACGGCAAGGTGGCGGCCGTTGAGAGGGTGGCCGAGACCACCACGACCCCCTGCCCCAAGTGCGGCAAGCTCATGGCGGTCAAGAGCGGCAGGTTCGGCAAGTTCCTGGCGTGCTCCGATTACCCGGCGTGCAAGACGACGCTCCCGTACTCCACCGGCATCCCGTGCCCCAACGACGACGGAGGCACGCTGGTGGAGCGCAGGACGAAAAAGGGGAGGGTATTTTTCAGCTGCTCCAATTACCCTAAATGCGACTACGCCACATGGGAGCTGCCCAAGAACGATTGACGGCCGGGGGGTGGAGGGGCCGTGGGGCAGGGGGCGATAGGTAGTAAGAGGGGGGATAGGGGCGATGGGGGCGGCTGTAAGGCACGGCCCATGCGGGCTTTTTTCATTTGTCTTTTTCGGGAATAAGTTGTATAATCACCATACTCTTCTTCGATCACACACCCTGGACACCTAATTACCCCCGGGTTTTAAACCCCCGGGGCCTTCAGAACGTTAAAAAAGCACCCATACGGAACCTCAGCGTGAGACCGCCGTCGTCAAAGGGACACTCCGCCATGACGCTGGAGAACTCAAACAGCCGCCATTTCGTTGCGGCCCCTGGGGCAATTCCCACCCGGAGTCCGTATCTCAATGGCAATAACAGGTTTGTTCAGAAAGGACCGTTATGATAACCGAAGATTCCAAGAATATCCTGATAGCCGACGACAGCGTGTTTTTCAGGACCAAGTTGAGCGACATACTGATAGAGGCCGGGCACCTGGTCAGGTTCGCAAAGGACGGCAGGGAGGTGATTAACGAGATAAAGATAGACTCAAACGGCATAGACCTCCTGATACTCGACCTCCAGATGCCGGATATAGACGGCTTCGGGGTATTGAAGTGGATGAAGGAGAACGGATACGAGGGCAAGTTCCCGGTGCTCGCGATAACGGGCGTCTATGAATTGAGCCAGGTGACGGAAAACCTCAAAGGCCTCGGCGCCGCCGGGCTGATGACCAAGGGGTTCACCCCGGAGCAGATAATATTCAGGGTCAACAGGGCCCTATTCCCGGACAAGATACAGCAGGGCGCCCCCAGGGAGCGCGTGCCGGTATCGGTGCCGGTGGACTTCAGCATAGGGGAGTTGACGCGCACGGGCTTTCTCCTCAATGTCAGCGAATCAGGCGCGTTCCTGCACACCAAGGCCGACATCCTCACCGGCTCGCTCATACGCCTCAAGTTCTCTCTGACGGCGGTGGATAGGCTTTTCGATATCAAGGGCATCGTCAAGTGGTCTACCACGGAGGTGGCCACAAAGACGCTCTTCGGCGGGTACGGGATAATGTTCACATCCATGACCGGAGATGAGAGGAAGCTGCTGAGCGAGTTCGTCGTGAGGGAGCTTAAGAGGATCGGTATGGACGTCGAGCCGGAGCTCGCGCTGACCGCGTCCGGCGGCGGAAAGCCGCCCGTTTCAGGCAAGGGTTTTTAATGTTTCCTTCGGGGCCTAATTAAGCGCGGCCTGCCGCGCCTCCCTTGAAGCTCCCCGCGGCTTTTCCGCGGGGAATTTTCGACATGTAAGGAAGTACCTATATCCGATTCGCTCGCTTGACCCCAAAGCCAAGCTGCGGGCTGTGCGCTCGCTATGCATGTTCATTCCCTCTGTTCCTTCATGTAGGAGATGATCGCAAGGAAGACCCCGATGGTTATGGCCGAGTCAGCCACGTTGAAGGCCGGCCAGTAGTACTTGCCCACATGGAAGTAGAGGAAGTCGACCACCGCCCCCAGCCGTACCCTGTCTATGAGGTTGCCTGCGGCCCCGCCCGTTATGAGTGAGAGCGCGAAGGTCATGAGCGCGCTCCTGGACTGCCGGATGAGAAAGCCCATCACGGCTATCGCGGCAATGGACGTGGCCGAGAGCAGGACCGTGCGCACCCACCCCCCGTCCGTAAAGATGCCGAAGGCCGCGCCCGTGTTCTTGAAAAAGACGATGTCAAGGAGCCCTGGGACCGCCTCCATTATCTGATTCAAGTGCATGGCCCTGACGATGGCGAGCTTTGTCAACTGGTCGAGAACGACCACGGCCACGGCCGTGACCAGGGCCGTCTTCAATCCGGGAGAGTTCTTTATCTCAACGCCTCCATGCACCGTCCGCAGATCGTCGGGTGCGTGTTGTCCGAGCCGACCGAAGGGCTGTAGCGCCAGCACCGCTCGCACTTTTCGCCGTCCGCCGCCTCTACGGTTATCTTGAGCTTGAAGCCTGGCAGGTCCTCTGACTCGCTGTATATGACCCCTTCCTTCGCTACAGGCTCCTCTTCCGTCCTGACCCTGAGCCGGGAAACGATGAGCATCTCTTCAAGGGCCTTCTCCTCCTCTGCGAGCAGGGCCTTGAGCCTGTCGAGGTCCTTTGACGCCTTGGCCTCTTCAGGCCGGTATATGGTTATCTTGGCGTCGAGAGGATGGCCTATGACCTTCTGCCGGCGGGCCGTCTCCAGCGCCTTTGAGACCCCCTCCTTTACCTTGAGCAGAGTCTCCCACTTGTCCTCAAGCGCCGGGTCGAGCCACGCCTTATTCACCTCAGGCATGGCGGAGAGGTGGACGCTCTCCGCCCTCTTGCCCGGCATGGTTGCCCACGCCTCGTCGGTGGTGAAGACCAGTATGGGGGCCATCATCCGCACCAGGTGGTCGAGCACGTGGTAGATGGTCGTCTGGGCCGCGCGCCTCTTCCCGGACCCGGCGCCGCTGGTGTAGAGCCTGTCCTTGAGTATGTCGAGGTAGAAGGCGCTCAAATCCACGGTGCAGAAGTTGTGGACCGAATGGTATATGGTATGGAACTCGAAGCCGTCGTAGGCGTCCCTGACCCGTCCGGTGAGTTTCGCGAGCCGGTGGAGCGTCAGCCTGTCGAGCTCTTCGAGCCCATCGTAGGCCGTTAGGTCCTTGTCCGGGTCGAAGTCATAGAGGTTCCCGAGGATGTACCTGAAGGTGTTCCGTATCCTCCTGTACGCCTCCGAGAGCCTCTTCAGTATCTCTTCCGATATGCGGATGTCCTCCCTGTAGTCCTCGGCGCAGACCCAGAGCCTGAGGACCTCGGCCCCGTACCTGTTGATGACCTCCTGCGGGGCTATGACGTTGCCTATCGATTTGCTCATCTTCCTGCCTGAGCCGTCAACGACGAAGCCGTGGGTCAGGGCCGCCTTGTACGGAGGTGTAGACCTTGTGCCGATGGATGCGAGGAGGGCGGAGTGGAACCAGCCCCTGTGCTGGTCGGCGAGGAGGGCGGAGTGGAACCAGCCCCTGTGCTGGTCGCTCCCCTCGAGATACAGGTCAGCCGGGAACTTGAGGTTGCCCCTTTTCTCCAGCACCGCCGCGAAGCTCACCCCGGAGTCGAACCAGACGTCGAGGATGTCCGTGCCCTTCGTGAATTCCTTGCCTCCGCACCCCGGGCACGCGGCCCCGCCGGGAAGAAGCTCTTCGAGCTCTTTTTCAAACCAGATGTCCGCCCCTTCCTCCTCGAAGAGGCCGGTGAGCCTGTCGAGAAGAGAGGGCTCGATGAACGACCGCCCGCACGAGCCGCACTTGAGCGCCGGGATAGGCACGCCCCAGGCCCTCTGCCTCGACAGGCACCAATCCGGCCTGTTCAGCACCATGTTGTATATCCTGTCCCTGCCCCACGACGGTATCCAGCGCACTTCCGAGTCTATGGCCTTGAGGGCTTTCTCCCTCAGCCCCCCCGCCTCCATGGAGGCGAACCACTGCTCTGTCGCGCGGAAGATTATCGGGTTCTTGCACCTCCAGCAGTGGGGGTAGGAATGCCTTATATCCTCCCTCAGTATGAGCCTGCCCTTTGATTTGAGAAGCTCTATGACCCCTTCGTTCGCCTTGAAGACGAACTGGCCCTCGAACTCGGGCACGTCCTTGGTGAACCTGCCGGAATCGTCCACGGGGTTGTATATGTCGAGCCCGTATCTGAGCCCGAGTTCGTAGTCCTCCTGTCCGTGGCCCGGCGCGATATGGACGCACCCGGTTCCGGCCTCGAGCGTCACATGCCCTCCGGGCAGGACCACGGAGTCCCGCTCTATAAACGGATGCCGTGCCTTGAGCCCCTCGATGTCCCTGTAAAAGAACTTCTTGAGCGTCTTCCGCCCTGCGCCCTCCCAGCCGAACTTCCCGGCTATGGAGTCAAGGAGCCCGGCGGCAACGATATACGCCTCATCGCCCACGGATACGAGCGCGTACTCAAGCTCCGGGTGGAGCGCTATGGCGAGGTTTGCCGGGAGGGTCCACGGGGTCGTTGTCCAG